>QHVV01000049.1:0-14737 GCA_003222385.1 Acidobacteriota bacterium
GAGAGCCGACGATCAACTTCGGACGGCACCGTGGGCGGACGCTCCGCGCGCTCTCTCGGGAAGAACCTGGGGTGCTGAAATGGATCTTGAGAGGGGATTTCTCCCGGTTCGTGAAGGAAATCGTGGAGAAGTTCCTTCCGAGAGAGGAAAGCCCCGGCGCGCCCACGAAGATGACTCCGCCCGCCGATCCACGCCCGACGATGGGAGACCTGTTCGAGTAGAGGGGACAGGTCGACTCGGAGTCAGGAAGGGGTCAGGTCTCCACTTGCCACTTTGCGCCGCAAAGTGGCAAGACCAGTTCGGCATGATCAATAGCGGTGGTGGTTAATGAATATCTGACCCCACCTTTATTTTGAGGCGCGCTTGAACCGCAGAGTTTCGCCCGACTTCACGTTTCGGATGCGGATCGTGCCGGGCTCGATCTCGAGGGTCCACTTGCCGAGCGCCCCGCGGATCGCCCGCATGCACGAAGATCCCGCGGTCTCACCGGCGAACCCGTCCCCCTTGGCCTTCAGCACCGAGCCGCAGGCCGCGTTCGCCTCGTCGTCCGTGAACCTCGCGGCCTCCGGAGACATCGAGGAGACGGTCGGGTCGAAGTGGGGGATGTACCCGAAGTAGACGCCGTCGCCCTGCTGTTCGAGCCGGATCAGCCCCTGCTGCCGGACGTTTTGACCCTGATACTTCCCGATCGCCGTCAGGAAGAGGTCGTACAGATGGCTCGGGTCCGTCGTGATCGATCGGATCGTCAGCCGCATCTCGTTACCGGGAGTCGTTCCTTCGTAGGTCCCGGAAAGCATCGAGGAAAGATCGAAGACGTGGCTCGCGGTCGCGGCGGCGACCGGCAGGGCCCCCAGGAGCAGGGCTGTCGCAAAGATGGTGGCTCGGGATGTCGATTTCATAAAACCTCCACCGTTTCCGGCTGCGAGAAGCGTTCCACTTCAGGCCAGAGCTCCGCCGGGGAGCCGGCCGTCCAAGTCATGTCGGTCCAAGAGGATAAGAGGAGAGCCCCGAGCTCCGGCGCCGCCGCGCCGGCCGCGGGCGTCCTCCGGGGGAGACAAGCCGCACCCCCGGAGGAGACGGAGCGCAATCCCGCCAAGGTCTTGCGCATCGCCCGGTCGAACGCTTCGTGGAGCGACTCTTTGGCGTTGTTCGAGCCCCTGTAGTTCGGCCTCGAGACCTCCTCGTTCGCCTCGAACTCGGTCAACTTCCGGCCGGCGGGGTCGGTTACGACCACGGACCAGTCGGCTGCGGCCTCCCAGGTGTTTCCCTCCTGCGTCGAGGCGAACCGGTGAATCTCGATGACCAGGCGCGTCGCGTCGTTTCCGCCGGCGTTCCACCGGCAACCCGGGAACGATTTCCGAATCGACTCGGAGACCAGAGACTGGACTCCTTCGCTCCCCTCGCGGCGCATTCGACGATCGAGAACTTCGAGGTTCCAGGCGCCGGTCCCGGCCGGGCACGGCACCGTCGAGTCCGGATACGCCGCCGGCACGAGGCCAGTCGAGGCGCACCCCGTCGCCAGAGCGATCAAGGCGATCAGGCCCGAGACCGCTCTAATTCTCATCGGACGTGGTTCGATCGTAGGCGCGGCGGATCATCGAGGTCTCCTTTTTCAAGTCTTCGACCAGCTCGGGCGGCGAGATCGCCACAGCGTCGCGGCCATAGCCGAGAACGAAGCGCCTCGCCTCCTTCAGAGACTCGGCCGGAAGTTCGAGGATGGCCTCTCCGTTCGGACCGGTCTCGATCTTCTGCTTCGGGTGGAACTGCAGCTCCCGAACCTCCTCCGATATCTCCCTGGAGAAACGGACGCGAAACCGGAAAGGTTTGCCGCCTCCCACGAAGATGCCGAACGTGTTCCGAAAGAATCTCTCGGGGTCGAAGTCCCTCGGAATCGAATAACGCCGGTCGGTCGGCCGCGCATTCTCGATCCGCGCCAGATAGAAGTTCTTCACGCGATCGTCCGTCTCGTCGAGAGCGAGCATCATCCAGTCTCGCCCGAAGACCACGAGCGAATAGGGCTTCACGATGCGCTCGTCGCCCGGCGGCTCTCCCGGCCGATGGTAGCGGAGCGCGAGCGCGACACCTCTCTGCAGCGACTCGGAGACGGCCTGCCACGTCTCCTCTTTTACCGGCCGGAACGCCGCGGCGCGCAGAGCGAGCTTCTCCATGACGACTTCCGGTCTGACGCGCACCGCCGGCGGCATCAGCTCGGCGAGTCGCTCGTAGCAGCTCTTGAGATCGCGCCCGAGCGGCGTCCCCCCGAAGAGCGACAGGACCTGCGCCGCAACCCCGATGGAAAAAAGATCCCTGCCGTCGACCGGCAGGAAGGGGAGGACGTAATCGCTGCGCGAGTAGAGGTAGCCGTTGTTGTCGCGGTCGAACTCGATCGGTGCGGCGAGCTCGTTCCGGAGATAGTCGAGGTCGCGTTGCACGGTCTTGGTCGAGACGTCGAGGACCTTTGCGAGCCCCGTCGCGTTGGGATATCGCCGTTCCTTGATCTGGTGGTGGATCGTCTGGAGACGCCGCCAGAGCGGCCGATCCTTGAAGGCGCCCTTTCGGCCCACGGCGGCGATTGTGGCAGAAAATGTCGCAATCCATGGGGCACCCGCTGCCCCGGACGGTCACGCCCGAGCGGAAGGCCGGGCCGCAACTTCCGCCGGCAGTTCGCGTTAGCGCGCGGCGGGCGCGTGGCGTCGGGCTTGCTCCCCGACCACGGCGTGAGAATCACGACGAGCGATCTACAGTCGACGCAGCGCCGCGAAGACCTCTTCGACCGGGTGCTGCGATGGGTTCACCGCCTTTTGAACCCGCCGCGCCCGGCTCCCGTTCCGGCGTCGGCCGCGCGTCGACCGCGCCGCGTCCGCGACCGCGTTCCGATTTAACGGGTCAGGCCTCCAAATACGCGGTCCCCCGGTTCCTGGGCCCCGCTTTACTTGACGAGCGGGAGTATCTCTTTCGCCGTCGCCGCTTCCGAGCCGTTCGGATCGAGCGACAGGTACTTCTCGAGATGCTCCCGCGCGGCCGGCTTCTTGTTCAGGTTGAACGAGACCATCCCGAGCCAGAAGTGCGCCAGCGCGAAGTCGGGCTTCGCCTCCACCGCCTTCTGAAGCAGGGTTTCCGCGTCCTTGATCTTCTTCTGGTTGTACGCCTCGATCCCCTTGTTGTAGAGGCTCTCCGGCGTATCGGGGTTCGCCGACTCGTATTTCGCCTGCCATTCCGCAGCGGCTTTCTTGTCTCCCGATTGCTGGGCGGCGTTGGCCATGAGGCCGTAGATCTGGGTCAGAGAAGGATCGAGCTCGACCGCCTTCTGGCCGTATTCGAGCGTCTTCGGCCAGTTCTTCTTTTCGTACGCGAGCGTGGTGAGCGCGTGCCACGCCTGCGGCAGGTCCGGGTTCTTCTGGACCGCCTCCTGGAACTTCGCCTCCGCTCCCGACTTGTTCCCGGCGTTCAACAAGTCGACCCCCTCGTTGAACGTCGTCGCGGCCTGGTCGCTCGGGGAAGGTGCGGCCGGAGCGGCGTGCGCGGCCGCCGCGGCTCCCGCCTGCGCGGTCGTCTGGAGCTTCGCGTCCACGACGCCGACGTCGCCGACCGGCACCTTCTTGTCGGCCTCCATCGGGGCGAACCCTTCCTTCTCGAACTTCAGGTGATAAGGGATCGTCGCGTCGTTCAGGATCGTTCCGTATTCCCCCTTCTTGTCGCTCTTCAGAGTGATCTTGAAGATGCGGATGCTGGGGGTCGTCAACGTGATGGTGGCGCCCTCGACCGGGTTCCCCGACGCATCCGTGACCTTGCCCCTCAGCCGCGCCTGCGCGCCGGCTGAGACCAGCGCTGCGACGCCGAAGACCGCGACCGCCGCGAGACCGCGAATCGTCTTTTTCATTTCAACCCTCCCGATGGCGGGTGCGTCGTGTCCCGCCGAAAGTGCGAATTCTATGAAAAAAGGGTCTGTGCCCGCGACGGAAACGGTCGGCGCCGGAGGTTCATTCCGCGCCGTGCGCGGCTTACGCCCCCGAAACCCGAGTGCGAAGGCTGGAAGCCGACTCCAGCGGAATCGCTTCCAGGATCTCGGTCGCGAGCTTGTACTTCCCCATCGGCATCACGTGCACCCCGCGGGCGACCTGGTGAATCGCGACCGCGAGCTCTCGCGCGATCGCCAGGCCTTCGGCTTTCTCGTGCTCGGTCCCTTTCTCCGCGGCCCGGCGCATGCGCTCCTGGACCGCCTCCGGCACCACGATTCCCGGAACCTCGTTCGCGAAGAACATCGTCTGCTTGAGCGATCGCAGCGGAATCAAGCCGATCAGGACCGGAATGGCCTGAGCCTCGTCGCAGGCGAGGAATCGTTCGAGCGCTTCGGCGTCGTAAACCGGCTGCGTCTGAGCGAAGCTCGCGCCGGCTTCGATCTTCGCGCGCAGCTTCGAAAGCTCGACGTCCAGGTCGGAGGCCGCGGGGTTCGCCGCGCAGCCGATGGCGAACTGCGTCGCGGACCCGATCGCGTTGCCCGCGAGGTCCGCGCCGGCGTTCAAGCCCTTCGCCATTCGAATCAGCCCGAGCACGTCGACCTCCGACACCTGTTTGCCCTGCGGATAGTCCCCGATCTTCAGAGGATCGCCGCCGAGACACAGGAGCGCCTTCAGGCCGAGCCCCGCGGCGCCCAGGAGATCCGACTGGAGACCGAGGACGTTGCGGTCGCGGGTCGTGATCTGGACCACCGCGTCCAGGCCGACCTCGCGCTGGATCAGGGCGGCCACCGCGATCGAAGACATCCGCAGCCGCGCCATCGGGTTGTCCGTGACGTTGGCGGCGTCGGCGCCGTGCGCCTTGAGGAGCCGGGCTCCCTCGATCGCGGCCGAGAGATCGACGCCGCGCGGGGGCTCGATCTCCCCGGTCACGACGAACGCGTTGCGGTCGGCGAGGCGGCGTTTCAACCGGGAGGTCTCGATCACCGGAGGACCGATCTTCAGCGCCGGGCCTTCGATCCGGACCGCCGCCCGCCCGGTCGCCGCGGCTCGTTTCTTTCCGGACACGGCTCTCGCCATCGCCCGGATGTGCTCGGGCGTCGTACCGCAACAGCCGCCGATCACGGCCGCCCCGGACTCGACGAAGGCCTCCGCGTATCCGCGCAGGTAGTCGGGCGAGGAGAGATACACGTTGCGGCCGTGGACGACCGTCGGGTAACCGGCGTTCGGCATCACCGAAAGCGGCGCCGCGATCGACGCGGGCAGCCGGGAAAAGACGTCGTGGGTTTCCTGTGGCCCGAGAGTGCAGTTCATGCCGACGACGTCGGCGCCGGCCATCGCCAGGGTCGAGAGAGCGTGGTCCGCGCTCTCGCCGAACGCCGTCCGGCCGTCGGCGAGAAACGTCATCCCGGCGAGGATCGGGATCTGCTCGGACAGGTCGCGGACTGCGCGCACCGCCTCGGCCGCCTCGAGCAGGCTGCCGAAAGTCTCGAGCAGAACGAGGTCGACCTCGGCCTCGAGGAGAACGCGCGCCTGTTCCTGGAAGATCTCACGCACCTGCATCATCGTCAGAGTCCCGTACGGCTTGACGAGAGCGCCGAGCGGCCCGATCGAGCCGGCGACGAAGACCATCTCACCCGCCGCCGCCTCGCGCGCCAGCCGAACCCCTTCGCGGTTGATCTTCTCGAGCGAGTCCGCCCACTCGTGCGCCGCCAGCTTCACCCGGTTCGCGTCCCACGTGTTCGTCGTGACGATCCTCGCGCCCGCGTCGCGATAGTCCTCGTGGACGTCGCGCACCGCTTCCGGGTCGGACACGTTCAACGGCGACTTGGCCTGGTCCGGCGACGCGCCGCGGGAGACGAGGAGGGTCCCCATCGCTCCGTCGGCGAGCAGAACGTCTTCGGCGACCGCCTGGCGAAAGTCTTTCTTCATGAAACGCGAAAGACAGTAGACCTGCCTGCGCGCGGGTGTCAAATATCCTGACAACTTCCCTCCAGCGTTTCCAGGCTGTAGCCTCTTTCCGTCATCGTCGAGCGGGGCGTTCTCCGGCCTCCGAATGGGGAGGACCGGATGCTCACGTTGCTCGTTTTTCTTTTCGCACTCTCGGGATCCGAAGGGGCCGTCCCCTGGCAGGACCTCACCTTCTCGATCGAGAGAGATCACCAGACCTCCAGCGACACTGTCACCCTCTGCCGCGTCCGGGTCACCAATCACGGCGGACGCGCGTGGCAGGGGAGAAGGATCGCGTTCGAAGCGCGGGCGCTCGACGGCGGCGTCGTCGTCGCGACCGAGCGCGGTCGCTTCGGAGCCGTGCTCGCGCCCTATGGATCTCTCGAGACTCTCCTGGGATTCGTGGGGCGCTTCGACCGGTTCGAAGTCGTTCCCGCGAACGGAGGAGCGGACCGATCCCCCCGAGACCGCGGCGGGTCGCGGCGCCGGAAACGCCGGGCGGGCGCGGACTAGAATGCGCGTCCGTGAGGATCCTCGTCATCGGCGGAGGCGCGCGCGAGCACGCGCTCTGCTGGTCGCTCGCGAAGAGCTCCGACGCCGGCGAGATCTACTGCGCTCCCGGCAATCCCGGCATTGCCGAGGTCGCGGACTGCCTTCCGGTTTCCTCCGGAGAGATCGTGGAGCTCGCCGATTTCGCGGAGAAGCTGCGGATCGACCTGACCGTCGTCGGACCCGAGGTCCCCCTGTCGCTCGGGATCGCCGACCTCTTCGCGAAGCGCGAGCTGCCGATCTTCGGACCCAGCCGTCTGGCCGCGCAGATCGAGACCTCGAAGGTTTTCGCCAAGGAGTTTTTCGGGCGGCACGGAATCCCGACCGCGGCGGCCGAGGTGTGCAGCTCCGCCGACGAAGTGCGCGCGGCGGTCGACCGCCTGGGTTATCCCACGGTTCTCAAGGCCGACGGCCTCGCCGGGGGCAAAGGCGTCCTGATCGTCGAGTCTGCTCACGACATGAAGCGGGCTCTCGGGCTGTTCTTCGGCGAGCGCGTATTCGGCGCCGCCGGCGATCGGGTCTTGGTCGAGGAGTTTCTCCACGGTCACGAAGCGTCCTTCCTCGCGATCTGTGACGGCGAGGTCGCTTTGCCGCTCCCCACCGCCCGCGATTACAAGACGCTCTACGACGGCGACCGGGGGCCGAACACGGGAGGGATGGGGGGCCATTCGCCGGCCGGAGTGCTCGACGCCGAAGGATCTTCCCGGGCGTTGCGCGAGATCGTCTGGCCGACGCTGCGCGGGCTCGCGCAGGAGGGCCGGCCATTTCGCGGGGTGCTCTACGCGGGTGTGATGGTGACCGACCTGGGACCGAAGGTCCTCGAGTTCAACGCGCGGTTCGGTGACCCGGAGACCGAAGTCATCCTGCCTCGCGTCGCGACGGACATGGCGGCGGTGCTCTCCGCCGCTCTGTCACACGGGGAGCTCGAGCGTTTTTCGCCGTTGGAGGTCAAGGCGGAAGTCTGCGCCGGGGTCGTCCTCTGCGCTTCCGGATATCCCGGGGTCACGGTCTCCGGGAAAGTGATCTCGGGCCTGACCGAGGCGGCGCGGGTCCCGGGCGTGGAGATCTTCCAGGGGAACACGCAGCAGGACGGGGACCGGCTGCTCACGGGGGGAGGACGGATCATGGTCGCGACCGCGACCGCGCCGTCGCTGGCGGATGCGATCGCCCGCGCCTACGAGGCCGCGGAAAAGATCCAGTTCGAAGGCAAGCACTTCCGCCGCGATATCGGCGCGGCCGGGCTCAACCGCGTCTGATCGAGATCCCTCGCTGCGCTCGGGATGAGAGATCCCTCACTGCGCTCGGGATGAGAGATCCCTCACTTCGCTCGGGATGACCGAGCGTCCGAATCGGCCGCTCGGTCAGCTTCCGCAGCCGTCGGTGTCGGCGCACTTCATTTCGAAGAACGCGCCGTCCTGCGTGTCGCCGTCGAGAATGTTCACATATCCTTCGATCGTCGGACTCGTCGCCGTGGCGCCGACGATGTCGGCGAATGCGAGCATTCCTGTGACATTGTCCGGGATCGCCGCTGCGGCGCGAACGTTGTTGACCTGCCGAACCTCTCCGGGCTGCAGGTTGGCGAGCGTCACGACGTTGCCGACGCGCTGACCGTTCGTGGGGTTGCCCGGCGTCACGTCGTAGAACGTGAGCTGGACGGTGACGGTCTGGGTGGTTCCCCGGATGTCCGTGTTCCGGACGCCGATGTTCGTTCGAAGCCGGCCGGCCACCGTGGCCGCTGTCTGCGTGTCGCGGATCGTGGCGACCAGGGCCTGGTTCGCCGACTCGAAAAAGAGCGACGCCGGATACGCGATGGCGACGGTGCCGGGTCCCGTCGGGTTCGGGCTGTAGGTCCGCGCGAAAACGGTTCCCTCCCAGCCCTGGCTGGAGGGCAGGTTCTCGAACGTCACGAGCAGCGTCCCGAACGAGCTCTGGTCGGCGCCGGGCTGAAGCGCGCCGGGCAGGGTTCCCAGGTAGGCCACGAAATCGTCGGTGTGGAAGTTGTCGAACGCGAGCAGGTTGATCGTCTGAATCGGCGTCCGGAAGAAGCTCGTAGTGCCGTCGGCGTTGACCCGGTTGTAGGAGTACTGGAAGTGTGCGAGCACCGGGCTCGCCGCGGTACCGGCCGATGTGTTGTTCGAGACGTCGATTGCGGTCCGGAAGAGAGCCGTTCCCACGACCCGGGTGACGACCGGCACCTCGACGGAGTAGGAGACGGCGGACGCGGATGCCGCCGCCGGGCGCAGCGCGTTTCCGCGGCGCACGACGTGTGTCGGACGAGCGGCGAAGAGAAACGAGCCGCAGAGGGATGTCGCGACCGCGAGAATCACCGCACTCTTCGGGCGTAGCGAACCAGCTTTCATTCGACTTTCTCCTTGTTCCGGGCGACTCGCCCGCGCCAGACCAAACCGCCACGGACCCGGAAGCAATTCCCGAACCAGGGACGGAAGTTAAACTCTCCACATGGCTTCGACCGGCACCGCACGAGCGGTCGCGATCGTTCGAATCGCGACCGGAGTCATCTTTTTCGCCGAAGGCTTTTCGAAGATCACCGGCGAGTTCGTCCGGGGAGGGTTCGCCGAATCCGCTCGCGAGATGGCGGCCGGCAAGGCCTGGCCATTCTGGAGCCACTTTCTGCGCGCCGTCGTGATCCCGAACGCCTCGGGATTCGGGTGGTTCTTCGCGCTCGCGGAGCTCGCCCTGGGCGTCGCGCTCATCCTCGGTTTCCTGACGCGCGCCGCGACGATCGGGGGCATTCTCCTGATGGTCATCCTCCTTCTCGGGCAGACGGACCTCGGAAAAGGGGGCTGGGCACAGTGGGCCACCGCGGGCCTCCCGACGAAATTCGCGCTGCTCCTGCTCTGGCTCCTCTTCCTGGCCGACGCGGGTCGCACGTGGGGCATCGACGCGCGATTCCGGCGGCGTCCCCGGCCGCGTTAGCGGCTCGCAAGCAGCTTTCGAATCTCCCGTTCGGCGGACGCGATCGGAAGCTTCCCCGAAAAGGAGCGGACCTTCCGGCCGGAGCGGTCGAAGAGGACGGAATACGGCAGCTCGCCTCCCCACGAGGGATCGACCGCGTCGATGAAAGCCTGGTCGTCTCCCCCTTTCTTCCGGTGGTAATTCGGAAACGCCGGGCGGCGCTCCGCGAGGAACTTCTCCACGGCCGGCCTCTGCTTCTCGAAATCGGTGGAGACTCCCACGATGCGCAGGCCCGCGACCCGATTCCGTTCCTGGAGGCGCGAGAGGCTCGGAAACTCCTCCCGGCACGGGACGCACCATGTCGCCCAGAAGTTGACCAGGACGACGTGGCCCCTCTCCCGCGCCACCGCCTCCCGGAGTCCCGCGACGTCGATCTCGCCGGCGAGCCGCGAGCGTGCGTCGCCCGCGAGCGGCACGGCGCCGAAAATGAAAAGGAGGGCGATCGTCGCCCTCCCCATTCCCGACGCGAGTGTCGGGTTTCGGTCTTCGGACTCCGGACTTCGGACGTTCAAACGCGCTTGATCGAGCAGCCGAACGCCTTCGTCATCGTCTTCGCGACGGGCTTTCCGGCCAGCAGGGAATCGAGAGCGTTCTTCAAGTCGGGCGAGGTCACGCCGGCGGGGTCCTCGTAGTTCTCGTCGATCCGACCTTCGTAGCGCACTTTCCCCTGCGGGTCGATCACGAAGACCGTCGGCGTGTGCTGGGCGTCGTACATGTCCGCCACCTTGTTTCCCGGATCCTTCATGATCGGAAAAGTGTGGCCGTGCGCCTTCGCGTGCGACGTCGCCTTCGCCGCGTCTTCGTTCTTGTTGCTGTTGAGGCCGGCGAAGACGACTCCCTTCGACGCGTACGCGGAGGCCATGTCGCGCATCCGGTCGTTGTACGCATTCGAGTACGGACACTGTGTCGAAATGAACATCACCACGACCGCCTTGTGCGCCTTCGCCTCGGATGCCAGGGAAAAAGACTTCCCGTCGAGCGTCGTGAGCTGGAAGTCCGGGGCCGCGGCGCCGATCGCCGGAGACTCGGCGAGGGCGACGGCGGAGAGAGCGCAGACGGCAGTGAAAACCAGGATCGAGCGAAAAAGTCGCATGGATGTACGTCCTCCTCGAGCCGCCGAACGCCTGGCAGCCGAGGGGTTATTCCCGTTCCGACGACTGACCGGCTAGACGAGGAAGGTCGGGCGCTCGATGGTCTGGTCGAACTTCCAGACGTATCGATATGCGCCGCCGAAGAATTCGATCGGTATCTGGTAATGCGCTTCGATGATGACCGAATTGCGGGTCCGCGTGACCTTCAGGTTGTCCTTGGTCACCGGGATCTGAAGTTCCTGGGCGCGCCGGAGCACCTCGTACTCGATCTGGTGGTCGCTCTTGATCGAACCGAACGAAGCCTGCTCCTGCATCGAGTCATAGAACGTGGACGTGCGGATCTTGACCGGGACGACCTTCCAGAGGACGTGGCCGACGAGAACCAGAACAACGAGCCAAATCAGACAGCCGAGGTTGCCCGCGCCGGTGATCCCGCGTCTGCGCCTCATCCCGTCCTCCTGATTTTTGGGGGAAATCTTACAGTAAAGCGTTCTCTCAACGCACGGGAAGGAGCGTTCGCTCCCACCGCGTCCGGCGGAAGAAGTTCAGGGCGATCGAGACGACCTCGCGAATCGAGCGCTGCGAGGACGGCTCGAGCGGAAAGGACCAGTAGACGAACATCGCCCGGCCTTTGAGGTTGGCGGCCGGCACCGCCCCCCAGAACCGGCTGTCATACGAGTCGTCCCGGTTGTCGCCGAGCGCGAAGAAGGAGCCGGCGGGAACGGTGAACGGGTGGGACTGGTCGCGCCGGCGGTAGGAGTCGGGAAGGTGCGGGTCGTCCGGCCAGATCCGGTCGTCGGAGTGATAGACCTCGGGCTCCTCCAGACGCCGGCCCTCGATGAAGATGGCCTTGTCGCGGATCTCGACCGTCTCACCGGGCAGCGCGATGGTTCGCTTGACGAAGTCCCGCCGCGGGTCTTCCGGAAACTTGAAAACGAGGACGTCGCCTCGCCGCACCGGCCGGTAGGGGAGCAGCCGGGAAAGAAATCCGAATCCGTCGTGGTGGGGGGCGAAGATGAACTTGTTCACGATCAGATGGTCGCCGACCAGGATGTTCTTTTCCATGGACGCGGTCGGCACCTGGAAGGCCTGGAAAAGGAACGTCCGCGCGAAGAGAGCGAAGATGATGGCGACCAGGATCGCCTCGGCGTACTCCCGGGGTCGCGACCTCGCGCGGGACGACGCTCCCGCCTCCGCGGCCGGCGCCGGCTCCACGACTTCCGCCGGCGGAGACGGTCCCGCTTCCGGAGCCGCGGGGATCTCGGGAGCGGTCTTCTCCGTCAGCGCACGAGTCGGAACATCCGGTTCCATCGCGTCCGCGAGAAGAAGTGAAGCGCCACGTCCGCGAGCTGGCGGATCTTCGCCGCCGGGCCGTGCCAAACGTGCGAGTTGGGCTCGGCCTCATAGGACCAGTAGAGGATCGTCGGCCGGCCGAAAATATTTTCCCGCGGAATCGGGCCCCAGTAGCGGCTGTCGAGCGAGTTGTCGCGGTTATCGCCCATACCGAACCAGGAATTCCGGGGCACGGTGACCGGGCCGAACTGATCGCGCCGGCGAGCCATGTCGGGGATGGCGGGATCGTTCGGGTAGACCTCCGGATCGCTGTGCTGGACGGCCGGCCCGTCCGCCGGCTTTCCGTCGACTAAAAGCGCCTTGTCGCGCACGAGCACGGTCTGGCCGGGCCCCGCCACCGCGCGCTTGACGAGGACGTTGCCGGGGTTGACGTCGTCCCCCGGCTTCTTGAAAACGATGATGTCGCCACGGTGGACGTCGCGGTACGGGAAGAGCTTCGACCAGCCGGCCACGCGCGGAGCGTAAGCAAACTTGTTCACGAGAAGATGGTCTCCGACGAGGATCGTCTTTTCCATCGAGCCGGTCGGGACCTGGTACGTCTGGACCACGAACGTTCGGACGAAGAGGACGAATATTCCGGCAACGAGAAGGGACTCGTACCACTCGCGGGCGGAGGAGTGTTTGGCGGGCCGGCCCGCCGCTTCCTCTTCGCGTTCGGCGACGGCGCTGTTCATTCGACTTTCAAGACCGCGAGAAACGCGTCCTGCGGGATGTCGACCCGCCCCACTCTCTTCATCCGCTTCTTGCCCTCCTTCTGTTTCTCGAGGAGCTTTCTCTTGCGGGTGATGTCGCCGCCGTAGCACTTCGCGAGGACGTTCTTGCGCATCGCGGGGACCGTCTCCCGGGCGATGATCTTCGATCCGATGGCCGCCTGGATCGCTACTTCGAACATCTGGCGCGGGATGATCTCTTTCATCTTCGCCGCGAGCAACCTCCCTTTGGGGGCGGATTCTTCCCGGTGGACGATGAGCGACAGGGCGTCGACCGGCTCGGCGTTGACCAGGATGTCGAGCTTGACGAGATCCCCCTCGCGATACCCGTCGAACTCGTAGTCGAACGAGGCGTAGCCCCTCGAGATGCTCTTCAATTTGTCGTAGAAGTCGAGCACGACCTCGTTCAACGGGAACTCGTAGCTCAAAACGACGCGGTTGGCCGAAAGGTATTCGAGAGACTTCTGCACTCCGCGCCGTTCCTCGCAGAGCTTGAGCAGCCCTCCCAGGAAGTCGTCCCGCGTGATGATCGTCGCGGCGATGTAGGGCTCCTCGATCCTCTCGATCTGCGTCGGAGAGGGGAGGTGGTTCGGATTGACGACGTCGAGAACGTCGCCCTTCGTTGTCGTCACCCGATAATTCACACCGGGGGCGGTCGTGATGAGCGCCAGGTCGAACTCGCGCTCCAGCCGTTCCTGGACGATCTCCATGTGGAGCAGCCCCAAGAACCCGCAGCGGAAGCCGAACCCCAGGGCCGTCGAGTTTTCCGGAACGAACGTGAACGACGCGTCGTTCAGGCGGAGCTTCTCCATGGCGTCGCGGAGGTTCGCGTAGTCGTCCGATTCCGTCGGGAAGAGTCCCGCGAAGACCATCGGCTTCGCCTCCGCGAAACCGGACAGCGGCTCCGCGGTCGGCCGATCGAGCTCGGTGATCGTGTCGCCGATCCGCGTCGAGTGCAGGTCCTTGACGTTCGCCCAGAGGAAGCCCACTTCGCCGACCGAAAGCTCCGGGACGGACTGCCGCGCCGGGGTGAAGATTCCGATTTCCTCGACCTCGGATTCGAGGCCGGTTCCCATCGCGCGGATCTTCCTCTTCGGTCGGAGCGTGCCTTCGAAGACCCGGACGAGCGACGTGACGCCGCGATACGGGTCGTACCACGAGTCGAAGAGCAGCGCCTTCAGCGGCGCCGCGGGATCTCCCGACGGCGGCGGGATGTCCCGCACGATCCGCTCGAGGAGCTCGTCGATCCCGACTCCCTGCTTGGCGGATGTCAGGACCGCGTCTTCCGCGGGCACCCCGACGACCTGCTCGATCTGCTCGCGGACTTTCTCCGGCTCGGCCGAGGGCAGGTCGATCTTGTTGATCACCGGGACGATCGTCAGATCGTTGTGGATGGCGAGATAGGCATTCGCGAGCGTCTGGGCCTCGACCCCCTGCGTCGCGTCGACCACGAGGACCGCGCCTTCACACGCGGCGAGCGAGCGCGAGACTTCGTAGGAGAAATCGACGTGTCCCGGAGTGTCGATCAGGTTCAGCACGTACTCTTCTCCGTCGCGCGCCGTGTAGCGCAGCGTCACCGCCCGCGCCTTGATCGTGATTCCGCGCTCCTGCTCGAGCTCCATGTCGTCGAGCATCTGCTCGTGCATCTCGCGCCGGGTCACCGCCCCGCACATCTCGAGAATGCGGTCGGAAAGCGTAGTCTTGCCGTGGTCTATGTGCGCCACGATCGAGAAGTTACGGATGAGACCGGGCTGGGACATGGTGAAAGTCGACAGTCTACAGTCAACAGTCGGCAGGTAGAGACGCCTCCCTCCCGTTCCTCTTCCAATTGACTGTCGACTGTCGGCTGTCGACTGTCGACTAACTCCCCAGCGGCCAGCGCGACCGCGCGACGACCGAATCCAGAGAAGGCGCTCCCTCGCGGCGGAAGCGGAGAAGGCCCGCCCAGGCAATCATCGCGGCGTTGTCGGTGGTCAGCGTCCTCTCGGGAAGCAGGACGGGCACGCCGTTCTCTTCTCCCCAGCGCGAGACGGTCGCCCGCAGCTGTGAATTGGCGGCCACGCCGTCGGACAGGGCCAGCCGCCGGATCCCTTCCCGGTCGTGCACCGCCCGCACGCGCTCAAGCAGCGCCGCGACGATCGCGGTCTGAAAG
>QHVV01000049.1:14870-18272 GCA_003222385.1 Acidobacteriota bacterium
GGAGCGGAAAGCGCCGGCCGTCGCCCCGCGCCGCGATCCGGTCCACGACCGGTCCGCCGGGATAGGGCAGGCCGGCACGCCGCGCGACCTTGTCGAAGGCCTCTCCTGGAGCGTCATCGCGCGTGCGGGCGAGGGGGACGATGCGTTGCGCCTCCACCCGCACGAGCTCCGCGTGCCCTCCGGACACGACGAGCCCGTGGAACGGGTACTCGACCGGCTGCGCCGGGCCGCCGCCTCCGGACAGATGGGCGGAGAAGAGATGGCCTTCGAGGTGGTTCACGCCCACCAGGGGCAGGCCCCGGGCGAATGCCATCGCCTTTCCCGCGGACAGACCGACGAGAAGGGCGCCGATCAAGCCCGGCCCCGCCGTCGGCGCGACGAGCCCGACGTCGGACAGGGCGACCCCGGCCCTCTCGATGGCGCTCTCGAAGACCGTCNNGTCGGCAGGTTCTCCAGGTGCGCCCTCGCCGCGAGCTCCGGCACCACGCCGCCGTAGACGGCGTGGGCCGCGGCCTGCGACGCGACGACATTGGACAGGACCCGGCCCTCGCCGTCCAGCACGGCGACCGAAGTCTCGTCGCAGGAGGTCTCGATGCCGAGGACGTACATGCCGGCGGAACCGGAAATCCTTCCTCACGCGCGGCCCCGCGCCATCGCGCGCCGGGGCCGGCGAAGAAACGATTCTAGATGCGGTTACGCCTCCAGGCTCTTGCGGGCGTTGCGGACCAGGAGGATGCAGAGGATGGCGAAGACGACGGCGCAGAGGATGCCGCCGCTCACCAGTCCGTTCTTGACCCCGGGATAGATCTTCGAGCCCAGGTCCAGGGCCTCGAGCAGCGTCGGCTTCTCCATGTGAAGGAAGAAATCTCCGATGAACGCGACGAGTGCGATCAGCACCCCGCCGAGCGAGCCGCCCGCGACGAGACCGGTCGAATACAGCATTCCCGAGGACAACTCGCTCTCCTCCCGGCGATTCGCCAGACGATCGGCGAGGGCCTTCATCTGGCCGCCGATAAAGATCGGAAATGTCGTCGAGAGCGGCAGGTAAGCGCCGACGGCCCAGGAGAGCGCGTGCGCCCCGGCCATCTGGGCCATGAATGCCAGGAAGACACCGACGAGCACGGGCGCCCAGGGAAGGTTCTGGGCCAGGAGTCCCTTGATGATCGTCGCCATCAGGGTCGCCTGCGGCGCCGCGAGCTTCGGGCCGCCGATCCCGTGCGCCTCGCCCATGGCATACGTCTTGTCGAGAAGGAAGAGAGTTCCGCCGATCACGAGGGTCGAGGTCAGGACTCCGATGATGAACCCCAACTGCTGCCCTCGGGGCGTCGCGCCGACCAAGAAGCCCGTCTTCAGGTCCTGGGATGTGGCACCGGCGTTGGCGGCCGCCACGCAGACCATCGCGCCGACGCACAGCGCCACTGCCTGGTAGACGTCGCCCGTCCGGCCGATCGCGACGAACACGACGCAAGTCGCCATCAGGGTCGCGATCGTCATCCCGGAGATCGGATTGGAAGAGGTCCCGATGATGCCCACGATGCGGGACGACACGGTGACGAAGAAGAACCCGAAGACCACCACGAGCAGGCCCATCACGATCGAGCCCGGGAAGGGGCCGTGCGGGAAGCCCGGCAGCACCGTGATCAGGAGCGCGAGGACGAGAGAGCCGACGACGACGATTCCCATGCCCAGGTCCCGCTCCGTGCGCACCGCTCCGCCCTTCTCGCCTCCGGCCCCGAACGACTTGACCGACTCGCGGAAGGCCGACACGATCGTCGGAAGGGTCTTGATCAGGGTCATCACGCCCGCGCAGGCGACCGCGCCGGCGCCGATGTAGCGGACGTACGCGCGGTAGATCCACTCGGCGTGGGAATGGCTCGCCATCCAGGCGTCGGTGAACCCGAGGTTCTTCAGGTCCTGGACGATGCGCCCGTCGGCGACGAAGATCGAGATGAGAGGGATCAGTCCCAGCCAGGAGAGAACGCCTCCCGAGGCCAGCTCTCCGGCGATCCGCGGCCCGATGATGTAGCCCAGCCCCAGGTACTCCGGCGTGACGTCGCACGACAGCGTCGCATCCGGAATCTTGCCCTGGCGTCCGGTGCGGAACCAGGTCGCGGTCTCGTTCCAGAACCCCAGGATGCCGTAGAGGAACTTGTAGAGCATCGCGGCACCGACGCCCTTGAAGACCATCCCAGCGAGGTTCCCGCCCCGCTCCCCGGCGATCAAGACGTCGGCACAGGCGACCCCTTCCGGGTATCTCAGCTTGCCGTGCTCTTTGACGATCAGGGCCCGCCGCAGCGGGATCATGAAGAGGACTCCGAGGATTCCTCCCACGGCCGCCAGAACGGAGATGGTCAGGTACTTGAAGTAATCGGCTCCTCCCGACAGAAAGAGGAGCGCCGGGATCGTGAAGACGACTCCCGCCGCGACGGACTCTCCGGCGGACCCGATCGTCTGGACGATGTTGTTCTCGAGGATCGTGGACTTTCCGAGCTTCTTGAAGACCGCGATCGCGAGCACGGCGATGGGTACCGACGCCGAGACGGTCAAACCGGCGCGGAGGGCGAGATAGACGGTGGCGGCGCCGAAGAGGATGCCGAAGAAGACGCCGAGCAGGATGGCCTTAGGCGTGAACTCGGGGACGTCCTGATCGGGCGGGATGTACGGACGGAACTCCTGGCCGGACTCCATGTTGCCTCCCGCGAAATTACGGGCTTTCTAGCACGCTCCGGGGCATCGAGGAAGAGTTTTGTGGCGATCAGCGGACTGGGGGACTGGGAGACTGGGTGACGGGGTGAATCTCCCAGTCTCCCGCTCACCCAGTCTCCCCGTCATGTGCGAGCGGCGCGCACGGCGCCGCGAGCTACACCCCTCCCGTTCCCCCGAAGCCGATCGTGACCTTGCCTCCCCCGACGATGACGGGAACCCGCCGCTCGCCAGAGAGGCGGACCATCCTGTCGAGCTCCTTCTTGTCCGCCTTGACGTTGATGTAGTTGAAGGGAATCTTCCGCCTGGCGTAGTCCTCACGGGCCGCGGTCGTGTAGGGTCAGGTGTCTTTTCCGAAGATCTCGACGCGGTTGGCGCTCATCGTTCCTCCGGCGCGATCTTAACCGGATGCTATGATTTTTGTCCCAAGCGACCCGATATGATGTTCTTTCTCACACTCCTCTGTGCTCTGCTGTCGCCCCCGTCTCCCGGCGGCGGCGCGGTCGAGGGGCGGGTCGTTCTCGTGCGTTCGGGGACGGCGCTGACGGATGCCTCCAACGCCGTCGTCTGGATCGAGGCGGCGCATGCGGCCGGGGGCTCCGCCCCGGCGGCCGGGCTGATGAAGAGCGAGCAAAAGAAATTCTCTCCGCGCGTCCTCGTCGTGCGCCGCAGCGCGACCGTGCAGTTCCCGAACGCGGA
>QHVV01000050.1 GCA_003222385.1 Acidobacteriota bacterium
GAACCGGAAATCGCCCGAAGTCCACTCGAACGCCGAAAACACGATCTCCTCGACGAGCCGCTTCATCTCCGAGTCGATGGCGGCTTTCGGAAGGAGGCCCCGTTCGACCAGCTTCTTTCCGAAGCGGGTGCCGGACTGCCGCGCGATCTCTGTCAACGCCCAGACCAGGTCGTCGTCGGAGATGCGTCCCCGGCGCTTCAGAAACGAGCCGATCTTCTGGGTCTCTTTGGACGACGTGGCGGTCCGCAGCTCCCCTTTCTCGAAGAAAAGCTGGCGAACCTCATCCCCGTGCGAGAGGGTCAGCGCTCCCTTCAACTGCTCGAGAAAGATCCGCCTCAGGATGTGCGGTAGCGGGGCTTCCTCGAGCGAGCCGTGGAGCTCGGGCTCGGGCGGCGCCGGGCTTGCCGGGGAATGTTGCTCCAAGGGCCTCCTCGATCTCAGGGTAGCAGAGACGCTCGCGGCGAAACGACGGCGGGATGGTTCGTCTGCGTGAAGAAGAAGCGCGGCGCCGACTCTTTGGCGCGGCGCGCCTCGGGCAGCGTCGCGTACCGGCCCCAGAAGACGCGGAAGCAGCTTCTCCCGCTGTGCTCGGCCGCCACGATCCACATCGTGCCGCCGCGGTCGTACTTCCAGGCTTCTTCCAGCGATGAGAGCTCGCAGACGAGCTCCAGCTGAATGGTGAACGGGGCGGCCGGCAAGGTCGCGCGGCCGCGTTCGGCGAGCGACTCCCAACGCGAGCGGCCCCGGTCCGAAGCCGCGGGCGCGGGGCTCGGGCGGGGAGGCGGAGGGCTCGGCCTCGGCGGCAGGCGAGTCGGGGTCGGCCTCGGCGGGATCGGAGTCCGGGTTGGACGCGGCAGCGCGGTCGGCGGGGCCCGGGTCGGCGAAGGCGGCGACGTCGGTCGAGGAGTCGGCGGCACCGGCGTCGGAGTCGGCGGGACAGGAGTCGGGACCGGCGTCGGCGGGATCGGCGTCGGCGGGATCGGGGTGGGCGGCACGGGAGTCGGCGGCACGGGAGTCGGCGGGACGGGGGCCGGCGCAAGCGCGATCGGCGGCTCGGATGTCGGAGCGGGGTTCGGCAGCGCCGGAGTCGGCGGCTCGGAGGTCGGGATAAGCACGGCCGAGAGCGGCGTCGAGCGAATTCCGGCCGGGGCGCCCGCGGAAGAAGTCGGCGTCGGACGCAGCGCGGAGGTCGCAGCTGGGCCGGGAGCGGTCTCTCTCGCGCGGAAGACGAGGAGGGCGGCGACCGCACCGGCCAGGACGAGCAGCAGCCAGAAGAATCCGAGCCGCGGACGGCTGGACGCGACGATTTCCCGTTCGGGCACGTCGAGCGGTTGATCGAGCGGTTCGGGCCGGGCGTTTTCCCACCCGATCAAGGCCGGCTCCGGCTCCAACGGCTCGACCGGCGCCGGCATCGGCAGGTCGAGCGCGCGCTCGGGCTCTTCCATCACCGGTTCTCCGGTCTCCACCGGCTCGATCGCGGCGGGCGGCCGCGAGGGCTCGCCTGGCTCCGGCTCGATTTCCGGCGGAAGCTCGCTCTCCGGTTCCCCGCGCGCCGACGCCGGAGGAATTTCTTCGGGCGGCGCCGTTTCCGCCGGAGCTCGGAGCGCGGCCGGCTCCTCCGACGCATACTCCGGACGCAGCAGGCCGAGGGTCGCGAGCGCCGCGAGGAGCTTCTCGACGGAAAAGGGATCCGGAGGCGTCCGGCGGGAGATTTCGGCGGCGCTCGCGCGACCGTCGATCGCGGCGACCACCCGGAGGGCGTCGGGCGTCAAGCCGAGGGCCGCGAACTTCTCGTCGAAGTCGCGGGCGCGCAGGAGCGGCGCGTCCGCCGACGGCAGCGCGTGGTGCACGAACGCCCGGTCCCGCGAGCGGAGGAAGAGCTCGAGGATCAGCCGTTGGATTCCGATCTGCAACTCGCCCGGCTCCGGTCTCGCGTCCTCGTCGAACACATAGGAGCCTTCGAGCCAGGAGAGGAGGTGCGACAGGATCTCGACGACGCGGATTCGCTCTCCCCAGCGCCAGTCCCGTTCCGTGATCAGACCGCGGTCTCGCGCGGCGCGGGCGGGGTCCTCTCCCTTCGGCAGCCGCCCTTCCAGGGCATCCTTCTCGAGCTTGCCGGCGCGGACGAGCACCGCGGCCGCTTGGAAATCGGGGTCCGACGCCGAGACGTCGAGGACGTCCCCGTCCGAGATCTCGAACCGGATCGTTTCTCCCGGCCGGGTGAAGTCGAGAATTCCGCTCGCCTTTTCGGTCCAGAGCGTTGCGAACGCGGCGAGGAGGTCGACGCTCCGGATGGCGCCCTCGCGCTCGAAGGCCGTCCTCATGCGGAGCGGGCTCGTCCTCCTTCGTCGGGATCGGTCGAGGCCGGCGCGGGCTCCCGGGGCGCGCGCCCCGCCTCGAGGTATTCGCGGACCGCGCGGGCCGTCGCGGGTCCGACGGCGTCCTCGACTTCCCGCGGGTCGGCGGACGCGACGCCGGCGAGCGATCCGAAGCGCGTGAGCAGGAGGCGGGCGCGGGTCGGACCGATCCCGGGGATGTCTCGGAGACTCGTCTCCCGCATGCGCTTGGAGCGGCGGCCGCGGTGGCGCGTAATCGCGAACCGGTGGGCCTCGTCGCGCACGCGCTGGATCAGCTGGAGGGCGGGGTCCTTGCGGGAAAGGCGAATGGGGTCCGGCCGCGCCGGCACCCAGATCTCTTCTTCGCGCTTGGCCAGACCGACCACCGGCACTTCGACCCCGAGCCGGTCGAGCGCGGTCAACGCAGCCTGAAGCTGGCCGCGCCCCCCGTCGACGAGCACGAGGTCGGGCATTTGACTTCCTTGGTCGCGCAGCTTCCGGAAACGGCGCTCGACCGCTTCGGCCATGCTCCGGAAGTCGTCGGGAGCGAGGAGCTGCTGCGAGGCGATCCCGAAGAGCCGGTAGTCGGACTTTTTGGGTCGCCCGTCCTCGAAGACGACGAGCGACGCGATCGAATCGGTCCCCTGCAGGTGCGAGATGTCGAAGGCCTCGATCCGGCGGGGGGCGATCGCGAGGTCGAGCACGCGAGCCAGCCTCTCGACGCCGAGCGCTCCTTCCCCGCCCATCCGCCGGAATCGGACCTTGTGCCGCTGGCAGGCGTTGTCGGCGGCGAGCTCGACCCGTTCGCGCGCCGGGCCCCGTCGCGGAACGCGGACCGAGACCTTGGCGTTGCGCCGCGACGCGAGAAACGACTCGAGGAGAGCCGGATCCGAGATCTCGACCGGGAGATGGACCTCCGATGGGAGAAACGGGTTCGCGTCGTAGAACTGGGGGAGGAACGCGTCCAGGAACGCGGCCGGATCGACTTCCTCCGACTTCTCGAAGAAGAACTCCCGGCGGTCCTGGATCACCCCGCCCCGCACGACGAGAACGCACACCGCGACGTCTCCTCCCGACTCGAAAAACCCGAAGACGTCGACGTTGTCTCCCTTGAGCGTGTGGACGACCTGGTGCTCGGAGACGTCTTCGACGGTTCGAAGCGCGTCACGGTACGCCGCGGCCATCTCGAAGTTCTCTTCCGCCGAGGCCTGCCGCATCTTCTTCTCGAGGCTCGCGGAGAGCTCCCGGTTGCGCCCCTGGAGAAAAAGGACCACGTCGCCGACCGCCTCGTCGTACGCCTGTTTGGTCGTCAGGCCGGCGACACAAGGTCCCAGACAGGCGTGCAGGTCGTAGTAGAGGCACGGCCGGGGCAGCGTTCCATCGATTTCGATCGTACAGGTGCGGATCTGGAAGTGGCGCGTGATCATCCGCATGATCCTCCGCGCGAGACCTCCCCAGAACGGCCCGAAATAAGAGTGACCGTCTTCGACCACCCGGCGGGTGACGAGAGCTCGCGGCCACTCCTCCCCCGTCGTGATCTTGATGTAGGGATAGGTCTTGTCGTCCCGCAGGCAGACGTTGTAACGCGGACGATGCTTCTTGATGAGCGCGTTTTCCAGCAGAAGCGCTTCGAGCTCGGTGTTGGTGACGATCGTTTCCAGGTCCTGCCAGGCTCCGAGGAGCGCCTCCGTCTTGGTGGCCTCCGGCCCTTTGGTGAAGTACGAGGCCACGCGCTTCTTGAGCGAGCGAGCCTTGCCGACGTACAGGATCTTCCCGCGGCGGTCCTTGAAAAGGTATGCGCCGGGCGCGTCGGGAACGTTCTCGGGAGGGCGGCGGGACTCGGTCACTTCGGAAGTGTAGCGCGATCATCTCGGGACCGGGAAAAACCGATCGCGATCTCCTGGCGTAGGATGATCGCATCCGATGAACGAGTGTCCCTACTGTTACGCGCGCGTCGGGCCCAACGACGTCGTCTGTCCCAACTGCGGCAAGGAAATCGAACGGTGGCAGACCGGGTTCTACACGCGCCAACGCTTGCCGACCCGCAAGAGAACCGCGGTGTGGGCGGTCGCCGCCTTCGCTCTACTCCTGGTCGTCGCGGGATTCGCGAAGGCCTGTCACTGGATCTGAGCTTCCCGGGATAGTTACTCCGCCGACGGAGGGGACGCGCGCACCAGGTCGGGCTTCCGCACCGGGGGCCGGCGGACTTCCTGGCGGATCGTCGGCCGGCGCTCTTTCTCGTACTCCGCCAGGCGCACCGGGCGGCCCTCCTCTGCCGAGCGATACAGGGCGCGGATGATCCGCACGTCGGCCAGCCCCTCCCTCCCCGACGGCTCCGGCTCCTTCTCCTCGATCACGCACTCCGAGAAGCGCAGGATTTCCGGGGCGACCTGGTCGCGTTTCGGAAACGTCTTCTCGGTCTTCTTCTCTCCGATCGTCAGGACGTGCCGGATCGGCTGGGCGAACTCGTAGGCGGACTGAACCTCCAGGTCGCCCCGGGTCCCCACGACCCGGTAAGACGCGTGGGCGGCCGCGCCGAAGCTCGAGGTGAAGGCAGCCAGCCTTTCGTCGGGGAAGCGCAGGACCGCGCTCGTCATCTCGTCGATGTCGCGGAGTTTCGGGTCGCCGCCGTTGGCGCCGAACGCGACGACCTCGGTCGGCTCCGCGCGAAAGAGGGAGCGAGCCGCGTTGATGCAGTAGATCCCGATGTCGTAGAGCGTCCCGCCTCCCCGGGCGATCGGGTTCAGACGGATGTTGTCCTCGTCCTCGACGCGCATCGTGAAGACCGAGGAAAACACGCGTGGACGGCCGAGCTTTCCGGACTGGACGATCTCGGCGGCCTTCAGGTTCGCCTCCTCGAAGTGCAGGCGGTACCCGATCATGAGGCGAACGCCCCCCTCTTCCGCCGCCCGGATCATGTCCTCGCATTGCTGTTCCGTCACCGCCATCGGCTTCTCGCACAGCACGTGGACCCCGGCCCTCGAGGCGGCGACGGCGTAATCCCGGTGAAGGTGGTTCGGCAGAGCGATGTACACGGCGTCCACTTCGGCGCTCGCCAGGCAGTCCCCGAACTGCTCGTAGGAATACGACTTTTCGACGCCGTACTTCTTGCCGAGCTTCTTCCGCTTCGTCGGATCGTCCGAAACGAGCGCCACGAGCTCGCTGTTCTTCGTCGCATGGGCAAAGGCCGGCAGCACCGCCGTCTGCGCGAAATACCCGAGACCGACCACCGCATAGCGGACCTTTCTGCGCCTCGTCGCCACCGGGTCTCCTCTCCGCGCAGACGGATCGCGCGACCGAAAAGGCGGGGCAATATCGGTGCCACGAGAATCGTTGCAGTCTTCGGGATGAAACAGCTCATCCGTGCGGTCACGGCGGTGGCGGCAACGCTCGTGCTCGCCGCGACCTTTCCGTCTGTCGCCGGAGCGCAGTGGGTCCGGCTCCAGCGCTGCGGTAGCGCTCTCCCCTGCGCGATCCCTTTCGGCGTGCGGTACGCCCCTGACCCGCTGATCGCCTCGCAATATGGCTATGTCTCGCCGAACGGGATCTCGGGACACTTCTCGTTCGCGCCGGAGCTCTCTGTCCGGATCGACGAGCCGCACGTCTCGCTCGAGCTCGCCGATTTCAGCGAACAGGCGGCGCGGAAGTTCGTGCTCGCGCACCCGCCGCCGAACCCGCCGCCCCCTCCGAAATAGCCGGGACGCCGCGGGCCGGCGCGGGCGAGACCCGCGAGATGCGGACGGTTCCGGAGCCGTCGGTCGCCGCCGGCGGACAACGCCACGACGAGCGTTTCAGCGGTTCGAGATCTTCGTCGGAAGCGACATACCAGAACGGCGCGGCGGGCGCGGAGCGAAGCAGCTCCCCGGGAGTCCGGCGTGGCAGCCTCGGGACGGGAGACCGCGGATCCTCGCCGGCCGCGAGCGTTTCGAAGACGATGGGCCACGAGAGCGCCTTCGGCGCGAGGAAGATGGGCGCATGACCGAGAGCGCGTGCCATGCGGCCGAGGTCGCTTTCCACGACGCAGAACGAGCCCGCGACGAGAGGATCGCGGGGCCATCGGGCCAAAAAGGGGACCGTCTCCGAGACGAAAAGGACGGTCAACGCGAGCGCCCAGACTCCCGCCGTCCGGACGGAGAGAGCCCGGGCGGCTGCGGGAATCCAGCGTTCCAGGCTTTCGGCCGCCCAGAGAGCGGCGATCCCGACGAAGGGATAGATCCGAAGCCCGTTCGGCGCTCCCCCCGGGTTGCCGAGGATTCCCGCCAGAAGGCTCGCCGCCGCGACGAGCCCGAGGAGTCCCTCTCCCGCGTTTCCCTCTCGGTACTTCCGATACGAAAGCGCGGCGCCGGTGAGCGCGGCGATTCCGAGCGCCGGGTCGAACGGAGGTCGGTCCGGGAATCCGTGGCGCGCGTTGGGATCGCGGGTCCAGAGAAAGAGTCCGGTGTATTCGACGGTGTTGTAGAGGAGCCGCAGAGGCGGAGCGCCGGGCCGGTTGCCCCCCGGCACCGCCACGTCCTTCGTCGGGGCGAGAAACGAAACGTCGTGCGCCCGGCCGCCGAGCCGTTCGGGATAGCGCAGGAATGCGGGCGCGAACGGCAGGAAAGCGAGAAGGGCAGCTCCCGCCGCGGCCCCGACGAGCTTCGCTCCCGCCGGCCGGCGGAGGACTCCAACGGCGAAGACCGCGAAACCGGCCGCGACCGCCCAGGCCGACACGTACGTGTGGAGCGACAGGCCCGCGAGCAGCCCGGCCACCGCCGCCCACGCGGCCGACCCGATCCGACGCGCCCGAACCGCCGCCGCGGCGGCGCCGAGAACCAGCGCCGTCAGGAGGGCGCCGGTCCAGGCCCAGCGCGAGAACACGAGCGGCCATCGGGCAAAGGCGAGGATCGCCATCGCGACGAGGCCGCGGCGCGCCCCGGAGACCTCGCGGCCCAGCCAGTACGCGGCCGGAAGCGCGAGCGTCCCGCCCACCGCCGACAGCGCGAGAAGCCCGACGTCTCCGCGTCCGAAGATCCGGAACAGGAGCTCGCAGAGCTTGAGATAGAGGTTCGAGACGAGCGCGCTGTTCGCGAGCCCTTCCACGGCGAGCGGTTGTCCCCCAATCCACGGGATCGACCCGGGATGCCGCAACGCGCCCTCCGCCTCGAAGAGAGCGTCGGCCCAGACCCCCGGAGGGATCTGTCGCGGCGCGATCCACCGCAGCGCGACCCCGCCCGCCAGGATCGCCGCGAAGAGGAGCACGTGACGCCGACGCGAGGCGGCGTCGTGCGGGGAGCCGGCCCCGCCGGCCTCTACCCGCGGCAGGGATTCCGTCCAGCGGGCGATCCGGAAGAAGACGAAGAAGGCGACTCCCGCGAGAACCAGGTCCTTTAACCAGAGCAGCGTGACGAGGAGCCAGGATTCGCTGGTCCACCAGAAGAGCACGGCGAACCGATCCCGACGGGCGAAGAAGACGAACGTCTGGATGGCGGCGAAGAGCGCGAGCGCGACCGCCGCGCCGTCCTCCCCCGGGCCCCGCTGCCGCGGGACGCCGCTCACGGGCGGAAGATCTGCAGTTCCCGCAAGCCGCGCAGCTCGTCGCGGATCTGCGCCGCGCGTTCGAAATCGAGCTCCTTCGCCGCGGCCTTCATCTCTTTTTCGAGCTCCGCGATCCGGCGGGAGAGCGAGGCGCCGTCCGGGAGGTCCGGCCGCGAGATGGATGCCGTCGCGTCGTAGTAATCGAGGCTCGCCATCCGCACGAGCGGCGAGTTCACCTCCTTGACGATCGAAGCCGGCTCGATTCCGTACTCCCGGTTGTAAGCCTCCTGGATCGTCCGCCGCCGGCCGGTTTCCTCCATCGCGCGGCGCATCGAGTCAGTCGTCGCGTCGGCGTAGAAGAGGACCCTTCCTTCGAGGTTGCGGGCCGCGCGCCCCGCGGTCTGGATGAGCGAGGTCTGGCTGCGGAGAAAACCTTCCTTGTCCGCGTCGAGAATCGCCACGACCGCGACCTCCGGGAGATCGAGGCCCTCGCGCAAAAGGTTGATGCCGATCAGGCAGTCGAACACACCACGGCGGAAGTCGGTCAGGATCGCGACGCGGTCGAGGGTTTCGATGTCGGAGTGCAGGTAGCGGCAGCGCACGCCGACCTCGGAGAAATAGTTCGTCAGCTCTTCCGCCATGCGCTTGGTCAACGTCGTCACCAGCACGCGCTGTCCTTTGACCGCGGCGTCCCGGACGACGGCAAGCAAGTCGTCGACCTGTCCCTTGACCGGCCGGACCTCGATCCGCGGGTCGAGCAGCCCCGTCGGCCGGATGACCTGCTCGACGACTTCGCCCCCCGTCTTCTGGAGCTCCTCGGGGCCCGGAGTGGCGCTGACGTAAACGATCTGGTTCAGCCGGGCCTCGAACTCGTCGTAGGTCAAGGGCCGGTTGTCGAGGGCGGACGGCAGCCGGAATCCGTAGTCCACGAGGACTTCCTTGCGCGAGCGGTCGCCGTGATACATGCCGTGCACCTGCGGGAGCGTGACGTGCGACTCGTCCACGACGAGGAGGAAGTCGCGCGGGAAGTAGTCGATGAGCGTGGGAGGCGGCTCGCCCGCGCGGCGGCCCGAGAGATGCCGCGAGTAGTTCTCGATGCCGTTGCAGTATCCGAGCTCCTTGATCATCTCGAGGTCGAACATCGTTCGCTGATGGAGTCGCTGCGCCTCGAGCAGCCGTCCGGCCGCGGAGAGCTCCGCGAGGCGCGCGTCGAGCTCCGTCCGGATGGACGAGATGGCCCGTTCGAGCGTCTCCTTCGGGGTCGCGTAGAAGGTCCGCGGGTAGAGGGCGATCCGCTGCACCTTCTGGAGCGCCGTCCCCCGGAGCGGGTCCGTGCGCGTGATCTTCTCGACTTCGTCGCCGAAGTACTCGATCCGGACGGCGACGTCCTCGTACGCGGGATGGAGCTCGAGGACGTCTCCGCGAACGCGGAACGTGCCGCGCGCGAGATCGAGGTTCGTGCGCTCGTATTGCATCTCGACCAGCTGGGAAAGGAGAGCCCGCATGCCGGAGCGGTCTCCGACTTCGACGTAGGCGAGCATGTCGTAGTACGACTCGGGCGAGCCCAACCCGTAAATGCAGGAGACCGAGGCGACGACGATGACGTCGCGCCGCTCGAAGAGCGCCTTCGATGCGGAAAGCCGCAGCTTGTCGATCTCTTCGTTCCGGGAGGTCTCCTTCTCGATGTACGTGTCGCTCTGCGGGATGTACGCCTCCGGCTGGTAGTAGTCGTAGTACGACACGAAGTACTCGACCGCGTTCTCCGGAAAGAAGCCGTGGAACTCCTGGTAGAGCTGGGCGGCCAACGTCTTGTTGTGGGACAGGACGAGGGTCGGGCGGTTGACCGCCTCGATCACCTTCGCCATCGTGAACGTCTTTCCGGAGCCGGTGACGCCCAGGAGCACCTGGTCGCGCCGCCCTTCCTCGATCCCGGCCGTCAGCTTTTCGATCGCCTGCTTCTGGTCGCCCTGGGCGGTGAAGTCGGTTTTCAGGACGAAACGCCCGCCGGCGCGCGCTTGCGCGTCCAGGTAGGAGCCGGGCTTCGCCGTCGGCCGGCCCCGGGAAACCGGGGGTTTCGTCTGAGAGCCGGGACGCGGGCTCAAGGGACGGGGGTCGGCCGGACCGGCGGTCGAGGGGCGGGCGCTCTCTCCCGCGGACCGCCTCCCTCGGCCGCTCGCCCGCGGGCGTTCGCGGAGGCCTCCCGGAAAACCCGGGTCAATTCGTGAACTTCGTCGCGCCCGACGACCCGCCCCAGCTTGACGGCATCCCGCACCTTTTCCATGTCTTCCTTCCGGACGCGCTTCTCCTCGAGCGCGGTCCGGAAATCGGCGTACGCCGAGTCGAGATCCGACTTGTCGGCATCCGTCACGTCGGTCGCGTATCCGGATCTCACCCGGTCCATCAGGAGGTCGGTCACCGCCGTGGGCTTCTTCTGGATGTAGACGCCCAGACCGATGAGCGCCGCGACGCAGAGGACTGCGGCGCCGCCGCAGCCGAGGAGCGCGGCCTTCCAGCAGCCGCGGTTCGCAGGGGGAGCGGCGGGCTCGATGGGAGGAGCCGTGCTCACGAAGGCTCCGCTTATAGCATACGAGGCGACGATGGCTCAAAATGCGAAACGGCAGCCCATGGACCGGGAAAAGACGCTTCTCGCTCTCCTGCCGCTCGTGATCGCGGCGCTACTGGGCGTCGTCGCCGGAGCCGCCGCGACGAACTTCGTCCGGGTTCCCCGGGTCTCGGAGCTCGAGACTTATCGGCCCGACATCATCACCGAGATCCGGGGGGCGAACGGCGCCACCATCGCGCGATACGCGATCGAGCGGAGGATCCTGGTCTCGCGGGGCCAGATCCCGCCGGTCCTGCGCAACGCCATCATCGCGACGGAAGACAAGAACTTCTTCCGCCACGGCGGCGTGGACGTCGGCAGGACGGTCTCCGCTCTCCTGGCGAATCTCCGGCAGAAAAGCTACGCGCAGGGCGGCTCGACGCTGACGCAGCAGCTGGCGCGAGCGATCTTTCTTTCGCCCCGCAAGACGATCACCCGGAAGGTCAACGAGGCCTTCGTGGCCTTCGAGATCGAGCGGCGGTACTCGAAGGAGCAGATCCTGACGATGTACGCCAACGAGATCTACCTGGGGCACGGCAACTACGGAGTCGAGGCGGCCGCCCGGTACTACTTCGGCAAGAGCATCAAGGACCTGACGCTCGCGGAGGCGGCGCTGCTGGCGGGGATCGTCCAGAGGCCCGAGGACCAGTCGCCGTTCCGGAACCCGCAGCTCGCCCGCCGCCGACGGGCGACGGCGCTGGCGCGCATGCGCGCCGAGGGATACATCACGGAGAAGGAACGGGCTGCCGCCGACTCCGAGCCGCTCCCGACGAGCCCGTCGCTCGAGGAGACGATCGTCGCCCCGTACTTCTGCGAAGAGATCCGGCAGTACCTCGAGCGCACCTACGGAGAGCAGGAGCTCTATCGGCGCGGCTTGAAGATCGAGTCGACGCTCACTGAGGCGCCTGGCCCGCCGGCACGGTTTCCGGCGGCCGCGCAATCTCCTCGAGGAGGGGTATCGGGATCTCGACACGTTCGTGGATCCGTCCTGGGAGGGTCGGGCCGCCGGCGCGGGCGCCGCGGTGCGGGGCGTCGTCCTCTCGGTCTCGCATACCGGAGCGGACGTCCGCGTCGGAAAGAAGGTCCTGCCTCTGGAGGCCTCCGGCATTGGCTGGACGAACGCGAAGGATCCCTCGAAGATCCTGAAGCGAGGAGACCTCGTGACCGTCACGATCGAGCCGAAGAAGGACGGGACCGAAGAGCTCTCACTGGAGCAGGACCCGAAGGAGGAAGGCGCCGTCCTGATCGTCGAGAACGCCACCGGGGCCGTCCGCGCGATGGTGGGCGGATACGACTGGACGCGCTCGAAGTTCAACCGGACCACCCAGGCTCTCCGCCAGGCCGGCTCGACCTTCAAGCCGTTCGTCTATCTCGCCGCGCTCGAAGCGGGATACACGCCGTCCGACACCGTCTTCGACGGACCGATCTCGATCGTTTTCGATTCCCACCAGCCACCCTATCGGCCCACCAACTACGACGGCAAGTTCCGCGGGATCGTGACATTCCGCCGGGCTCTCGAGTATTCCTACAACGTCTCGGCGGTGCGCGTTTCCGAAATGGTCGGCCGGGCTCACGTCATCGAAGCGGCGCACCGCCTCGGCATCCGCCAGAAGCTCTCCCCCTATCCCTCCGTGGCTCTGGGGGCCTTCGAGGTGACGCTCGCGGAGATGACGTCGGCGTTCTCGGTCTTCGCGAACCAGGGTCTCGCGTTTCCCATTTACCTCTTCGACCGGATCACGGATTCCAACGGGGACGTGCTCGAACAGACCCGTCCGGACGCGCGCGAGGTCGCGAGCCCGCAGGCGTGCTTCCAGCTCCTCCAGATGCTGAAGGGCGTCACGCAGCGCGGCACCGCGGCTTCCGCAGCGCGCCTGAAGCTGAACATCGCCGGCAAGACCGGCACCACGAACGACTGGACCGACGCCTGGTTCCTCGGGATGACGCCCCGCTACACGATCGGCGTGTGGGTCGGCAACGACAAGAAGACCGAAAGTCTGGGCAAGGGAATGGACGGCGCGCACGCCGCGGTGCCGATCTGGATCCGCGTCGTCGAGAAGATGAAGGACGGCGGAGCTCTCGATCCGAAAGAGGACTTCGATGCGCCTCCCAACGTCGTCTTCACCGCCGTGGACTACGAGACCGGATTAAAGGCGACGCCGGGGAGCCCCCGCCCGATCCTCGAGACCTTCGTGTCCGGTTCCCAGCCGACCGAGGAATGGTCGTCGCGCTGGGAAGAGATCACCCGGCTGCCCTGGTCCCTCCAGCGGTCCTTCTATCTGCCGAAGAAGGGTGAAGAGTCCGGCGAGGGCGCGCCGGCGCCGGGGCCGACACCCGCCGCGCGACCGACGCCTGCCGCGGGAAAACCGGGCTGAGCGATTAGGCGGACGCCGCGCCGGCCGGCTGGACGTCCACGGTCAGCTCCGCGACGACGTCTCGGTGCAACCGGACGTGCACACGGTGCTCGCCCAGGCGCTTGATCGGCTCGGCGACCTCGATGCGGCGCCGGTCCACTTCGATGCCCCGCTCGCCCAGAGCGTCGGCGATTTCGGTCGGGGTGACGGAGCCGTAGAGGACGTCCCCTTCCCCCGCCTTCTTCGAGATGGCGATCCGAAGGCCCTCGATCTTCCGCGACGCCTCCTCCGCGACCGCTTTTTCGCGAAGGTTCTTGTCGTCGTACTTCTTCTTCTCTTCCGTCAACCGGCGCGCGTTCGCCGGCGACGCCTGCCAGGCGAGCCCCTGCGGGAAGAGGAAATTGCGGGCGTAGCCGGGCTTGACCGCGACGGTGTCGCCGCGGTGCCCGAGTCCCCGGACGTCATCGGCCAGAATTACTTTCATCTTTTTTCGATCGCTCCCGCGCCTCGACGGCGAAAATCCACGTACCAGTCGAACAGTCCCAGCAGCGCGACCCCGACGTTCATCGGGAAGTAGGCCACGAGGGTATAGACACCGACGCGGAGGAGCCAGAACCGGAACCACCTCCGCGCGAAGTGGCAGATGATAGAGAGGCCCGCCACGAAATACAAGGCGCCGAGCGGCAGCAGAATGCCCCCCATCGCGGGCCGGGCGACCGGGGGAACGAACACCATCCCAGCGCCGGCCGCGACGAAAAGCGGAGCCAGACCCGCCGGCAGCCGCAGCTGCTCGTACCGTGCGTCCTCCGCGGAGGGAGATGGGCGCGCGAGCCGCGCGCCGGTGTAGAACGAGATCGCTCCACAGAAGACCCAGAGAAGACCGAGCAGGCCGGCCCAGTAGCGCCGGCTGAACTCGCGCGCCGAGTCGAGCGTCGCGCGCACCCGTGCCACCGTTTCCGCGTCCATTCCGGAGCGCCCGTACGACGCCATCGCCGCCGGAATCATCCGATCGAACTCGCGCGCGATCTGCTGTCCCACCGGCTGGCCGGACGCGGCCGCGTCGCCGAGGAAGAGGGCCGCGAGCAGGACCGACCCGGTTCCACAGAGGAGGAGGAACGCGAGCGAGGGCCGCCCGGTTCGCCGGGAGAGAGCCGCGAAACCGGCCGGGAGGACCGCCGTGCCGGCCGCCAACGCGCCGCGCAACCCGGCCTCCCTTCCGCCTCCGGTCGCGAATGCCACCGCGGCGACGACCGCTCCGGCGAGCGCCGAGGCCAGGATCGCCGCGACGCCGCCCCGGCGGTGCGCAAGCCGGACCGCCGGAACTCCCGCCAGCGGAAGGCCGATCGCGCCGACGAGCGGCAGCGCGAGAAAGAGCGCGAACGCCAGCGCCGAGGAGCCGGCGGCCAGCGCGATCTCCCACGCCAGCCCGTGCGGGTGACGCGGGGCGGTCGGCTCGTCGACCGGGTTCGCCTCCATCAACGGAGTCGGAAATCGGAAATCGGAAATCCGATTCCCGATTCCCGTTCAGTCGGTCGCGTACGGCAGGAGCGCGATCGACCGGGCCCGCTTGATCGCGGTCTGGAGCTTGCGCTGATGAAGCGCGCACGTTCCGGAAATCCGACGCGGCAGGATCTTGCCCCTTTCCGGGATGAATCCCTGGAGGAGCTTGACGTCCTTCCAGTCGACGTACTCGAGCTTTTCCGCGCAGAACTTGCAGACCTTGCGGCGGCGAACGAAGAACTTCTTACGGGTTCCGGTCTTGCCGTCGCGGCTCGACGCGGTCGACCGTCCGCGGGGTGCAGGGCTCACGAGGGCTCTCCCTTCTCCGCCGGAGCGGAAGCCTCCGCCGACGGCGGGGGGACCGTCGGCGCCATCGGAGCAGGAGGACGAGGCGGCCGCTTCGCCGCTTTCTCCCGCTGCCGGACCGCCGATTTCGCGGCTCGCTTCAACTCCAGATCGGCGCGGACCGCCAGGTGTCTCAGGACCTGGTCGGAGAGCTTCATCCTCCGCTCGGTCTCGGCGATCGCGGCGGGTTCCGCCGAGACCTGGAAGTAGTGGTAGTACGCCTCTCTCTTCCGAAGGATCGGAAAGGCCAGCCGGCGGCGTCCCCAGGTCTCGTCCTTGACGATCTCCGCGCCGCCGTCGGAAAGAATCTTGCGGTATTCGGACGCGACTTTCTGTGCGTCCTCGTCGTTCAGGTCGGGCGTGACCAGAGCGACGATGTCGTAAAGCCTCATTCAGTCCTCCTCGTGGATTTCAATCCCGGCTCGTCGGAGCCGGGAGAGGATGGTTTTCGATTCGCGAGTCTCATCGCGGCTTCGATCCCGTCGGTGAGCCAGAGCCGAAGCGCCTCGACCGCCCGGCCGATGCTCTTTTCGAACAGTTTCCGCTCGCCCCTGTGAAACGGCTCGAGAACGTAGTCGCCGAGGTCGTCGCGTTCCCGGGAATAGTGCTCGCCGCGCACTCCCACCCGCAGGCGCGCGAACTCGTTCGTTCCGAGCCGCTCGATCACCGACCTCATTCCGCGCTGTCCCCCGGCGGTACCCCGGGCCCGCATCCGCAGGATCCCCAGAGGCAGGTCGATGTCGTCGAAGACGATGCAGAGGTCTTCGGGACCGATGCCATTCTTTTCGCAAAGAGCTCGAACCGCCTCTCCGGAGGCGTTCATGAAAGTCTGCGGAAGCGCGAGAACGACGCTTTTTCCGGAAACGTGGCCGCGCCCCACACGGGACCGGCCTTCGCGCGAGCGGATCCGGACGCCGTCCTCCTCCGCCAGCCTCTCGACGACCCGAAACCCGGCGTTGTGTCGGGTCCCTTCGTACCGGGCGCCCGGGTTACCGAGGCCGACGATCGCGCGCAGGCGTTACTTCTCCTTCTTCTCTTCCCCCTCTTCCTCGGTGACCGCCTTGCCCTTGCGCAGGACCTCCGGCTCCGCCGGCTCGGCCGCGGCGATCTCCGCTTCGGGGGCGACCGGAACCTCTTCGTGCGCGGGGTGCGCGACGTGCACGATGACCTTCTCGAGGTCGTCGACGACCTCGACGCCTTCCGGCGCCCGGACCTCCGAGAGACGGATGGCATCTCCGATCGCGAGCTCGCTCACCTCGACCGGGAGGTGCTCGGGGATGTCGGTCGGCAGGCACTCGATCTCGATCTCGCGGGTCACGAAGTCGAGGATTCCGCCGTCGACCCTCACCCCCTTCGCGATGCCGACGACCTCCACGGGGACCTTCACCCGGATCTTCGTGTCCATCCGGACGCGCACGAAGTCGAGGTGGACCGGCCTGCGGGAAACCGGATCGCGCTGGAAATCCCGGATCATCGCGTGGCGGGTCTGGTCGGAGCCCTGCAGCTTCAGAAGAAAGATGGCGTTCTCCCCCGCGCCGCCGCGGAAAGCGTCCGACAGGGCGCGGATTTCGACGGTGACGGGAACAGTTTCCCGCCCCGCGCCATAGACGACGGCGGGAATCTTTCCGGCGGCCCGCGTGCGGCGGGCTTCGTTCTTTCCGCGGGTCGATCGCTTTTCGACCGTGAGCTCGATCGTTTTCATCTTCTTCCCTTTGGGCAGACCCGGTCCGCCATGGGCCGGGCCCCGCGCCCGGCCGAAAAACGCGACATTCTACACAAAAAGGGAAGAAACGGAAGCTCCTTCGTGGATCCGCTGGATCGCCTCCCCCAGGAGAGGCGCCACGGAAAGCGTGCGGATCTTCCGGCAACTGCTCATCGCGTCGTCCAGCGGGATCGTGTTCGTCACGAAGAGAGTCTCCAGACCGGACTCCTGGATACGCTCGCGCGCCGGTCCGGAAAAGACGGGGTGGACCGCTGCGGCGAACGTCCTGCGCGCGCCCTGCTCGCGGAGCGCTTCCTCCGCCTGGACGAGGGTTCCGGCCGTGTCGATGATGTCGTCCAGGATCAGGACGTTCTTTCCCTCGACGTCTCCGACGACGTTCAGGACCTCGGTCTCGTTCGGTCCGCTGCGCCGCTTGTCGATGATGGCGAGCGAGGCGCCGAGGCGCTTGCCGAGCCGCCGACGTCCGGAGACACGATCACCAGGTCGTCGACGCCCATCTCGCGGATCGCGTCGAGGAGGACGGGAGCCGCGAACAGGTGGTCGACCGGGATATTGAAGAACCCCTGGATCTGGAGGGTGTGGAGGTCCATCGTCAGGATCCGGTCGGCGCCCGAGGCGGTCAGGAGGTCGGCCATCAGCTTGGCCGCGATCGGCACGCGCGGCTTGTCCTTCTTGTCCTGGCGCGCGTATCCGAAATACGGCATGACCGCCGTGATCCGCGAAGCCGAGGAGCGCCGGAACGCGTCGAGCAGGATCAGGAGCTCCATGATGTGGTCGTTGACGGGAGAGCACGTCGGCTGGACGACGAAGATGTCCGCGCCCCGCACGTTCTCGTCGATCTGGCAGTAGTTCTCGCCGTCGGAAAAGTTGAAGAGCGTGATCTCGCCCGGCGAGATCCCGAGGTATTCGCAGATCTCTTTCCCGAGCGCCGGATGCGCCCGGCCCGAGAAGATCTTGAGGTCGCCGTAGGAGAAGTTGGGGGTCAAGCGCGCGAGATTCTATTCGGGGACAGACCACGGTTTCCTGGAAATTCGTGCCGAGGCTCGATCCGTCTGGAAACCGTGGTCTGTCCCCAATTTGGCTGGGGCGGGAGGACTCGAACCTCCATTGCCGGCTCCAAAGGCCGGTGCCTTACCAATTTGGCGACGCCCCAACGCTCGAACGATAGTAGCGTCGGGGCGGCTGCTGGTGGCTAATGCGCGACTTCGTGCGCCGCCGGAACCTCTTCGGCGACTCCGGCGACTTCCTCGGCCTCGCTCTCCGCGCGGGCGGGGACCTCCGCGCGCAATCTCTCGTACTCCGACAGGATGCGTCGCTCCATCCGCTCGTGGGTCTCGCGGTTCAAGGGGTGGGCGATGTCCTTGAACTCCCCGTTCTTCTTGCGCTTGGAAGGCATGGAAACGAAGACGCCGTTGGGACCCTGAATCACCTTCAGATCCGAAACGAGAAAACAGTCGTCGAGGACGATCGAGACGTAGGCTTTCAGCCTCTCTTCCTCCACGGGGAAGACCTTTACCTGGGTGATCTCCATTGGGAACCTCCCGAAGACTCGGTTCGGCGTCGGTACTCTTCGCGGGTCAGGGTCCGACTGCGAAACACGCGAGCGTCCGGATGCCGTTCGGCGAGACGCTCCTCGGCGTCCGCCGCCGCGCCCACCAGAACGATCGCGGACCCCGAGCCCGTGATGGCGGATTCGGAAGCGACTGACCGTGCGGAATCCAGCAGAATATTCATCTCCACACTCGTCTCTAGCACGGCCAATGCCAGATCGTTCGGGCCGAAAAACTTCCGGGACGAGTCGACTTCGAGGAACCCGGGAAGTCGAGGACGGTCGACGGAAGAGCTGGAAGCGAGCCGACGATGGGTCGCATAGACCTCCGCCGTCGAAAGGGGAAACCGGGGGACGAGCACGAGAAGGTCGACCGGATCGGAATCGGACAGCGGTCGGACGTGCTCTCCCCGGCCCGTCACTTCCGCTTCGCCGCCCACGAGAAAGAAAGGGACGTCGCTGCCGAGCGATGCCGCGATCACCCGCAGATCCTGGTCGCTCAGACGGGCGTCCCAGAGCCGCGCGAGGAGCGCGAGCGCGCGGGCGGCGTCGGAGCTGCCTCCTCCCAGACCCGCGCCGGCGGGGATCCTCTTCTCCAGCCGGATCGCGGCGTCGGCCGGCTGGCCGAGCCGGTTCGCCAGGGCCCGCCCGGCCCGGACGACGAGGTTGGATTCATCCGACGGAGCCGGAAGCCCTTCGCACGAGAACGTGAGATCGCCATCGCCCGATTCGACCTCGATCGTGTCCGCGAGGTCGATCGCGACGACACGCGATCGGATCTCGTGGTATCCGTCGGAGCGGTAACCGCCGACCCGGAGCTCCCGGTTGATCTTCGCCGGGGCCTCCCCGGACAGCTTCACGGAGAAGTCGGAGACGGATCCGCCGGCTCGCGCGCGACGAGGGTGAGCTCGAGGCGCCGTCCGGTTCGCCGGTCTTCGAGCGCGATCCGCTCCGGCCAGGGATCGAGCCGCCCGGAGTAGGTCGCCAGGAGGTCGGCCTCGGGGCGCACGATCGAGAGTGTCGCGAGGCGCGCTTGGGAGACCTCGAGGACGCCCTCGACCGCGTCCTTGCCCGAGAAGCGGAGCAACGTCCGTCCATCCCGCGCCCCGGCCACTCGCGGCTCCGCGCGCCAGACGCCCGCGAGCACGGCGCGAAGCTCCTCCGCGTCGAGCGGGATCGGCCGGGTGCCGCTCGCCTCCAGGACTCCCGATCCATAGCGGGCGAGCGGCGATCCGAACGGCCCGGAAAGGGTGGCCTCGAGCCGTCCCGGGACTGCCACGACCGCGAGCGTGCCCGGCATCCTCACCATCCCCTGCGACATTCGAGCGTCGTAGAGCAGGCGGGCCGGTCCGAGGGAGTCGGCGCGCTGCAGTGCGTCTCTCCAGGCGTCGAGCGCCCGCCGGGAGTCTTCGATGCCGGCGGGGCCGAAGGTAGGCGTGCGCGACGCGCAGCCCGCGGCGAGAAGCAGCGCGAGGCCGAGCGACAGCCGGCAGGCGCCGCGAAGGCGCGCGCCCGCCCGGTCCGACTCGGAGCTTGGGACTTTGGACTCCTAGCTCTTCCGGGCGATGCGGGCGAGCTTCTGCCGGACTCGGTCGGGCTCGTCGTGCTTGAGCGTGAGCGCTCGCTCCCAGTGGGCGATGGCACGGGTCGCGTCGCCCTGGCGTTCGGACAGATCCCCGAGGTGCTCCTCGATCGTGGGATCGTCCGGGTCGTACTCCTTGGCCGCGGAGAGGTAGTTCGCGGCCTTCTCCAGGCGGCCGAGCCGGAAGTAGACCCATCCGAGCGAGTCGAGGTACGCGCCATTGCGCGGTTCGCGCGCCACCGCTTTCTCCAGCAGATCCCGCGCCTCTTCGAGCCGGGTCCCCTTGTCCGCCCACATGTAGCCGAGGTAGTTCTGCGCGGCCGAATCGTTCGGCCTTCCCTGGAGGAGCTTCTGGAAGATCTTCTCCGCCTCGGCGGACGACCCGGTCCTCTCGAGCGCGGCCCCCAGTCGAAAGAGAGCTTCGCTGCTCTCCGGGAACCGGACGGACGCGTCGCGAGCCACCCGACCTGATCCGGCGAAGTCCTTGACGCGCGCGTAGACGTCCGCCGCGGCGAGAACGTCGTCGATGTCCTGCGAGGCAGCGAGCTTGCCGAGCGTCTCTTCCGCCTTCTTCTTGTCGCCGGAGCGGTAGAGAAACTCCGCGACGAGCGCGGTCCACTCCGGTTTGTCCGGCTCCGCGGCCGCGGCCGCCCGCGCGATCTGGAGTCCGGCCGCGTAATCCTCCTTCTCCCTGGCGGCGCCGGCATCGATTCGGACGGCCCGCGCGTTGACCGTGCCCTGTTTGACGGCCAGCGGAGCGAGGATCTGCATCCCGCGGGCGTAGTCCTTCTGGAGGACCGCGAGGTATCCCAGCTCGACGTTCGCGGCGTCGCGGGCCGGGGTCTTGTGCGGGTCGTCCCCCGCGCGTTTCACGGCGTCGTCGAGGAGCGTCTTCGCGTCGGGATAGCGGCGCTCCCGCAGCAGCTCTCCGACGAGCGCGCGCCGCGTCACGTCGTCGTCCGGGTCCTCGACGACGAGAGCGCGGAGGATCCTCTCCCCCTCGGGCGAGCTCCCCTTTTCGAAGAGGACCTGCGCGAGCAGGCGGCGGATCGCCCGATTCTCGGGGCGCTTGGCGGCGAGATCCCGTGCCCGCTTCTCCGCCTCGGCGAAGCGCCCGGCTCGGGCGAGATCGAGCGTGACCCTCTCGGGAATCGCCGTGTTTTCGGGGTCGGTCTTCTCGAGCATCTGGAGGAGCTCGAGAGCGCGGTCGAGCCGGTCGTCCTCTTCGTAGAGGTCGATGAGCGCCGCCGACGTCTCGCGGTCGGTCGGGTTGTCCTCGAGAAGGGCGCTGTAGATGGCTTCGGCCTCCTTGACGCGCCCGCTCTTGGCCTTCGCTTCGGCCGTGAGTCGGGCGAGGATCGGCTGCGAGGGCTCTCCGGCTTCCTCCAGGACGCGTGAGGCCTCCGCCGGCTTGCCGCGGGAGAGCAGAGCGCGGGCGAGAGGCGCAGCGATCGAGGGATCTCCGGGCGAGAGCTTGCGCGCGGCCTGGAGCTCCGCGATGGCGGAGTCCAGCCGGGAGGGATCGCGCTCCGACGCCGCGAGCTCCAGCGCGCCGAGCAACCGGTGCCCCTCCACGAAGCTCGGATCGATCCGCACGACCTCCCGCGCTTGCTTGATCGCCTCGTCCGGAACGTTCAGGTCGCGCAGGAGCTGCGCGTACTCGAAGCGCACGACGGCGTCCTGCGGGACGAGCTCGATGACTTTCCGGTAGAGGTCGAGCGCCTCCCGGTACCGTCCATCGGCGACGGCCGTCCGCGCGCGGAGAAAAGCCTTGCGGGTGTCGCGGAGATCCGCGGCTCCGAGCGTTCCCGAAGCGATTGCGAGGACGAGGGCGGCGACCGCGAGGCGTGTCTTCATGGGAGCGCAAACGCCACTGGACCGATCTTCATGCCCGCTCCGAATGTAGCACGCCCCGGGGCGCCCCAAGTCGCGTCGTTTCAGAGATATAATGCGCCGCGATTTTCCGGAGGGCGCCATGATCAAAGCCGACATCGTCGACCTCGTCGTCGACCTCGCGAAGATTCCCCGCGCCAAGGCGGCGACCGCGGTCGAGACGGTGATCGAGTCGATGCGATCCGCTCTCGGGGCGGGCGACCGGATCGAGCTGCGCGGCTTCGGCGTCTTCCAGGTCAAGCGCCGCAAGCGCGGCATCGGGCGCAATCCCAAAACCGGCGTGGAGGTGACGATCCCGCCCGGCAACACGATTCGATTCAAGCCGGGCAAGGACTTGCGCGACCTGCCGTAGATCGATCCGAGGCGGACTCCACCCGATGGAACCTTCCCCTCCGCCTCCCGAGCCGTTTCCCTCTCCCCCCCGGTGGGAGAGGAAGAGGCGCTGGAGGATCCCGGAACATCCGCTCTTCCATCTTCTGCTGCTTGCATTGACGCTCGTGACGACGACCCTCTTCGGCGGGGCGGTCTTCTCGCGAGGCGGGGGACCTCTCCGCGGAGGACGCTTCACCGACGGATTCGAATTCTCGATTCCGCTGCTCCTGATTCTCGGAGTGCACGAGCTCGGCCATTACGTGGTCTGTCGCCGCCACGGGGTCGCGGCGACGCTCCCCTACTTCCTGCCGGCGCCGATTCCGAACCTGATCGGAACGTTCGGCGCTCTGATCCGCATCAAGGAGCCGATCCGCGACAAACGGGCGCTGCTCGAGATCGGCGCGGCCGGGCCGCTTGCCGGCTTCTTCACGGCGCTGCCGTTCCTCCTCTACGGCGTGACCCGGGCGAAGCCGAACCTCCAGCCGCTCGCTCCCGGCTCGGTCCTGTTCCAATATCCGATCCTCGTGCGCTTCGCGCAGGATCTGACGGGCGCCGGCCGCTATACGAGCACCACGGTCCAGGAGCACCCCGCATTCATGGCGGCCTGGTTCGGCCTCCTGGTCACCGCCTTGAACCTGTTGCCGATCGGACAGCTCGACGGCGGTCACGTGCTCCGGGCGGCTCTCGGCCGCCGTCAGCCGATCGCTTCGTACGGGGTGCTGCTCCTCGCGGCGCTTTCCGCGACGCGCGGCCCGGTCTGGGCGTTTTTTTCTTTCTTCACGGCGATCTTCCTGGGCGTGGCGCACCCCCCCGTGGAAAACGACGACGAGCCGCTCCCCTTCTCGCACCAGATGATCGCGCTCCTCTGCCTGGCCGTTTTCCTTCTGTGCTTCACGCTCGTGCCGATCAAGATGATTTAGGGGGTCCGGTCTCCATCACGAACGTCGCCGGGCCGTCGTTGACCAGAGAGACCTGCATCATGGCGCCGAACTCGCCCGTCTCGACCGGCACGCCGCGCTCCGCGAGACCCCGGACGAACCGTTCGTAGAGCGGCCGCGCTTCTTCCCCGCCGAGCGCCCGTTCGAACCCGGGTCGGCGCCCGCGAGACAGGTCCGCGCCGAGCGTGAACTGCGAGACGGCGAGGACGCTCCCGCCGACGGCCGCGAGGTCCAGGTTCATCTTCCCGTTCTCGTCGTTGAAGACGCGCAGCCCGGCCACCCGCCGCGCGGCCTCGTCCGCGGCGGACTCGTCGTCCCCTTTTTCCGCGCCGATCAGCACCAGCAGGCCCCGCCCGATCCGTCCGACGCTTCGCCCTTCGACGCGGACCTCCGCCTCGCAGACGCGCTGGACGACCAGTTTCATGGACGCAGTTTCACGGACGCAGTTTCACGGACGCGGTCCTCTGCGCGCCACGAGGAGGCGGACGAACTCCCGCGGCTCGCTCGCCCGCAGGAGAATCGCCGCGCCCAGGTAAACGAGCATTCCGACGAGCGTCGCCGCGGCGAGGAAGAGGAGCCTCTCCCCGGTCGACCGTGGCGGGTACGTCGCGAGCAGCCAGGCGGCGCCCCGGCCCGCGATCAGGGCCATCGCGGCCGAGGCCGCGAGGACCCGGGCGAGCGTCGCCGCGAGCTCCTTCAGCCCGAGCCGCCCTTCCCGGTGCCGCAGGAACCCGAGGAGCAGCGCGAAGTTCGCGATGGCGCCGCACGAAGTCGCGAACGCGACCGAGGCGACGCCCCACGGCCGCAGGGCGATCGACACCGAGATGAAAACCGCCAGATCCGCTGCGGCACAGAAGACCGGCGTCCGCGTGTCTTTCCGGGCGTAGTGAGCGAAGACGAGAAGGGTGCTCGACGAGATGAAGAAGAGCCCGATCGCGTAGTAGGAGAGGGCCTGGGCGGTGGCGGCGGTCGCGGCCGGGCCGAAGCGGCCTCCCTGGAAGAGCGCGGCGATGACCGTCTCGCGCAGCACGGCGAGGCCGACCGCCCAGGGGATCGTGACGAATGCGACGAGCCGGAGTCCGAAGCGGAGCGTGTCCTTGAAAGGGGCGCGGTCGTCTTCGAGCGCCTGGCGGGCCAGGAGCGGGAGGATGGCGGTCGAGACGGAGATGACGAATCCTCCGCGGACGAGCTCGATCACGCGGTTCCCGAAGGTCAGGTAGGACACCGCGCCGTCTCCAAAGACCGAGGCGAAGCGCGTGGAAAGGGCGATCGTGATCGCATAGATCCCGAACCCGAACAGGCGCGGGACGAGCAGGAAGAAGACCGCCCGGACGTCCGGATCCGAGAAGCGCACGTTCCAGCTCCCGATCGCCGACAGCGACCGCGCCGCCGGGACCTGGACGGCCATCTGGAGGATCCCGCCCACGAGGACCCCGACTGCGAGGGCGACGGTCGGTTCCCGGAAGCGCGGCGCGAGAACGACCGCCCCGAAGATGATCGCCAGATTGAGAAGAATGGGAGACATCGCCGAGATCGCGAACCGCCCGTGCGCGTTCAGGATGGCCTGCAGGAGGGCCGCGACCGAGATGAAGCAGAGGTAGGGAAACATCAACCGGGTCAGGTAGATCGTGAGCGGAATCTTTCCGGGCGTGGAGGCGAACCCCTTGGCGAGGAGACGCACGATGGCCGGCGCGAAGAGGATCCCGAGGACCGTGATGGCGGACACGAGAAGTGTCAAGGCCGACAGGATCCGGGCCGCGAAGAGGCGGGCGTCCTCGACCGAGCCGTTTTTGCGCCGCTCCGCGTAGGAAGGGATGAAGACGCCGGGCAGCGCTCCCTCCGCCACGAGCTGTCGGAGAAGGTTGGGGATGCGGAACGCCGTGTAGAAGACGTCGGACGCCGCGCTCGCCCCGAAGAAGGCGGCGATCGTCTTGTCGCGGGCGTAACCGGTCAGCCGGGAGGCGAGGGTGAGGAGGGTGATGACCGATGCGGAACGGACGAGCCGCCCCCGCGCCTCCTCCGCCGGCAGCGGCGCTTCGGTCACTTCGGGGAGTCGTTCATCGGCTCGCGACATTTTAAGAGTAGAAGCGGTCGGCGCCGGGCATCCCGCGCCCGGACGTCATTTGTCCCGACGGTGCGGGATATTCTTCGAAGCACATGAAAGGAGAAACGAACACATGGCCAGCGTCAACAAAGTCATTCTGATCGGCAACCTCGGGAAGGACCCGGAGCTCCGGACGACCCCGCAGGGGACTTCGCTCGCGAGGTTCTCGGTCGCGACCACGACGGCCTGGAAGGACGCCTCCGGCGCCAAGCAGGAGCGAACCGAGTGGCACGACGTCGTCGCCTGGGAGCGGCTCGCCCAGATCTGCGGCGAGTACCTGCACAAGGGAAAAATGGTCTACGTCGAGGGCAGCCTGCAGACCCGGAGCTGGGAGGACCAGAACGGGCAGAAGCGATACAAGACCGAGGTGAAGGCGAACAACGTCGTGATGCTGTCGCCGCCTCCGCCGCGGTCCGATTCCGTGCGCGCCGCTCCGGCCCGCGAGGAGAGCGAGGCGGCCGAGCCCGTGGCCGCCTACGACGACGATGTACCGTTCTAACTTCTCTTAGACTGTTTCGCGATCGCGTCGCGTAATTCCGCGACGTCCGCCGCGATCCCCTCCAGGGGACGCCCGGCCGGCGGCGCTGCCGTCGATCCGCCTGGAAGCTTCCGCGCGGCGCGGCGCCGAGACCTCCGACTCGATCCGGGCGACGCAGTCCGGGTATGCCTCGAGTCGCGAGCACACCAGGACGAGGTCGCACCCGGCTCGGACCGCCGCCGCCGAGCGGCCGGACAGGTCTCCGTATTCTTCGAGCGCTCCCATCTCGAGGTCGTCCGAGAGCGCGACGCCTTCGAAGCCGATCTCGCTCCGCAGGAGTCCGGTCGCGGTGTCGAAAGAGAGAGACGCGGGAAGCCGGTCTCGCGCTCCCGCCGCGTGCGACACCATGATCGCGCCGGCGGCGTCCTTCAACGCGCGGAAGGGCGCGAGGTCGCGCTCCTCCTGATGCGGGTCCTCCGGAAGAAAGGGCAGCGCCCGGTGCGTGTCCCGCGCGGCCCGGCCGAGTCCCGGGAAATGCTTCAGGCAGCCGCCGACCCCACGGGACTCGAGGCCATCCAAGAAATCGCGGGCGGCCGGGATGATCCGTTCGGGCTCCTCCGCCACGGTGCGGTCGCCCAGCACGGTTTCCCCCGCGCCCGGCATCCTCCGGTCGACGACCGGAGCGAGATCGAGCCGGATCCCCAGGCGGGCGCAGGCCTCCGCCGCCAGCTCCCCCGCGCGGCGGGCGTGCCCGGACCGCGCCGCTTCATGAAACGACGGAAACGGGCCGGCGAGCCCGCGCAGCCGATCGACGGGGCCTCCTTCCTGGTCGATCGCGAGAAACGGGCTTTCGGGCAGCGCTCGGATCTCGGTGACGAGGTCCGCGACCTGCCGCTCGCTCTCGATGTTTCGCATGAAGAGGACCACCGCGCGCGGCGGATATTTTTCGAGGATGGCGCGCTCGCTCGGGTCCAGAGTCGGTCCGGCGATCCCGACGCCGAAGAGCCGCGACGCGCCGCCGGTCACCCCTTGAGTCGATCCTGGAGTGTGGCCAGGAGAGCCAGCGCCGCGATCGGCGTCAACCGGTCGAGGTCCGCCTCCCGGAGCTTGTCGAGCACGAGTTCTTCGGCTCCCGAGAAGAGCAGCAGCTGCCCCGCGCCCGCGCTCTCCCCGGCGCGCCGCGCGAGCACCGGCGCGCCCTGCACGTCCAGCTCCTGTTTTTCGAGGTTCGAGAGCACTTCGCGCGCGCGTTCCGTGACGTCGAGCGGCAGACCCGCGAGCTCGGCGACCTGGATGCCGTAGCTCCGGTCGGCCGCGCCCGGGACGACCTTCTTCAGGAAGACGACGCGGCCTCCGATCTCCTTGACCGCCATGGTGGCGTTGGCCACGGCCGGCTTGACGAGAGCGATCTCGGTGAGCTCGTGGTAGTGCGTCGCAAAGAGGACGAAACCGCTCTTGCCGGGAGCGTCGTGCAGGTGCTCGACGAGCGCCCAGGCGATCGAGAGGCCGTCGAACGTGGAGGTACCCCTCCCGACTTCGTCCAGGAGGATCAGGCTCGCGGCGGTCGCGTCCCGGACGATCGCCGCAGCCTCGAGCATCTCGACCATGAAGGTGGACTCGCCGCGCAGGAGGTGGTCCGCCGCGCCGACCCGCGTGAAGATCCGATCGATCGGCGACAGCTCCGCTTTTTCGGCCGGCACGAACGACCCCATCTGCGCGAGCAGAACGATCGTGGCGACCTGGCGCAGATACGTGGACTTGCCTCCCATGTTCGGGCCGGTCAGAACCACGATGCGCCGCTCCGGCGACAGCTCGCAGTCGTTCGGAACGAAAGGCTCCTCGCGCCGGTGCCGCTCGACCAGAGGATGGCGGCCGGAGGAGATCGAGATGCGCGGAGTCCGCGAGAGCCTCGGCCGGACCCAGCGGCCCGTCTCGGCGACCTCCGCGAGCGCCGCGAGGAGATCGATCGCGGCAATCGCGGTGGCGGCGCGCGCCATCCGCCCGGCGCCCGAAGCGAGATCGGTCAGCAGGTCGGCGAAGAGACGCGCCTCGATCCCGCCGATTCGCTCCTCCGCTCCCAGGATCTTCTCCTCCAGCTCCTTCAACGCCGGGGTGACGAACCGTTCGGCGTTCGCGAGCGACTGCCGGCGGATCCAGTCCGCCGGAACGCGGTCGCGGTGCGCCGCGCCGACTTCGAGCGAATAGCCGAACACCCGGTTGTATCGGATCTTCAGAGTCGCGATCCCGGAACGCCGCCGCTCTTCCGCTTCGATTTCCAGAAGCGTCCCCTGGGCCCCGCGGCGCAGCTCGCGCAGCGAGTCGAGCTCGGCGTCGGCGCCCGAGCGGATGGCGCCGCCGGCCGAGACGAGGACCGGAGGGTCGGGAGCGATCGTCTGCTCGGCCCGGGCGGCGAGGTCGGACACGTCCGGCAACCCGTCGATCACACGGCGCAGGCGGGAGGAGACGAGCGGCTCGGCGGCGGCGCAGAGGGCCGGAATCCGCCGCAGCCCGGCGGCCCATGCGGCCACGTCCCGCGGGCCCGCCGTTGCCACCGCGATCCGGCCGAAGGATCGCTCGAGATCTCCGATTCCGTCGAGCGCCGCCTGGATCGATCCCCGGACGTCCGGATTGGCGAACAGCTCGCCGACCGCGTCCCATCGGTCCTCCAGCTCCACCGGATCGAGCGATGGCCGGCTGATCGCGTCCTTGAGCGCCCTTGCCCCCATCGGGGTCCGCGTCCGGTCGAGAAGCGAGCAGAGGCTCGCTCGCGAGTCTCCCTCGGAGGACTCGAAGAGCTCGAGCGTCGCGATCGCGGAGGCGTCCAGCCGCATTCGCTCGTCGAACTTGAGCGGCTCCGGCAGGAGCACGTGCGGCAGCCCGCGCGGCCGCATCTCTTCGGCGTAGGCGCGGGCCGCGGCAGCGGCGGACGCGGCAAGCGCGGCGGGATCGTCGGAGGTGACCGGCAGACCGGCGCCGTCGCGCGCCCCCTCGAACCAGGCGACCGGACGGTGGCTGACCGCGACGTCCGAAGCGAACGGGAGCTCGAACCCGTCGGGCAGGAGGGCTTCGCGCGGCCGGAAGAGGGCGAACGCCTCCCGAAGGCGGCCCGGAGCCAGGCGGCCCGCGTGGAAACGCCCGGTCGAGAGGTCGAGAAACGCCAGGCCCCAGTCTGCGGGCGCCGGAGAGAGGGCCGCCAGGAAGCAGGCGGCTCCGGGCAGGAGCGCGTTGGGATCGAGAACCGTTCCGGGCGTGACGACCCGCGTGATGTCGCGCCGCACGAGGCCCTTCGCAACGCGCGGGTCCTCGACCTGGTCGCAGATGGCGACTTTCCGTCCCGCCGCGACGAGCCGCGCGATGTGGGCATCCGCGCTCTGCCACGGCACCCCGCACATCGGCGCCTCGATGTCGGAGTCGCGGTTCCGGGCGGTCAGCGCGATCCCGAGAAGCGGCGCGGCCTCGCGCGCGTCGTCGAAGAACATTTCGTAGAAGTCGCCCATCCGGTAGAACAGGATGGCGTCGGGCACCCGGCTCTTCATTTCGAAGTACTGCCGGAGCATCGGTGTGACGCGCGAAGGGGGCGAGCTCACCGCGGGTGCTAGCATAACCGCGCCCCGATCCGAGGGTCCGTTCCGATGCAAGTCCTCGCGCTGGACACGGCAAGCCCCGCTCCTTCCGTCACGCTGCTCGCGCACGGCGAGGCGTGGGAGGAGCGCCTGCCGGACGATCGCCGATCGTCGGAAGAGCTTCTTCCCGCGATCTCGCGTTGTCTCGCCGCCGCCCGAACCGCGCTCGGAGACTGCGAGCGCATCGCGGTCTGCGCGGGCCCCGGCTCCTTCACCGGGATTCGCGTGGGGCTCGCCACCGCATGGGGCCTCGGGCGCGCCGCGCAGATTCCGGTCGAGTCGGTCTCGACGCTGGAAGCCCTCGCGGAAACCGTCCGCGACCTCGGCGCCGAACGCGTCGCGGCGGCTCTCGACGCGGGCCGCGGCCAGGTCGTCCTCGGCGTGTATTCCCTGCGCGAAGCGCGCGCGCGTCTCGAAGGCGCTCCCGCGCGGCTCCCGCTGGAGGAGGCGCGCCTCGCCATTCGCGGCCTCGCCGGCGTTTTTCTTCCCCCGGACCTTCTCGGTTCCGACGCGCTGCCGGCGGCTCGATCGGTTTCCCGCGCCCTCGCTCTCGCGATCGACCGCGCGCCCGGACAGACGGCCTCGGCGCTCGAGGGAATCTACGCGAGACCGAGCGCCGCCGAGGAGAAGCGTGGCGCTCCGTAAACCGGAACCGGCGCAGTACGCGATCCGGCCGGCCGAGACCGGCGACTTGGACGAGATCGCCCGGATCGAGCGGGCGTCGTTCCGGATCCCGTGGAAGCGCGAGTTCTTCGAGAGCGAGCTTCGCGAACCATACCGATTCACGCGGGTCCTCGGCGGAGACCCGGGACTCGTTCCGAGGATCGCGGGATATCTGTTTGCCGTGTCGCTGTACGAGGAGTTCCACATCAACAAGATCGCGACCGATCCCCGCGTGCGGCACCGCGGGCTCGGCCGGCGCCTGCTCGAGGACGCGATCGTCCGCGCGCGAAACATCGGAGCGGAGAGCGTCACGCTCGAGGTCCGGCTCTCCAACCTGCCGGCCCGCGAGTTCTACCGTTCATACGGTTTCCACGAGTCGTTCCGGCGCAAGTCCTATTACCAGGACGGCGAGGACGCCTTCGCGCTCGTCCTGACGCTCGCGCCGGCTCGGAGATGAAAACGCGGCGGGAACGGTCGGTTGAAACGCCGGTCCCCCGCCGATAGACTTCCGGCGTGACCGGGTCTCTCCCCTTCTTTCCCCAAAAAACGAACAAGGAGGTCTGATCGGATGCAACACGATCACCTGGAGGCGCCAGACCAGGACCCGGAGTACCGCCGCCTTCACGACGAGCATCGCAGCCACGAGGAGCGGCTGCAGGTTCTCGCCGCGAAGCCGCGGCTCTCCGGCGACGAAGAGATCGAGGAAAAACGGCTGAAGAAGGAAAAGCTCCTGTTGAAGGACCGGATGGAAGAAATCGTCCGGACCCACCGAGAAGGGGTCCCGCACTGAGGATCCCCGTCGCCCGCGAAGGATGGGTCTTCATCCTTCCTCCCGCGGTGGCGGCCGGCATCGCCGCGGGAATAGGCCACCCGATCGTGGCCGCGTTCCTTTTTGCAATCACGCTCTTTCTGCTCTCCTTCTTCCGGGATCCGGAGCGCGTGCCGGAAGGGGGCGAAGAGACCATCGTTTCCCCGGCCGACGGCACGGTGCTTTCCGTGGCCCCCGCTCCGGAAGAGCCGCCCGGCGCGTCGCGGCGGCTCTCGATCTTCATGTCGGTCTTCAACTGTCACGTCAACCGCGCGCCGGTCTCGGGCGAGGTTTCCGGCTACGAGTACACGTCGGGACGGATGGCCGCGGCGTTTCGCGAGAAGGCGTCGACCGAAAACGAGCAGAACCGCATCACGCTCGCCTCGGAGCGGGGCGGCGTGACGTTCAAACAGATCGCGGGCGCGCTCGCTCGCCGCATCGTGTTCTATCCCCGAATTGGAGAACGTCTCCGGCGCGGGCAGCGCGTCGGAATGATCAAGTTCGGCTCGCGAGTGGACCTCTTCCTGCCGGACGACGCCGAAGTCCTGGTCGCGCGCGGAGACAAGGTCAGCGCCGGGCGGACGCCGGTCGCGCGCTGGAAGGTATGACGTGAGCCGCGAAACGGATCGGGAGGGCGAGGGCGCGGAGCCGCTCGAAGACGCTCTCCTCTTCGCTCCCCCGGAGGGGCCCGGCTCGCGGGCGCCGATCACCGCGCGGTCGCGCCTGTCCCGGGGGGTCTTCATCCTCCCCACGCTCTTCACGGTCGGTAACCTCTTCTGCGGTTACCTTTCGGTCTGGTGCTCGATCCGCGGCACGTTCGAGACCGCCGCGATCCTGATCTTCGTCGCCGCGGTCCTCGACCTGTTGGACGGCCGCATCGCGCGGCTCACCAACTCCGCGTCTCGCTTCGGGGCGGAATACGACTCGCTGGCGGACCTCGTCTCCTTCGGAGTGGCTCCGGCGGTGCTGGCATACTCCTGGGGGCTCGCCGACTTTCACCGCCTCGGGTGGATGGCTTCGTTCCTGTTCGTCGTGTGCGGCTCGATGCGGCTCGCCCGCTTCAACATCCAGACGCGCGTGGTGGACAAGAAGTACTTCATCGGTCTTCCGATCCCCGCGGCCGCGGCGACGATCTCGGCTCTCGTGCTGGCCACCCCCGAGCGGCTCGTCTCGCAGGTCTGGATGACGGGTCTCCTCGTCCTGACCGTGATCCTGTCTTATCTGATGATCTCGACCTTGCGCTATCGCTCGTTCAAGGACCTCGACCTTCGCCGGCAGCGGCGCGCCTGGATCCTGCCCGTGATCGCGCTCGTCTTCGCGGTCGTCGCGTACCGCCCGGCCGCCACGCTTCTCGCGATCGCGCTCGTCTTCGCGGCCTCCGGGCCGATCGCCAAGATCGTTTCGGTCGCGCGCGATCGGCGGCGGCGCCCCGCCTGACCTACCGGGATCCCGGTTCGGGAGTCCGGGGCTTTCCGAGCGCGGGCAGCGCCCAGTCCGTCGCCACCGGCTCCCCTCCGGCGGCCGGCGAGACATGGGTCCGCGTCCGGCAGCACGGGGACGGCAGGGTTCCCCTGACCGAGACGCGCGCCGGCGAGAAGCGCTCGCGCGGCGCGACGAACGTCTCGAAAAGCCGCACGCGGCTCGCGCGGCCCGGCGACACCGGGCGCCCCGAAGCGTCGTAAACCTCCCACCGGTCGAAGGCGCCCGGAAGGACGTCGGAAATCCGGGCGGGGGCGACGTCGACTTCGACCCAGTTCTCGACGCGGGAGACGAGCGACGCGTTTGCGCCGCCGTTCTCGGCCCCGATCCTCAGCAGGCGTCCGGTCTCGGCTGACTCCCACACCTGGAGATCCGGAGCTCCCCGCCGCCCCGCGAGCGCCTCCGGCAGAGCGGCGATCGGAAAGACGCGCCCGGCGTCCGATCGACCATCGAAGACGACGAGCCGCCCGCGCGCGAATCGCCGTCCCTTTCGGTCCGAGTCGAAGCGGGCGAGCATGTCCGCGAGCGAAGGCAGGGAAAACGTGACGGCGTCCCCCGGAGAAAGAGCGAGCCCGCCCGCGGTCACGTTGCGCGCCGCGCGCAGCGAGAACTCCCATCCCTTCTCCTCGTTCCACGGGAGCTCCTGCATGAGCTCCATCCGGGGGTCGTTCGTCAGGGGGTCGAGCGCGCTCTCGGGGACGCGGGGACCGGGCTCGCCCGACTTGCGCCGGACGACGCCGGCGCCCGACGGCTCGTAGCCCGCCCACCACAGCTTGCCGAGCGAGTCGGTGAAGACCGGATCGGCCCCGTTGTCGTCGCCGAACACGAACGCGACGAAGCCATCGACCCGGGACGCGAGCGCCTGGATCGCCTGGCGCGGTTTCTTTTCCTTCGGCGGCGGCTTGCGGAAGGACCAGGTCAGGGCGACGTCCCGCGGCAACCGCTCGCCGCCGCCGGCGCGGGAAATTCGGCGCGACAGGAGCGACCGTGCGTCTTTCAACGCCGCCGCGTGGGCTTGCGCGGTCGCGCCGGAGAACGGGATGTCCAGGTGAACCCCGCGGATCGGGCCGAACGCGGCGCCGCGCGCCACGACCGCTTCGACTTCCTGTGCGAGGAACGCTCCGAAGGTCTTCGACCTCTCCTTCCGGGCGCCTTCGAGCGGATCGGCCGCCGCCTCGACGACCAAGACGACCGGGATCCGCGAAAGGGGCCGGGCGGGAGCGGGCAGGTCGATCCCCTTCCATCCGTCGACGCCCGCGACGATCTCCCGAGCCGGAAGAAAAACCGCCGCGCAGCGAAAGGCGGCCAGCGCTTCCTCGCTTCCCGGCTCGTCCGCCGCTCTGACGTCCGACAACCAGACGGCGTTTCCGCGCAGAGGTTCGAGAGGACGCGGCCCCCGCGCCCGGCGCGAGCAGGCGAACGTCGCGAGCGCGCAGAGAAGGACGACGAACAGCCCCTTCCGAAACTCCGGGCGTCTCACGACGACGCGACCGGCGCTTCGCGCGCCGCGGCCGCCTCCGGAAGCTCGAACCGGACGCGGAACCCGCCGCCCGTCCGATTCTCCGCGGCGATCGTTCCGCCGTGCTCTTCCACGATCTTCTTGGCGATCGCGAGGCCGAGGCCGGTCCCGCCGCTCTTCGCCGAGAAGTAAGGGTCGAAGAGCCGCGGCAGGATCCGCGGGGCAACGCCCGGGCCCGTGTCGTCGACCGTGACGACGATCCGTCCTTCCCGACGCTCCACGGAGAGCCGGATCTCGCCCCCGCCGCCGGAGAGCGCGTCCACCGCGTTGCCGATCAGGTTGGAGAGGACTCGCGCGAGGAGACGCGGGTCCGCCTCCGCGAGCAGCTCCGGATCGGCGGCGACGGTCCACCGGACGCCCGGAGCGCCGGCGAACGCGGCGGCGGAGTCCCGGATCACGCGGGCGACGTCGGTCGGCCCGATCTCCGGCCGCGGCAGGCGCGCATAGTCGGAGAACTCGGAGGCCGCTCGCTTCAGCTCTTCCGTCTGCCGGAGCACGTTCGAGACGCACTCCTCCAGAACCCGTTCGAACTCCGGAGTCCGCCCGCCGCTCCGTCTCCACACCTCCCGGAGGTGCTCGACCGACAGCCGGATCGGCGTCAACGGATTCTTGATCTCGTGCGCGATGATGCGCGCCATCTCCGCCCACGCCTCCAGCCGGTTCGACCGCACGACCTCCGAGACGTCCTCGATCACCGCCATGCGCGCTCCCTCGCCTCCGACCGGCAGCGGCACGGTCACGATGCGCCAGCGCTCCCCGGAACGGGGCTCGACCTCGGCGGTCACCGAAGCATCCGTGAACCGGGAGAGCGCTCTTCGCACCTCGACCATGCGCTCCCCCGGAAAGACGTTTTCGAGAGTCGCGCCATCGGGGCTGCCGCCGCCGAGCGACGCCGCGGCCGGGTTCGCGAGCAGCACCGCCCCGTCCGCCCGGTACGCGACGACTCCGGCCGTCAGGTGCGCGAGCAGCGTCGCGAGCCGCTCCTTTTCGCGGGAGAGCGCGTCGGTGTGCTCCTTCAGACTCCGCGACATCGAGAGGAAAGCCCGGACGAGCTCCTTCAGCTCTTCGTCGGGAGGCTCCGCGAGACTCGGAGCGAAGTTGCCGCGCGCGACGGCGCGGGTCCCCTCGACGAGGTCGGCGACGGGGCGGGCGACCCGGAGAGCCAGCCGGCCGGCCACCGCGGCGGAAATCAGGAATACGAGGAGGCTGAACGCCGAGACGGCCGCCGTCAGCTGCGCCGCCTCCGCTTCCGCGATGCGCTGCTGCGGGAGGAGCAGGACCGACAGCAGCCCGGGGCTGCGGACACCGGGAACCCCGGGGAGGGCGGTCAGCGCGGTCGTCATCTCTTCGAAGCTTCCGCCGCCCACGACGCGCGATCCGATCTGCTGCCGTGCGCCGGAGAGACCGATCGCGCGATAGATCGCGGCGGGGGCACGGTCGGGAAGGAGACCAGCGTCGTAGAGGTCGCGCCGCGAGGTCGCGACGAGCCGGCCGTCGGGGGCGTAGACGGAGAGGTCGTATCCCACGGCGTTCGCGAGCCAGCCAAGCAGGGCGTCGTCGAGCAGCCCCAACCTTCCGCGGCCGGCGGTCGCGGACGGCAGGTAGTCGTCCAGGACGCGGCGCGCCGTCTCGAGGCCGGTGCGCGCGTGGTCGAGCGTGTCGCGAACCGAGCGGGTCTCGATCGCCGACCGGAGAAAGAACGTGACCGCGAGGAGCGGGATCATGACCCCCACGACGAAGAGCCCGACCAGGCGTCCGCGAAACGTGCGAAGGCCGCGGGGAAGAACTTCCCGCCGCATCGCGCGCGGCGTCGCCGCGAACTTCCAGAGAAGAAGTCCTCCGACCAGGAGATAGAGAACGAGAATGCCGGGAACGAGCAGCGCCGCCGTGAGCGCGCGTCCCAGGAAGTCGGGCACGGGAATCGCGACCAGCTGGAAGCCCTCCGGGAGAGAGCGGACTTCGCCGAAGAGCTCGTTGCCCCGGTAGGGCAGCCGGATGCGCACGGCGGGCGATCCCCGGCGCAGCTTCTCCACGGCGTCCGACGGGAGCGGCGGGCCCTCCTCGCGGGCGGATCCGTCGGGCGCGTACGAGGCGAGGAATGGCCGCACGCGCTCGCCGGTGTCGCCGCCAGCGCGCGCTCCGAGCACGAGCCGCCGGTAGACCTCGATCCGCGGCGGCAGAGGGTCCCACGTCGGCCAGTCTGCGACCTCGAGCTCGACGCGACCCCACGGCGCGCCGGAGCTCGCGAGAGCGACGGCGCGGTGAAGGATCGCGAGCCGGTGTCGGTCGATCCGGGCCTCCGTCGGCCGCGTGTCGGAGGGAGACACCTCCGTTTCGGGGATGAGCGAAAAACGGCTGCGGGAGACCCCGGTCGGGTCGAAGACCTCGTAGGTCATCAAGGGCGACTGCGGGAGCTTCTCTTCGGCCTCCCGCCAGAGCCGGTAGGCGAGATCGGAGACGTCCGTCCGATCGAGCGGCGCCGGCAACACGGTCGCGAGATCGGTTCGCGAGAGACGGTCGACCGCGAGATGAGTCGCGAGGACGGCGCCGGCGGAAACCCTGGCGGGGTCGGGCAGCCGGATGGCGGCCGCGCTGCGATAGGCATCCCGGGCGCGGTCCTGCTCGTTCAGCGGAGAGGCCGCGAGCACGACGAGGAGCGTCGATCCCACCAGCAGCCGGGTCGCTCCGAAGGTCTCGCCCGTTCGGGCTTCTCCGACGGCGCGCGACCACAGCTCGAGAGCGACCGTCACCGCCGCGAAGACCGCGACGCGGTACCAGTCGGACGGGACGACCGCCGCCAGGCTCGTGACGATGGCCGCCGCCGAGAAGGCGAGCGCCGCCGTGATCCAGGTCCGGCCGCGCGACCCTCCCGTCCGCCGCGCCGCCGTCAGCGAAAGGGCCGCGAGGATCAGAGCCGCCAGGCCTCCCACGCGCGGCAGGGAAAGCAGGGACTCGCCGAGCGGGGCGCCGAGCTCCGGCGTCTCGAGCCCGCTCGCCGCGTAGAGTCCGGCGGCGAGAAGGAGATAGCCGCCGAGGGGAGCCAGGCGAGACCGGTCCGAAATCGGCCGGCCCGCGAGCGCCGGCAGCGCGAACGGCAGGACGATCCAACCGAGCGAGAGGGCCGCGACCGTGCCTGGCGGCAGCGAGTCGATCCCGCCGAAGCGCGTCTCGATCGCGAGGAACGCGAGCGCGAGCGCGATGCCGATCTTGAGCGGGTCGTTCATCCTCCCCGCGAGCAGCGCGCAGATCACGAGCGCGAGACCGAAGGCCGCGTCGCGGGAGCCGGGATATTCGACCGGAGCGGGCGCGCGCCGCGCCGCAACGAGGACGGTGCGGGAATCGGTCAGGAGAGGAGATCCGCCCTGCGCGGTCGGGCGCCACGCGGCGGAAGCGCCCGCGACGCCGAGCGCGCGGGCGAAGTCCGGCGCCTCGACCGGGAACGAGCGGGAGGAGTAGACGAGACCCGAAAAGCCTCCGTCCCCGACCGGCTTGCGCTGCACCACGACGAGCCGCGTCGCCGACCAGCGCACGGCGATCCCCCCGGAGGAAAACTCCAGGCCGACGAGCGGCGGGGCGTCCCCCCACCAGGCGTGCACGTTCCCGGACGGATCGGTCAACGCCAGGCCGGCGCCGGGGGGCGCGTTCGCGAGAGCGTGGCCGGCCGCGGTGAAGAGGGCCAGCCGGTTGACGGCGATCCCGCCTCCTTCCAGCGAACGCACGACGTCCCGTTGCGACCGGAAGTCCGCGGCTCGCCGGCCGAGCTCCCCGACCGCCCTCGAGAACGCGTTCCGCAGCGCGGAGGGGGGCTCCGCCGCCGCCGGTCGGGTCGGAAGCGACAGGCTGCCGCCCAGAAAGAGGAGGAGAGGCGTTGCGACGAGCGCCGCCGCGAGCGGGGCGCGCAGGCGGCGGATCACCGGAGGAAAGGCAGCTCCACTCCGCGCTCCTTCGCGGTCGCGATCGCCTCCGGATATCCGGCGTCGGCGTGCCGCATCACGCCGGTGCCGGGGTCCGCCGTCAGAACGCGGCGGAGTCGCCGCTCGGCTCCGTCCGTCCCATCGGCGACGACCACCATGCCCGCGTGGATCGAGTAACCGATCCCGACCCCGCCGCCGTGGTGGACCGACACCCACGTCGCGCCGCAGGCGGTGTTGACCAGGGCGTTCAAGATCGGCCAGTCGGCGATCGCGTCCGAGCCGTCGCGCATGCCTTCCGTTTCCCGGTTGGGTGAAGCGACCGAGCCCGCGTCCAGGTGGTCGCGCCCGATCACGATCGGCGCGCGGATCTCTCCCCGCCTCACGAGGTCGTTGAAGAGAAGACCGGCGCGCGCTCTCTCTCCGTATCCGAGCCAGCAGATCCGCGCCGGCAGCCCCTGGAACGCGACCCGCTCCTCCGCCATCTTCAGCCATCGCGCGAGCGCGGCGTTGCCCGGGAAGAGCTCCATCAGGGCGCGGTCCGTGATCGCGATGTCCTGCGGGTCTCCGGAGAGCGCCGCCCAGCGGAAGGGCCCCTTTCCCTCGCAGAAGAGAGGCCGGATGTAGAGCGGCACGAAACCCGGGATTTCGAAAGCGTCTCCGACGCCCGCCTTCTTCGCCTGGCCGCGGAGGTTGTTGCCGTAGTCGAACACGACCGCGCCGCGGCGCTTCATTTCGAGCAAAGCCCGCACGTGCGCGGCCATCGTCTCGTAAGCGCGGCGGACGTAGAGGGCGGGATCGCGGCGCCGCAGCTCCGCGGCGCTCTCCCCCGGCTCGAGAATCGGGACGTAGCCGTCGAGCTCGTCGTGCGCGGAGGTCTGGTCGGTGACGAGGTCCGGGACGACGCCGCGCGCGATCAGCGACTCCAGGAGCTCGACGGCGTTGGCGCGCACGCCGATCGAGGTCGCATCGCGCCGGTCCCGCGCGGCCAGAGCGAGGTCGATCGCGCGGTCGAGGGACTCCTCGCGTCGGTCGAGGTACCGCGTCGAGAGGCGCCGCTCGATGCGCTCTCCGTCCACCTCGGCGATCAACGCCGTCGCTCCGTTCATGGTGGCCGCGAGCGGCTGCGCTCCCCCCATTCCGCCGAGGCCCGCCGTCACGACGAGCCGCCCGGAGAGGTCGCCGCCGAAATCCTTCTCGCCGGCGGCGGCGAACGTCTCGAACGTGCCCTGCAGGATGCCCTGCGATCCGATGTAGATCCAGGAGCCCGCCGTCATCTGTCCGAACATCGTCAGACCCGCGGCCTCGAGCTTTCGGAACTCGTCCCCCGTCGCCCACGCCGGGACGAGAAGCGCGTTGGCGATCAGCACCCGCGGCGCGTCCTCGTGTGTTTCGAACACGCCGACGGGCTTGCCGGACTGGACGAGCAGGGTCTCGCGGGCGGACAGCCGCTTCAGGCTCGCGACGATCGCGTCGAAGCACTCCCAGTTGCGCGCGGCCTTCCCGGTGCCGCCGTAGACGATCAGCTCGTCGGGCTTCTCGGCGACCTCGGGATCGAGGTTGTTCTCGAGCATCCGGAGGGCGGCTTCCTGGGGCCATCCGGAGCATCGGAGCCCGGTACCCCGCGCGGCGCGGACGACGCGCGGGCCCGAAACGACGGCAGGCACGGAAGAATTATAGGCGCCGGCCCTAGGCGAGGTCCGCGATCACGCCGGACATCGCTTCGCCGTCGAGGAACGTCCTCGCGGCCGCGAGGTCGGGAGCGAGCTCGCGGTCCGCCCTCCACGGCCGGACGGCGCGGCGGAAGGCGCGCCGGACCCGCTCGATCGGCGGCGAAGAGGAGAGCGGGCGCAGGAACTCCATCGCCTGAAAGGCGACGGTCAACTCGATCGAGAGCACGAGCGCCAGGTTCTCGACGACGCCGGCAAATTTCCGGGCGGCGATCGGCGACATCGAGACATGGTCTTCCTTCGCCGCCGAGGTCGGGATCGAGTCCACCGAAGCGGGATACGCGAGCGTCTTGCACTCCGAGACGAGCGCGGCCGCGGCGACCTGCGCCATCATCAGCCCGGAGTGGACGCCGCCTCCCTCGACCAGGAAACCCGGAAGATCCGACAGGGAGGGGTTGACGAGCTTCTCGATCCGCCGCTCCGAGATCGAGGCGAGATCGGCGGCCGCGATCGTCGCGTAGTCGAGGACGAGACCGACCGGCGCGCCGTGGAAATTCCCGCCGGATACGACGTCGCCGCTCTTCGCGAAGACGAGCGGGTTGTCGGTGGCGCTGTTCATCTCCCGCTCGAGCACCTCGCGCGCGTGAGTGAACGCATCGCGCGCGGCGCCGTGGACCTGCGGCATGCACCGCAGGGAGTAGTTGTCCTGGACCTTGCCGCACCCGCGGTGCGACTCCCGGATCGCGCTCCCGGCGAGGAGCCCGCGCAGGTTGCGGGCGCTGGCGATCGCCCCGGGATGCGGCCTCGCGCCGATCACGCGCGCGTCGAACGCGGCGTCGGAACCGCGCGCCGCGTCGAGCGACGCCGCGCCGACGACGTCCGCGATCCGCGAGAGCCGGATGGCGGTCGAGAGCGCGAGCCCTCCGACGGCGACCGACATCTGGACGCCGTTGACGAGCGCCAGGCCTTCCTTGGCCTCGAGCACGACCGGCCGGATCCTTGCGTCCCGGAGCGCGCGCGCCGCGCGGAGGACCCGGCCGCGGCGGCGCACGAAACCCTCTCCCGTCAGGCCGAGGGCCAGGTGCGCAAGGGGTGCGAGGTCCCCGGAGGCGCCGACCGATCCTTTTTCGGGAACGAGGGGAAGGACGTCCGCCGCGAGGAGGTCGAGGAGCCGCTCCACGGTCGAGACCCGGATGCCCGACAGGCCCCGCGCGAGCGCGTTCGCGCGCAGGGCGATCATCGCGCGCACGGTTTCGTCGGGGAGAGGATCTCCGACCCCGCCGGCATGGCTCCGGACCAGGTTCTGCTGCAGCTCGAGCAGCCGGTCGCGGGGCACGCTGACCTCCGCGAAACGTCCGAAGCCGGTGGTGATCCCGTAGACGCGGTCGCCGCGCGCGACCGCGCGCTCGATCGTCTTGCGGGAGGCGGACATCGCGCGGCGCGCCGCGGAAGCCAGCGAAACGCGGACCCGCCGGCGGGCGACGTCCTCGAGGTCGCGGAGAGTCATGTCGCCGCCGGTCAGGAGGAGGCGTTTCACGAGAGAGGAAGCTATCAGCAGCTGATAGTTTTCCTCCCGTGAAAGTCGCAGCCGTCCTGGGCGGCCAGTGGGGTGACGAAGGAAAGGGAAAAGTCGTCGACCTTCTCGCCGACCGTTTCGGAATCGTCGCCCGATACCACGGCGGGCACAACGCCGGCCACACGGTCAAGTTCGCCGACCGCCATTTCGCCCTCCACCTCCTTCCGGCCGGGATCGTGCGCGGGACGACGTCGGTGATCGGGCCCGGCGTGGTCGTCGATCCGGACGCCCTGCTCGCGGAGATCGACTCGGTCGTCGCGGCCGGCATCCGCGTCGAAGGCAAGCTCCTCCTGTCCAACCGCGCGCCGCTCATCCTTCCCTGGCACCGCCTCCTCGACGCGGCGCGCGAGAAAGCCGCGGGCGCGGCAAAGCTCGGGACCACGCTGCGCGGGATCGGTCCGGCCTACGAGTCCGTCGCCTCGCGAAAGGCGGTGCGGGTGGCGGACCTGCCGCGGACCGAGGGATTGCGCAACCGTCTGGTTGCGCTTCACGACGAAGTCGCGAGGATCCTGGAGAGCTACGGGACCGACGGCATCCCGTCGCCCGACAACGTGCTCGAGTCGCTGGCGCGCTCCGAAGAGAAGCTGCGGCCGCACGTGGCCGACACGGGCCGGTGGCTGCGCGATCATCTCGCCCGCGGCGACTCGCTGCTGGCCGAAGGAGCGCACGGCGCGATGCTCGACGTCTCCGCGGGAACGTTTCCGTACGTGACGTCCTCGTGCTGCACCGCCGCCGGCGTCGCCGCCGGACTCCAGATCCCGCCTCGCGCGCTCGATGCGTCTCTCGTCGTCCTGAAGGCCTACTCGACGCGCGTGGGCGAAGGCCCCTTCCCGACCGAGCTCCTCGATGCGACCGGCGAACATCTGAGGACGCGGGGCAACGAGTTCGGGACCTCGACCGGCCGGCCCCGGCGGACCGGCTGGTTCGACGCCGTCGTCGCGCGGACCGCCGTGGAGCTGTCGGGCGCCGATGCGGTCGCGATCACGAAGCTCGACGTTCTGGACGATCTGGAGGAAATCCCGGTGTGCGTCGCGTACCGGATCGACGGCCGCGAGGTCTCCGACGTTCCGGCGCTCGTCGAGGACGTCGCGCGCGCGCGCCCGCGGCTGGAGACGCTGCCCGGCTGGAAAACGAAGACGACCGCGGTGACGCGGTTCGAAGATCTGCCGCCCGCCGCCCGCGACTACGTGAAGTTTCTGGAAGAGTGCTGCGGCGCGCCGGCCGCGCTGATTTCGACCGGCCCGCGCCGCGAGGAAACGATCTGGCGGGAAGATCAGGAGTTCGTGACGGCGCTTCCCGCTCCGCGCGGGCAGTAGCGTCGGTTCACCTCGACCGGCGCGTCGGGTGATAGCCTCGATCCGAAAACGTCAAAGGAGGATTCGATGAGAGCAAGAAACATCCTGGCGCTTGCGGCGTCCTTTGTGATGGCGGCGGTTCTGGCGCAGGGATCCGGAGAGGCGGCGAAGGCCAACGAGCCCGTCTTCGTGCCGGCCGGCGATCTGAAGTGGACCGACCTCGATCCCAAAGGCGCTCCGGGCGTCAAGATCGCGGACGTCTGGGGGAACCATACGAAGGGCGCGTACGGCGCGTTCATCAAGTTCCCGGCGGGATTCACGACTCCGCTCCACACGTACCCACGCGATGAAGGTCGCGTTTGTCTCGGGCACCTACATTCAAGCGCCGGAAGGAAAGCCGGAAGTCCGGCTGGGGCCCGGTTCGTACCTGAACCAGCCCGGCGACGGCTACCGGCACACGACGAGCTGCGACAGCGCCTCGGAATGCGTGTTCTTTGCCCAGAGCACCGGAAAGTTCGACCTCAAGGTGGTGGGAGCGGCGAAGGCCCCCGCGAAGAAGTAGGGGTCTGGGGGGAGCCCGTAGACTCTCGCGGAGGAGGACTCGATGAGAGCGAGAAACCTGGGGCTGGCGGCGTCCTTTGTAATGGTGGTGGTTCTCGCGCAAGGATCCGGAGTTGCAAAGCCCAGGGCGGGATCCAGCAAACCAGTCTTCGTGCCGGCCGACGACCTGAAGTGGATTGACCTCGATCCCAAGGGTGCTCCGGGAGTCAAGATCGCGGACGTGTGGGGAAATCATGCGAAGGGCGGTTTTGGCGCGTTCATCAAGCTTCCGGCGGGATTCACGGTTCCGCTCCATACGCACACCCACGCGATGAAGGTCGCGTTTGTCTCG
>QHVV01000097.1 GCA_003222385.1 Acidobacteriota bacterium
GTCCGCGACGCCCGGAGCGAGCTCCATCGTCCCGGCGAACGTGCGAGCGAGTGGGAGTTTCTCGATCGCGGTGCGGTCGGTGACGTTCGAAACCGTGGTGGACTTCGTGTCGACCAGGGGAACGGCGGCGGTCACTTCCACCGCGGCGGTGGCCGTGGCGCGCAGCGTGGCGCGCACCTGGCTGTCCTTCTGCAGCGCGACGATGACCGGTTGCTCGAAGGCGCCCAGTCCCGAAAGCTCCGCGCGGACGCGGTATTCACCCGGGATCAGCCCGAGGAACTGAAAGCTCCCGTTGGAGGGCGTCGTGACCGTGCGCCCGAGCGGCAGTTGGGGTCCGACGACGGTCACGGTGACGCCCGGCACGGCATTTCCTTCGGGATCCCGGACGGTCCCCGAGATCGACCCGGTCGTCTGCGCGAACGCGAGCGGCGCAGCGAGGCAGACGATCACCGCGATCGAGAAGAGCAGACGGAAGCGCATAGAACCCTCCTCCTTCCGATGCGCGGGACCTGAGCCCGCGCGAGAACCCATCCTCGTTCAGATTCGAAACATCTTTAAGGGAATCGGGATCAACTTCGGCGAAGATTCTACTCCCGCTCCGCGCGGACGAGATCGTCGAAATGCTCGCGCCGGCGGATCACCCGGAAGGAACCTTTCTCGACCCAGACCTCGGGAGGGCGTCCCCGGAAGTTGTAGTTCGACGACATGGAAAAGCCATAGGCGCCGACGTCGCGGATCGCCATGAGGTCTCCCTCCAGGGGCCGGTCGATCGAAGAGTCGCGGAGAAAGAAGTCGCTGCTCTCGCAGATCGGACCGACCACGTCGGCCATGACGCGCTCGACCGGCATCCGGTTTTCCGTTACTGATTCAATGGAATGAATCGCGCCGTAGAGCGCAGGCCGAAGGAGGTCGTTCATCCCGGCGTCCGTGACGACGAAGAGCTTGCCCGAGCTCTTCTTGACGTCGAGGACTTCGGTCACGAGCGCGCCGGCGGGGCCGACGATCGCGCGGCCCGGCTCGACGAGGACCGTCATCGGCAAACCCGCCACGTGCGGCAGGACCGCGGCGGCGTACGTTTCGGGGGTGAGCGGCTTCTCCCCCGGCCCAGCGAGGCCGATGCCGCCGCCGACGTCGAGCGTCGAGAGCTCGTGGCCTTCCGCCGCGAGGTCGCGCGCGAGGCGAGCAAGGTCGCGCGCCGCATCCGCGAGCGGCTGTGGATCGAGGATCTGGCTGCCGATGTGCGCCTGGATCCCGGTCATCCGGACGTGCGGGAAGCCGCGCGCCTTCCGGAAAATCGCGGGCGCGAGATCGATCGCGACGCCGAACTTGTTGTGCTTGCGGCCGGTCGAGATGTACGGGTGGGACCTCGCGTCGATGTCGGGGTTGACGCGCAGCGCGACGCGGGCCGTCTTGCCCTGCCGCGCTGCTTCCGCCTCGATCTTTTCGATCTCCCGCTCCGATTCGGCGTTGATCGCGAGCAGCCCGCTCTCCACGGCGGACCGGATCTCGGCAACAGTCTTCCCGACGCCGGAAAACACGATCCGGTCGCTCGAGAAGCCGCTTTCGAGGCTCGCCCGCAGCTCGCCGCCCGAGACGACGTCCGCGCCCGCGCCGAGGCCCGCCAGCTTCGCGAGCAGCGTCCCGTTCGAGTTGGCTTTCGCCGCGTAGCAGACGAGGTGCGCGACCGGCGCGAACGCCGCGTCGAAGCGCCGGAAGCTCTCCTCGATGAGAGCGGCGCTGTAGACGTACGCGGGCGTCCCGACCTTCCGCGCGATTGCCGACAGCGGGACGCCGTCGCAGGTGAGCTCGCCGTTGTCTCGGGAGAACCCGATCACGGGTGGACTCTCTTGCGCTTCAGCAGTCGTTCCACCTCTTCGGCATCGGCGAGATCTCGCGTTCGACCGACCGCTCTCTTGTTTCGGATGAAGTCACGTTCTGAAAGAAACGAGATCGGAATTTTTCCGTAGCGCGCTCGCAGCCGGTTGTTCCAGGCAGTTGGAAACCTCAGGCCCGTCAGCGACGTCAGGACGTCGATCCGGCTGGGCGCGACGCCGATCTGAAAAACCGTCCCGGGCGAGGAAAAGTCGGAAGGCGAAATCCCTTCGAGCGGCGCTCCGAAATTTCCCAACGCTCGGAAGACCCGTTGAGCATTCGCTGCGGTCGAATCCACCCAGAGGTCGAGGTCTCCCGTCGTGCGGGGTCGACCGTAGTAGCTAAGGACGTACGCGCCGACGACGAGATACCGGACTTTTGCGGCGTTGAATGCGGACAACAGATCGCAGAAGTGCCGGTTCAGTTGCATCGCGATCGGTCAGACCGTATGCCTCCTGCGAAAGTCTCCATGTCTCCTCGAAGCGCGCCTGGGCTCCCCGACGTCTCCAGAACTCGACATCGCGCCGAAAATCGTCGTCGTCGAGCGAGGTCAGGCGAACTGTAATCTTTTTCCTTCCAGTCACTTACATCCATTATATTCCTCTGACGACCGCCTGGAAGATCTCCGTCAGGGTCATCGGCAGCGCTTGCGCGTCTTTCACACCTTCGGTCGCTCGGAAACGCTCGAACGCCGCCTCGTCGAAGTTCGAGACGACCGCGTCGACGCCCCATCCGCGCACCCGGACACGCACCGCGTCGAAGAGATCGAGCTCGTTGCCGTACTCGGTGCGCGCTTCCGTGATCTCGTTGGCGTAGCGAATGCGGCGGAACCGGCGCGCGATCTCGCGCGGCTCGTCGTCGAGAACGAGCCGGCCTTGCGCGAGGAATCCGACTCGGTCCGCCGGGCTCGCGAGTGCGGGATCGGATGCCGTCGCGAATACCGTCGCGTCCGGCTTCCTTTCGAACCGACCCTCCAGCACGACCAGGTCTCCCGAGGCGATCCGTTTTGCGACAGCGCGCCTCTCTCGGCGCGGATCGAGACCGAAGACCCGCACCCGTCCCTCTTGCGGGCGAAGCTCGCCCCGCACGCAGCGGATGACCGCCTGCTCGCCGTTGCCGGGACGGGCGACCAGGACGTAGCTCGTCTCCCGCGGGACTGTGAACGAAACCTCGACGCACCCCGCGATTCCGCGCGCACCGGCCGTTACGCGGTCGAAGACAACCACGGCCCCGGCCGACGAATCCGGCGGGTCGCCCGTTACGCGTGCCCGGTGAAGGGGCGCGACGACACCTGGAACGACGGCCGGCCGAGCAGGTATCCCTGTCCGAATTCGACGCCCAGAGCGATCAGCGCCTGGAGCTCCTCGTCGCGCTCGATCCCTTCCGCCACGAGGGTGGCGTCGATCCGCCGGCCGATCGCCGCGAGGCTCGAGATGATCTCGCGCTTGATCGGATCCCCCTCGAGCCCGCGCACCAGGGAATCGGCGACCTTGATGTAGTCGGGACGCAGGTTCAGGATCGCCTCGAGCCCCGAGTATCCCGACCCGGCGTCGTCGATCGCGATCTTGAGGCCCGCTCCGCGCACGGTGGAGAGAATGCCGCCGAAGGACGAGTAGTCCACCATCTCTTTTTCCGAGATTTCGACCACGACGTCGTTGTGGCTCCGGTTGATCGAGGCGAGGTTGCGCTCGTCCAAAAAGACCGGATGGCGAAGCAGCATCGAAGAGGCGTTGACGAACAGCCGTCGCGAGCTGACGCCGCGGGGCAGGCCGCCGAAGATGGTGTCGAGACAGAGCGTCTCGAGCTCGACGTCCATGTCGTTCTCCCGAGCGACCGCGAAGAGGACGTTCGGCGTCTCGAAGGGAGATCCGGCGGGACCCCGGATGAGCGCCTCCCACCCGAGGACCGCTCCGTCGGCGAGGTGACGCACGGGCTGGTACGCCGCGCGCAGCTGCTTCATCGCCATGACGCGCTTCAACGCGACGCAAAGGTCGAGCTTCTCGCGGGTCTGGCGCTGGCTGACGATCTTCACGGCCTCCGACAGCTGGCGTGACAGGTGCCTCGAGGACCGGACCCGCGGATTGTCGGAGGTCACGAGGCTGGACGCGTGCACGGTCATGAGGTCGACCGCCGTCCCGGCGAAAGCGTTTCGGAGCCGCTTCAAGGCGTTCGACTGGAGACGCGCGCTCTCGGCCTCCAGTGCCGGAGAGCCGCGGGCGCGTCCCGACGACGGCAGATCGTAGAGGACGTAGAAGCCGTCGGTCCCGGAGTAGCGGATCGAAAAGAGGTTGGCGCCGAACCGGGACCCTTCGACGTCCTCGCGCAGGCCGCGCGAGACGACGATCAGGACCTGCTCGTACAGCTCCCAGCCGTACAGTTCCTCGAATCCGAAAAACTTTCCGATCTGGAGATAGATCACGCCCAGGTGCGCGATCCGCTCGTGCGCGCGTTCGGGGTCGTCGAAGGGATGGATCGGCAGGCCGGTCACGCCGTCGTAGATGACCCGGTCGCGGCGCATCCGCGCGATCGTCTCCGCCGTCGAGTCCGACTCCGGGGGCGGCGCGTTCCGCATCAGCCGGATCGGCGCGACCGGTCGTCTGGGTTTCATCGTCCCTCCATGCTGGGCCGGTGTTTCAAGAGCGATCGCACCTTCGCGCGCAGGTCTTCGGCGCTGAAAGGCTTCGAGAGATAGTCGGACCCTCCGACCTGCATCGCGGTGATGCGGTCCCGGACCTCCTGCCTTCCGGTCAAAAAGAGAATGGGAACCGCGCGGGTCGACGACTGGCGTCTCAGGAGCGCGCAGAGCTCCCAGCCGCTCATGCCCGGCATGTTGACGTCGAGGATGACGAGGTCCGGCACGGCGCGCAGGAGGTCGGGCAGCGCCGCCTGCGCGTCGACCGATGATTCGACCTGATATCCGTCGGGGCCGAGGAGGTCGCGCACGGCGGCTCCGACGGAGGGCTCGTCATCGACCACCACGACGCGTTTCATGACCGCTTGGAGAACGGCAGGAGGATCGTCACCTCGGAGCCGAACCCGGCCTCGCTCGAAAGGCTGATCTTTCCGCCGTTGGCCTCGAGGATCTCTTTGGTGAGCGCGAGACCGAGCCCCTTTCCGCGCGCCCCGGACGCGACGGCGCCGGCTCCGCGGAAAGCGAAGTCGAACGCGCGCGCCCGCTCGTCGTCGCTCATTCCCATGCCCGTGTCCTTGACGACGACGAAGGCATGCGGCCCGGCCGCTCCCGCGCGGATGCGGACCTCGCCCCCCTGCGGCGTGTACTTGATCGCGTTTTCGAGAACGTTGCGGAACGCCCGCTGCAGCGCGACGGGGTCGGCAAGGACGGCGAGCTCCGGGCGCTCCGCGATGAACTCGATTCGCAGCCGGCCGCCGTACGACAATCGGTAGGCGGTCGCGAGCGAGCCGAGGATCTCGACGAGGTCCGCGGTGGCAGGTGTGGAAGGAGGAGGGGCGGTCGAGGCGGCAGCTGGAGCGGCCTCCGGATGCGTTTCCGGCGAAAGCGTCCCAGGCCTCGGCTCGGAGGGAGGCCCGCCGACCAGCCGCTCGGCGAGCTCAGCCTCTCGCGAGAGGTTGGCGAGGTATTCCTGGTTGGGAAGCTCACCGCGGCGGGCGGCCTCGGCGATCAGGTCCGCATACACCCGCATCACCGATAGAGGCGACTTCAGGTCGTGAAGGATTTCGGCGTTGCGGTCCCGCTGTGACGGCCGGCTCGCGGGGAGACGGGCGTCTTCGCGGCGTCCCTGCTCTCCTCCGAGCGCCTCGAGCGCGGCAAGGAGCGCGGGCGCGGCGAGCCCCGTCGCGAGCAGCGGAAAGAGCTCCGCGGGGGGCGGGATCCGACTTCCGCCGAGCGTGACGAGGGCCGCGACTCCGAGGAGCGACACGAGCGCGTAGAAACGCGCGGCGCTGCGTCCTTCGAGGTGCCAGGCGAGCGCGACGCCCGCCGGCAGAAGGAGACCGTACGGACTGCGGAATCCGCCGGTCAGGGAAAGCGCGCAGAAGAGGAGCGACAGGTCCGCGAGCGTCGCGAGCGGGGAGGAAAAATGGCCGAGCGCGGTCCGGAATCCGGCGCGAGTGAAGACGAAGAGTCCCACAAGCGATGCGCCGGTCGCGAGCGCGAGCAGCCGGGCCTCGCCCATCCCGAGAGCGAGCGCGATGAGCGAGAAGAGCGCGAAGAGACCGGAGGATGCGACTCGGTGTGCGGGATAGCCGGTCACCGCGGGAACGTCCCGACTCGCCGTCGGAGATCGGAGCTCGCCCCCTTCTCAAACATACGCGCATCCCACGCGAACGACGCCTCCCGGGAGGGCGACCGAGTGGAGCGCGCGGATTCGGATCGAACGGCGCTCGAGCGGCAGCCGCACGATCTCGCCCTTGCCGCGCGGCGGCCATTTGTCGGAGCGGCGCGCGCGGAACGCGAGACCCCCGTAACTCACGTTGACGAGCGGGGCTGTCCAGAGCCGCAGCCGGCCGTCCGGGCCGACGCGCACGCTCGAGTCGTTCACGGCGAATCTCGGGTGGTGCCGTCGCTCCTGTCCTTCGAAGCGCGCCTGCTCCCGACACTGGTAGAGCCGCAGATCCGCGACCTTGACGAGGAAATCGACGGTCTTCCCGTCGGCCGGATAGGACGCGACGCCGTAATGGAGTCCCACGTGCACCCCTGATCCGGCAGGGAGCGCGGTCTCCGCGATCTTCGTCCGGATCCGCTCGGCGACCGTGAGCGCCGAGAAGAGGTCGGTCGAGGGGAGTACCACGACGAACTCGTCGCCTCCCCACCGGCAGCCGGCGTCGACTCCCCGCAGGAGCTCCCGAATGATCCTCGCCGTCTTGACGAGGACCGTGTCTCCGACCGGATGTCCGAAGTGGTCGTTGACCGCCTTGAAGCCCTTCAAGTCGAGGAGCACGATCGATACGATTCCGTCGTTCCGGTCCGCGCGCGCGATCTCGCGATTCAGGTGATCCATCAGGAAGCGCCGGTTGTAGAGCCCGGTCAGCGGATCGGTGATCGCGTTGACGCGCAGTACCGCGAGGTCCTTCTCCGAGAGGATGCGCGGCTCCTTGAGAAGCCCCGAGACGCTGTGGAAGTAGTGAAGGAGCGCCGTCTGCAGGCTGACGGGCGAGCCCAGCTTTTCGCGCAGCTTCGCCGCCAGACGCTCGATTTCCCCCCACCGCTGTTCCGCGTCGCGCGACGTGTGGGGAAGGCCGGTCCATTCGGTCAGGAGCCGGGCGAGCACCTCCGCCTTCTCGTCGGACTGCGCGGCCGAGTCGAGCGCTCTTTGAAACTGCGCGGAAGAAAAATCACGTTGTCTGCCGAGCCGCGCCAGGCGGTCGAGCCGCGGCGCGATTCGTTCACGCTTCAAAACCTACCCCCGCCCGGCCCCGGCGGCCGGCCCCTCAGAAAATCTGCTTCCCGCGTCCCTCGACGGGCGATTTGGCGTTCCGCCCGCTCTCGCGCTTCAGCTTCGCGACGGCGCCGGCGGTCTCTTCGACCGCGTCCTCGAGCGGGAAGACGAGCACGAGCTGGCCTTCCTTCAGGAGATCGACGACCTCCTGGTCGGAACGCGCCCAGAGGACCCGCGATCCCGCGACGAGCAGCCGAACGCCGCCCAGGTCACCGGCTTCTCCGCCGAGGCGCTCGAGAGCCTCCGCGCACCTCCGGATCCGCGTGAGTCCGACGCCCGCCGACCGCAGCCGCGCGGCAACGCGGAGCCGGACGACGTCGGCGAACGAATACCGGCGGGTGGAACCGTAGCCCTGCGCCTTCCGGAGCGACGGCTTCAGGAATCCCATTCGATCCCAGTGGTCGAGCTGGCGCGGAGTTAATCCGGTCAACCGGGCGACCTGTGCCGTCGAGAATCCGGGTGAGATTACATCGCTGAATTTCATTCGTGAAGTCCGCAAGATGGTAGCACCCGGAACCTCGCGGAGTCAGCATTTTCGGCCCGATTTGCGCGGTCGTGTACGACTAAAGTACTATCCGACTACAAGCAGATCGACCGAAGGTGGCCGGGTCGAGGTGACCGGCCTGGGCAGGGGAGGAGGAAATCCATTTTTCAACGGGTACCGGACGGAGTCTGTCTCGTCGGGCTCGCTGGGTGCCCCCGGGAAAGGAGGGATTCGAGAAAGTTTCCCGATCGAATCGCAAATGAACACGGAATTACAAATCACAGGAGACCCAGCTCAATGAAACGTCTGACTCTGACTCTCGCAGTGATCGCCGGTTTGATGCTCGCCGTTCCCACTTTTGCCCAGGTCGGCCAGGGACTGAGCGGTCCCCACTACAACCTGAACATCATCGGCGTATCCCACCCCAAGACAACCGCAATGGACCTCACCGACCGCCATACCCTCTTCGTTCCGTTGAGCGGCAGCGTGAAGATCTCCTACGTCGCCGGAACCGAGTTCCAGGTTCTCGACGGCAACTGCACGGACGCGGACGGCTGCACGATCGAAGTTCCGAGCGATCCGCTCGGCGACCTCTGCTACGACGTCTATGCCACCGGTCTCGGCAGGCCGAACGCGGGACAGGTGATCGTCAATGCCTCGTGCACGATCGACGGCCTGATCGGCTCCTGCGCCGATGCGCTCCTTCTGGATACCTTCACGGTCGACCGGCCCAAGGGAAAACCCCGCCGGCAGGACATCTCCGACGTCTTCCGGGCGACCGGCTGCATCGATGTGAACGCGACCGGCTTCTGCGACAGCGGAGACCTCCAGTTCAACAATGTATGGATCTTCAACATCCCGCAGCTGCTCGACTACTTCTGGGATTACAACAACACCGGGCTGAAGCTGATGCAGGTCCGCTTCTACCAGACGACCTGCGGATCCTTTACGACGGTTCCTTAAAGAACCGCGTCGATCGTCTTTTCTCTCCCCGGGGACAGGCCAGCGCGCCCGTCCCCTTTTTTTGCGCATTGCGGCTGCGGATCGAGCCTCGTCGGTCGAGCTAGCCGCCGCTCGCGGCCAGAGCCGGCCGGCGCGAGAAGAGACGTTTCAGCATCCGAACGATCCAGGCGGCGAGCAGCGCCGCCAGAAGCAGCACGACCCCCGCGATCACAACCGCCGCCAGCGGGTGCTTCACCGCGAGCCACAGGAGAACTGCGACGAAGACGTCTTCGGAGAAGGAAGCCGCCCAGTTCGAGAACGGCTCCGGGCTCGCGTTGATCGCGAGCCTCGAGCTCGCCTTCAGGCCGTGCGAGGAGAAGGCGACCGTGCCGCAGAGGAGCGCGGCGACCGTCCGCCACGGCTCCTGCACGTTCCCGAAGGCGGCGAACGAGAGGACGGCGGCCGCGGGAGCGCGCACGAACGTGTGGATCGCGTCCCAGACAGTGTCGACCGCCGGGATCTTGTCGGCGACGAACTCGATGACGTAGAGGGCCGCCGCCAGGACGATGACGGGGGTCGTGGCGAGCACTTCGAGTCCGGCCGGCAGGCGCAGGATCCCCGCGCGGTGCAGGAAACCGAGCGCGGCGACGGTCCCGTAGAGCCGCAGCCCCGAAGCGACCGCGGCGCCGGCCGCGAGGCCGATCTGGGGAAGAAGATCAGCGGGCACGTTCGCGGTGCGCGAGGAAACGCTTCTGGCAATCGATCCCGGCCTGCCGGATCGCGGCGAACTCCGGCGTGCCGCGGATCGAGGCGAACAGCGGGTCTTTGTCCATCGCCGGATAGCTGCAGTAGTTCTGCTCGACCGCGGTCTTCAGCAGCCGGAGAGCCAGGTCGGGCTGGCGGCATTGCGCCAGAGCCACTGCCACGTTGTACTTCGGTTCGGAGTCGCGTTCGTGCATCACCGCGGCCGCCTCCTCGCGCGCGAGGGACGCGACTTCCGAGGCCGGCCGTCCGGTCGTGCACGCCACCATGGTCGGCGAGAGGTGCCCGTGTTTTCGAAGCCTTTCGACGGCTTCTTCCCGCTTGCCCTGTCGGAGCAGCAGGCCGACAGTCACGCTGTTCGACCAGAGAGACCCCGTATCGAGGTCGACATACTCACGGGCACGGTCGAATTGTCCGAGCTGCTCGAACGTCTGCCCGCACGATCTCCAACGGCTGTTCCGCGGATCGAGCCGCCGGGCGGAATCGCATTCCCGGGCGGACTCCTCGAGCAGTCCCGCATAACGCAGCACGTAACCGAGCGCGAAATGGGCGTCGCCGCTGTCCGGCCGCCGACGGGCGAAATCGGACGCCTGGTCGTAGCCGGTATCGAGATCGCCCCCTTCCACTCGAAGGACGACCAATAGCTGGGAGGCGGTCGCCAGGTTCGGGTCCAGTGAGAGAGCGCGCTCGCTGTACTCCCGCGCTCGATCGAGCGCGCGCTGGCCGCCGTCGGAATACGAGCCGTCGAAGTAATACCGGTCGGCGAGCGCGCTCCACGCGGGCGCGAAAGTGGGATCGAGCGCGACCGAACGCTGGAGTAGAGGAATTCCTTCCTTGTTGGGCGCCGGGTCCCGGGAGTATGCCGCGTTGCGAAGGTAGAGGGCGTACGCCTCCGGACTCTTCGGCTGCGTCGCGCCGGCGGGGGCGCTGCTGCCCGTCCCGAGGAGCGGCAACAGACCTTCGGTCAGCCGCGCCGTGATCCGCTGCTGGAGCGGGATCAGGTCCGCCGCCGATCCGTTCAGAGTGTCCCGCCACACGATTCGGTTGTCGCCGGTCGCCATGACCTCCAGCGTCACCTGGAGGCGGTCGCCCTCGCGGATGTAGTGCCCGGTCAGCACGCGGTCCACGCCGAGCTCCTTCCCGGCGGTCTGAGGATCGGCGTCCGGCCTGTCGTACTTGCGCGTGGCGGCGAACGGTCGGATCGCGAGCGAGGGCGCGCGGGAGAGCGTCGTCACGATCTCGTCGGGCAGCGCAAGCCGAAGGAAGTCGGTGCTCTTGTCGGCGCCGAGGCTCTGAAAGGGAAGGACGGCGATCGAGGTCTGGCCCCGAGGGAGCGTCGTCGCCGGCGAGGTCCGCCGGTGCGCGAGAAACCAGGCAGCGGCCGCGCCGACGAGCAGGAGCAGGGGAACTGCGAGCCAGAACGGTGACAGGCGGCGGGCCGGGACGGTGAGAACGGGTGCGGTCGCCGCCGCCACCCGTCCCGACTCGGAGTCGCGTTTGAGCCGCTTCAAGTCCGCTCTCAGCTCGGCCGCGGTCTGATACCGCAGCTCGCGGTCTTTCTCCAGGGCGGTGTTGACGATGCGCTCGAGCTCCGGTGGGAGGTCTGGATTCAAGCGAACCGGCGAGACCGGCGCCCGGTTCAGGATCCCGTCGAAGATGATCGCCGAGGTGTTGCCGGCGAACGGCGGGCGCCCCGTCGCCATTTCGTAGAGCATCGCTCCGAACGAAAAAAGGTCCGTCCTCGAGTCGAGCTCCTCGCCGCGGGCCTGCTCCGGGGACATGTAGGCGACGGTGCCGATCGCGGTGCCCGGGCTCGTCAGGTGCGGCTCGCCGATGGCGGTCGGAAGCGCCGAGACCCCCGTATCGAGCCCGGTGGCTTCCGGCGGGCCGGCGCGCTTGGCGAGACCGAAGTCCATCAACTTCGCCTGCCCGCGCTTCGTGACGAGGACGTTTCCCGGTTTGATGTCGCGGTGGACGATCCCGTGCGCGTGCGCGGCGTCGAGAGCGTCGGCGATCTGGATGCCGACCTCCAGCATCTGGTCGAGCGGGAGAGGCCGGAGCGCGAGCCGGTCCTTCAGCGTCTCGCCCTCGACGAGCTCCATGACGATGAAGTGGCGGCCGGCGTCCTCGTCGATGTCGTGGATCGTGCAGATGTTGGGATGCTCGAGCGCGGACGCCGCGCGCGCCTCCCGACGCAGACGCTCCAGGGCCTGCGGATCGTCGCCGACCTCCTCGGGCAGGAACTTCAGCGCGACGCGCCGTCCGAGCTTGACGTCCTCGGCCTTGTAGACGACGCCCATTCCGCCGCCCCCGAGCTTCTCGAGGATCCGGTAGTGCGAGACCGTCTGGCCGATCACTTCGACCGCTCCTCCGGAGCCTGAACCGCCGGCTCGTCCTCCAGGAAGCGCTCGAAGCCTTCGATATCCCAGGTCAGGAGCGTCTCGACGCGTGCTTTGCGGGCGCACTCGGCGATGAGCGCGTCGTAGACCGCCCCACCGCCGATTCCGACGTCGCGGCAGCGGCGCAGGGTGTCACGGTAATCGGGGGCGGCAAGGGCGACCAGCTGCGTTCTTCCCCAGTTCGCCTCGATGAGCGCCAGGGCATCGTCGGGACGGAGCCGATGCGGCTCGGGAAGCCGCGTCAGAACCGAGTAGGTTTCGGCCATCGAGTGCGCCGCGAGCACCAGCTTCTCGCCAGCCGCATCGCGGCGCTCGATCTCCCGGCGGGTCGCATCGTGATTTCGATGCCAGCCGCACACGGCCGCGACGAGGCAGCTCGTGTCGAGCAGGTAGGAGATCACTCGTCGTCGCCAGCACCGCCCCGCCGGCGGAGCCGGTCGAGGGTCTCCCCGACGTGTTCCGCGGTCAGCGGAGTCACGCGCTTGCGCGGAACGGCGACCGTCAGCGACCCCCGCTTGACGAGCCGCACCTCCAGGGGCGCTGGCTCGATCTCGATCCGGCCGTCGGCCACTCGGATCGTCAGCTCCGAACCGGGCACGATCCCGGCGGCCTCCCGGATCTTCTTGGGGACGACGAGTCTCCCGGCACGGTCGATGGTGATTTTCATGGTAATGACGGTACCATTTAAACTACCACTGAGCCCGGCCAGCCGGTGGCGAGGTCATCTCTCCTTTTTCAGGACAGAGTCCCAGTTGAGGATCACCCGGATCGGGGACTCCGGAGACTTCTCGACCGGCGTAATCACGAGGAATCGACTTCCGTCCGGGGAGACGTCGAAGTTCCGGATCCCGGTTTCCAGCCGGAAGAGCGAAGCGCCCGCTCCCGCCTGCAGGCTCGCGCCGGGGGTGACGGGTACGGCCACGATCGAGTCGTCCGGCGCGGCGTAGAAGAGCTCCTTCCCGTCCGAGCCCCACCGCGGCTCCCTTCCGCCGGACGGAGAGATTCGCTTCTTCTCGCCCGCGCCGTCCGTCAACGCGACGTAGACCTCGCGGGTTCCGGACTCGTCCGAGTCGTATGCGATCCATCGGCCGTCCGGTGAGAATCGCGGATTCCGCTCGTTGAACGGGGAGCGAAGCCAGGGCTTCGGCTGAGGGTCTCCCTCGAGCGACGCCAGCCAGATGTCCGCGGTCGTCGCCGCGTCTTGCAGGTAGACGAGGCGACGGCCGTCCAGCGAAACGTCCTCGGGTTGCTGAACGCCCGGCAGGATCAGGAACGCCCGCTCGCTTCCGGGCGATCCGACGACCATTTGGGCGATGTCCGGCGGTCCCTTGTCGTCCACCCGGAAGAGGAGCCGCGCGCCGTCGGGGGTCCACACGGGAGCGCTTTCGTCGATCTGGCCCGACGTCAATCGGGTGGAAGCCCCGCTCGCGGCCTCGAAGACCCAGAGATCGGACGTCCCGAACCGGCTGTCCTCGACGTTGGCGGCGATGCGGTTCCCGGACGGCGAGATCCGCACGAAGTCGACGACGGCGGGTTGGCCCAGAACACCGAGCTCTTTTCCCCGTCGATCGAGCCACACGAGACGCACGGGTGTCTTCGCGGCCTGGTAGGCGATCACGCCCGCCTGGGAC
>QHVV01000174.1 GCA_003222385.1 Acidobacteriota bacterium
GCAGGGAAAAAGAGATGCCGAGAGTGATCGGCCGCAGAAGCCGCGTCGCGCCGAACATCGAGTTTCCTACACCCCGATCGGGTGCCAGGTCGTCTTGATCTCCGTGAACGCTTCGATGAAGTCGAGACCCTGCGCGTCCTCCGCGAAATAGTCGGCGATCACGTAGCGCTTCACGCGCTTCACGTTCACGGCAGCGTCCTCGGCGATCGACTTCGACAACGCCTTGTTCCCGCCGGCGTCCGCGATCGCGTTGACGTCCATGTGCCGGGCGAGGTGCGGAACGAGCTCGTCCTTCCGTCCGGAGATCAGGTTCGCGACGCCCGCCGGCAGGTCGGAGGTCGCCAGGATTTCGGCGAGCTCGAGGGAGGCGAGCGGGTACTTCTCCGAAAGGAGCACGACCGCCGCGTTGCCCGACACGATGGCGGGCGCGAGATGCGAGACCAGCCCGAGCAGGTCCGGCGTCTCCGGCGCCACGATGCCGACGACCCCCGTCGGCTCCGGAACCGAGAAGTCGAAGTACGACGACGCGACCGGGTTCACGGTCCCCAGGAGCGCGACGTACTTGTCCGACCAGCCGGCGTAGTAGACGAGCCGGTCGATCGCGGCGCGCACCTCCCGCCGCGCGGCGACCGCCGTCAGTCCGCGACTCTCGCGCAGGAGATCTTCGATGCTCTCCGCCCGGCCTTCGAGCATCTCGGCCATGCGGTAGAGGATCTGACCCTTCAGATAGGCGCTCTTCGAAGCCCAGCCCGGCTGCGCGGCCCTGGCCTTCCTCACGGCCTCGCGAAGATCCTTCCGCGAGCCTCGCGACACGTTCGCGAGGAGGTCGCCTTCCGCGTCGGGGATCGGGTCGTACCGGCCCGACTCCGTCCGGACGAATTCCCCGCCGACGTAGAGCTTGTAGGTCTTTTTGACCTGGAGCTCGACCATCAACTCAGCTCCACATACGCACGCAACCCGTGCACGCCGCCCTCGCGGCCGAAGCCGGACTCTTTGTAGCCGCCGAAAGGCGAGGACGGATCGAACTTGTTGAAGGTATTTGCCCACACGACACCGGCGCGCATCTTCGAGGTGATCTTGAAGATCTTCGAGCCCTTGTCGGTCCAGACGCCGGCCGAGAGGCCGTAAGGAATGTTGTTTGCCTTCTCGACCGCCTCCTCCGGCGTGCGGAAGGTCATCACCGAAAGAACGGGCCCGAAGATCTCCTCGCGCGCGATCCGGTGCGATTGCGCGACTCCCGTGAAGAAGCTGGGCGGGAACCAGTAGCCCTTCGACGGAATCGCGCAGGAGGACTGGTGCAGCTCGGCCCCCTCTTCGACGCCGCACGCCACGAGCTCGCGGATCTTGTCGAGCTGCATCTTCGAATTGATCGCTCCGACGTCCGTGTTCTTGTCCAGCGGATCGCCCATGCGAAGGGTCGCGATGCGGTCCGAGAGCTTCTGCAACAGCGTATCGGCGATCGACTCCTGAACCAGCAGCCGCGATCCGGCGCAGCAGACGTGTCCCTGATTGAAGTAGATCCCGTTGATGATGCCCTCCACCGCCTGGTCGATTGCCGCGTCCTCGAAGACGATGTTGGCGGCCTTGCCGCCGAGCTCCAAGGTCAGGCGTTTGCCGGTGCCGGCCGTGGCCCGCTGGATGATCTTGCCGACGTCGGTCGAGCCGGTGAACGCGATCTTATTCACGCGCGGGTGGTTCACGAGAGCGGCGCCGGTCTCGCCCGCTCCCGTGACGATGTTCACGACGCCCGGCGGCAGGTCGGCCTCTTCACAGACCTTTGCGAGCGCCATCGCGGTCAGGGGCGTCGTCTCCGCGGGTTTCAGCACCACGGTATTGCCGCAGGAAATCGCGGGCGCGATCTTCCAGGCCGCCATCAGGAGCGGGAAGTTCCACGGGATGATCTGGCCGCACACCCCGATCGGCGAAACCGCGTGTCGCGGGAATGCGTACTCGAGCTTGTCCGCCCAGCCCGCGTGGTAGAAGAAGTGCGCGACGACGAGCGGGACGTCCACGTCGCGCGATTCCTTGATCGGCTTGCCGCCGTCCATCGACTCGATGATGGCGAGCTCGCGCGACTTCTCCTGCAGGATGCGGGCGATCCGGTAGACGTACTTCCCCCGGTCGGCGGGCTTGAGCCTGGACCACCGCTTCCGGTACGCGTCTTCCGCGGCGCGGACCGCGGCGTCGACGTCCGCAGCGCCCGCCTCCGCCACGTCGGCGAGCTTCTCCTCGGTCGCGGGGTTGATCGTCGCGAAGTACTTCCGGGACTTCGGCGCGACGAACTTTCCCCCGATGAAGAGGCCGTAGCGCTCGTCTAACCGGACGTGGTCTCTCGATTCGGGAGCGGGGGAGTACTCCCACGCCGAGCCGAACTCGAGCGCCGGTTTCTCCCGCTCGACCCGGCGGACCGCCTCCGCCCGCGCTTCCCGTTCTTCCTTGACGCTCGCCATCGACTCAGTCCTTCGTGAAGTAGTCCTCGTTCTGGTACCGCCCGCTCGCTTCTTTCGCCAGCTGCATCAGGAGGTCGTTCGTCACCGTGGACGCACCGATCCGGAAGAGTTTCGGGGTCAGCCACGCGTCGCCCAGCGTCTCCTTGACGAGAACGAGCAGGTGGAGCGCCTGCTTGGAAGTCTTGATCCCGCCGGCCGGCTTCATCCCGATGCGGCGGCCCGTCTCGAAGTAGAAGTCACGGATCGCTTCGAGCATCACGAGGACGACGCCGGGTGTCGCGGCGGGCGTGATCTTGCCGGTCGAGGTCTTGATGAAATCGGCGCCGTACGTCATCGCCAGCCGGGAGGCCTTGCGGACGTTGTCGTACGTCTCGAGCTCGCCCGTCTCCAGAATGACCTTCAGGTGCGCGTCGCCGCAGGCGTCCTTGATCGCCAGGATCTCGGACGCCACCTTCTCGTAGTCGCCCGAGAGGAAGGCGCCGCGGTCGATGACCATGTCGATCTCGTCCGCGCCCGAGTCGACGGCGAGGCGCGTGTCGTCGAGCTTCGCGGCGAGCGGCACGAGGCCGGCGGGGAAGCCACTCGCGACGGAGGCGACCAGGACGCCGCTGCCCGCGAGCGCGTGCTTCGCGACCGCGACCAGGTTCGGATAGACGCAGACCGCCGCCACGTGCGGCACGGACGGGTCGCCGGGGAGCGGGCGCATCGCCTTCTGGCAGAGCTGGCGGACCTTTCCTTCGGAGTCCTTTCCCTCGAGGGTCGTCAGGTCGATCATCGAGATCGCGAGCTTGATCCCGGCGATCTTCGAGGTCTTCTTGATCGAGCGCTTCGCGAGCGCAGCAGCACGTTCGTCGACCCCGACGGCGTCCACGCGGGGGATGCGGGAGGAATCGAACGGACGCGGGAGCGAGCTCATCGAACCCTCAATTATACGGGGCGGGATCTGACCTCTTCGGGATCGGGCCCCACGACTTCATCCGTTCGGGATGTCCCACAGCTCCTTCACCGCAGGATGGTTCCAGGCGATTCGGAACTCGTCGGGCGCGGTGGGGTCGAACGCCTCGGTCACGAAGTAGAGGAGCGAGCAGGGATTCGTCAGCGGCCGGTAGCCGTGCGCGACTCCGGCGGGGATCCGGACGAGAACGTCCTGCCCGCCGCCCGCGACGATCGCCTGCGTCCGGCCGAACGAAGCCGAGCCCTTCCTCACGTCGTAGAGCACGACCTTCGCTTTCGACGGGGGAGGGAAGAACCAGACGTCGTCCTGCTTCAGGTGATAGTGCAGTCCCTTGATGTGGTCGGAGGCGTCCACGATCGAGAAATTCATCTGCGCCACGTCCACGCCCGAGAAAAAATCGGCGAGGTCGCGGCCCCCCGAGTGATTCGACTTCGCGCGGAAGACCTCGAGGAAGAAGCCGCGGTCGTCGGTGATGCGCGCGAGCTTCAACGTCCGCACGCCGTCGATCGGCGCCGCCTTCGCGTAGGTCTTGGCGTCCGACCGGAATTCGGGCGCGATGTCTTCGGGAGTCACTGCCGACATCTTAGCCG
>QHVV01000175.1 GCA_003222385.1 Acidobacteriota bacterium
CTTTGCGCCCGGGTCGCGCGCTACCCACCGTGCCTCCGGGCAATGGCGGCTCCGAAGATCGCCAGAAGTCCTCCGAAGCCGGCCGCGAGCATCGTGTCGCCGAACCGGGGCGGGCAAATCAATGCCGCGGTGCCCAGACCGAAGAAACACAGGCCCATGATCCGAACCAGGGAAACCGACAGGGCGCCTCCGGTCACGACGGCCGTGCCGAAGAGGAGAAGCCACAGCCCCGGCAGCGGATTGTAAAGTCCACTTGACACCATTGCCGCGGTGAGGACCGCGCCCGCGACGAGCGGGGCCGTGAACGCGGCCCAGAACTTCCGGTTCGGTCCCGAGAAGAGCGCCAAGTCGTTGCGGCGGGCCTTCGCCGCCATGGCGAAGCCGGAGATCGTCATGGCAACCAACGCCTCGATGAGCCAGGTCTCGAGCCAGCGGGTCCGCGTGGGCTGGCGCGCCGCGACGATCGCGGCGACGAAGGCCGTGGCGCCGATCGCGACCTGCCCCCGGCCGGAGACCGCGGTGAACGAGCCCGCCTTCTCCATCGCTTCGCGGATGAAGCGGAGGTTGGCGGCGGCCTGGGAGCCGACGTCTCGCGGCGCGTTCTCGGAAAGACCGTCCGGCAGGCTCACGGCCGGATTCTCCCGGGATTTCCCTGCCTCGTCAAGTACTTTTCAACGCAAAGCCGAAGCCGGAAATCGATCCCGGTTTCCGATTTCCCGCTTACCGAACCGAGACCTTCGTTCCCCGATCCAGGACGCGGAAATCCGCGCGCCTCAGGACGCTGTGGCCCTGACCGTCCCGGACCGTCAGATAGAGGACGTAGCTGCCCGGCTCGAGGGAGGAAAGCGGGAGCTCGTACCCGAAGGCATATCGCCCGGGCCCGATCTCGCGGAGCTGCGCGGGTGCCGCGGGACGGGCCGCCACCGTTCGGGGGCCGCGAAGTAGCCGGAGCTCCTGCGTGACCTTGTCCTCCTCGGCGACGTTCGCGAGCTGCACGAAGTACCACAGCGATTCGGTGCGCGCGAAGGTGGCGTCCGCCCGGGGCAGCGCCTCGGAGGGGCCGATCGAAAACGCGCTCTCCCCTTCCTTGCCGGGCGGGCTCATTCCGGCCGAGACCAGCATGCTCGAGATGGCGAAGTCCCCCTCGAGCTCCGGCACGCGGAGCGGGATCGTCCCGGATGCGAGCGGGCGGTCTCCCTCGGCCGTCACCGCGAAAGAGGCGGAGTAGTTGCCGGGCGGCAGGTCGAAGCGGCGCACGAAGACGCGGCCGGGCCTCGCGGTCGGCAGCGTCGAGGAAGGCGCGGCGGGCTCGGATCCGGCCGCGACCTCTTTCCCCCCCTCGTCCGCGCGGATGAGCGCGTGGAACGTCAGCTTCCCGGTCCCCGCGTCCCGGCCTTCCGGCAGGAAGACCCAGGCGACCGTCTCCGACTTGTCCCGTGCGCCCCAGAGAACGGCGCTGCCGAAGACCGGTTGCCGATCGTCTTCCGAGACCGCCTGAGGAGGAGCCTTCTCGAGGATCGCGCGCACCGCGACCGGGAGAGGCATCACGGCCGGAGGCCGAGGCGCGGCGGAGACCGGCGGGATGCCCGCGAGCGGCTGTGTGGGAGCCGGCACGAGGTCCGGGTTGACGATCGTCTTGTGCGCCAGCTTCTCCCGATATTGATTGACGAGACCCGGATTCTGCAGATCGTCGCGGTGACGGCTGGGCTCGACGACGAAGTGGATTTCGAGCTGCGGGATGCTGAGCGATTCGAGGAGGCGCGGCGTCCGCTCGCGGTCGTAGAGCCACGTGACCGTCGTCTCGTTTCCCTCGACGAAGCCCACCGGAGTGTTGTGCTCTCCGACTGCCAGGTCCGGGGAACCGGGAGTCGGCAACGGCGCCTGGTGGGCGCCCTGCACGCGAGAGGGCGTACCGAACACGATGAAGACGAAGCCCTGGCTGGTCCGGGCGCCCGAGGTTCCGGTGATGCGATAGCGCGCGTCGGCGGTCTTGATGCGGGACCTCACCATGTCCCGGAACTCGTTCGCCGGCGTGCCGGGAGTGGGGTCCCTCTTCAACCAGTAGCGCTCGATGAAATCGACCCGGCTCTCGCGGCTTTTCAAGGTTTGCCATTCCTGTTTTTCTTCGGCCGTCAGGAAGTAGGCCTCCGGCGACTTCGACCAGTCCTCGTCGACCGGCGTGGAGGGCGCGGCAACCGCGGCTGCGGGAAACAGGAGAGCGACGGAGAGAACGAAAGAAGACGCTTTCAAGTGGACCATCTTATTCCCCGGAAAGAGAAAGGGCCCCGGAATCGCCGGGGCCCCTGGTCGCCGAGAGAAAGACTAGAACCGAAGAAGCGCCGTCAGACGATAGGCGCGCGGAGCGTTCAAACCGCTGCGCGACGTCGGGTTTCCGAAGAAGGAGTTGGGCAGACGGCTGATCCGCGTGTTGTCGATCGCCGGCTGCTGGTTGGTGACGTTGAAGCACTCACCCTTCGCGCCGATCTCGAACGGCCCCCAGGGCTTGAACACCGCTTCCAGCGCGAAGTCGAGCTGGTAGAAGCTGGGCAGCCGCGACGAGCCGCGCTTCGTGTAGAAGTACGTGTCCGTGTCGCCGTGGATGGAGAAGTTGCGCTGCTCCTGGTACGGCAGGCCGGACTGCCAGATGACCGACGGCGCCGCCGTGATGGCCACCCAGTTCAGCGGCATCGTGTACGCCGTGAACGCCTTGAAAATGTGCGTGCGGTCGTACGGCGCGAGGCCGTAGCGGTTGTGGTCGGTCGCCAGAGGGCAGGGGATCCGGCCGACCACCGGGACGTTGTCGCTGGCCGACCCCGTCACGTTGCAGGTATCGCCGGCGTAGTCGAAAAGCTGCGAGGTGAAGTCGGCGTACTCGTTGCCGTCCGCCTTGGAAAGCGTGTAGTTCAGGGATGCCTGCCAGTTCCGCGAGAAGCGCTTGTCGAACGTCACTTCGATCGCCTTGTAATGCCGCTTGAGCACGTCGTCGCCGAAGTTCTCGGGCACCGTGATCTTGTTGCCGGAGACGAACACACGCCGGTCGTCCACCAGGTCGTTCCATTTCCGGTAGATCCCGCGGACGCCGAAGGCCATCGTGTTGCCGAGCTGCTGCTGGAAGGCCACGTTGAACTCGTCCAGATACGACGGCTTTAGGTCGCTGTTGACCGGCTGCGTGTTTCCACCCACGCGAACCATGTCGGACAGCACGAACTGCGTGCCGTCCCACTCGAAGAGGTCGTAGCTCGACTGCTGGGCCACGCCCGCGTAGACCGAGTCCGCGATGCCCTGGACCAGGAACTGGTAGTAACGCCCGTAGGCCCCGGAGATGAGCGTCTTGCCGTTGGCGAACAGGTCGTAAACGCCGGTCACGCGCGGCGAGAAGTTCGTCGTGTCGATGACGGTGTTGCCGATGTCGCTGTCGGCGTTCTGCTTGTCCACCCGGAAGCCGACGTTGAAGAAGAGGTTCTTCCCGACCTCGAATTTATCCAGGGCGTAAAATCCCCAGATCTTCCCGGTCGAAGTCGAAGCCTGCGGCGTCGTGAAGTCGAGCCGCTGATCCCCCACCGAGAGAATGGGTTGCCGCGTGATCGGGTCGAAGTCGGTGACGATGAAGAGCTGGTTGTTCGGGTAGATGAAAGAAGCGATCGACTTCAGATCCTGATAGTCGACGCCCACCTTGAACTGGTGCGCGCTGCCGAAGAGCTGCTGGTAGAGGTTGACGGCCAGGTTCGCCTGCTTGCGGGGGCGCTTGACGAAGCCGTCGAAGGTGGCGCCGTTGTACACGAGGCCATCCGTCAGGTTGACGTAGGCCGTGCCGTTTCCCTCGAAGGAGGATACGGTGATGTCGCCGTTCTGCTTGGCAAAGAGCGCTTCGGCCGATAGGTTCGACCCGAAGACGCCGGACCACCGGGCCGACCAGGTGCAGATGCCGCCGCAGTCGTTCTGGCCCTGCAGGGTCAGCGCCTGGCGCTCCGCCGAAGCTCCCCAGTAATCGACGACGAAGCCGGTGATCGGGTCGCTGTTGATCGTTCCGGTCAGAAGGTGGGACGGGGTCGCCTGGAACGTCAGCTTCCCATCGTAGAGCTTGACGTTCAGAGACTGCCGGTAGTTCTGGCCCGTCCCGGTCGGATGCTCGGTCGAAGTGAGAGTCTGGTTGAACGGCGACGTCTGGTCGTACCACTCGTAAGCGCCGAAGAACCAGAGGTGGTCTTTCCAGAACGGCCCTCCGAGGGTCAGCGCCCACCGATCCTGATTCTGGTCGAACTTCGTCCGCGCGAACGAAGCGCCGGTGATCGCGTTCGTTCCTTTGTTCTGCTCGTTCCATTTGTCGTTCGTCACGATGTACTTGGCCGAGCCGGAGAACGTGTTCGTGCCCGACTTCGTGATGACGTTCACGATGGCGCCCTGGGAGCGGCCGTACTCGGCGGAGATCCCGGAAGTCGAGACCACGACCTCGTCGATCGCTTCGTAGTTGAAGTTCTGGCCGAAGGTGCCGGTGGTCACGTCGGTCGTGTCCACGCCGTCGAAGAGATACTGGTTGTTGCTATTGAGCGCGCCGTGCGAGTTCGGGTTTCCCGCGCCCGCCGTGGCCGTCACGCCCGGAGCATTCTGCATCAACGTCTGATAGCTGCGCCCGATCGCCAGCTTTTGCGTGAGAGTCGAGCTGACGGTGGTCGTCGCGCTCGTGTTGGTCTTGTCGACGAGCGGAACCTCGCCCGTGACCTGGACCCTCTCTTCCGTGGGCGCGAGCCGCATCGTCACGTTGACTTCGGTCGTCTTGTCCGGTAACACGATGTTGCCGGTCTTCTCCACGGTCGTGAAGCCCGAGAGGCTGGTCCGGACGGTGTAGGGGCCCGGCTGCAGGAGCGCGAACTTGTAAAAGCCCGTCGCGTCGGTCGTCGCGGTGCGCCGGAATCCCCTGTCGCCGCTCTGAAGCTCGACCGTGACACCCGGAACCCCGCCGCCCTGCTCGTCCAGCACCCGGCCGGAGATTGTTCCGAGAAGAGTTCCGTCGGCGAGCAGGAAGGTGGGTACCGCGAGGGCGAGAATCCCCAGGGCGATCAGGGTAAATCGAAATCGAC
>QHVV01000176.1:0-578 GCA_003222385.1 Acidobacteriota bacterium
CTTTCGGTTCTCGCCCGATGGGCGCGTCTTCGTGGCGGAGAAGAGCGGGATCATCAAAGTGTTCACGGACCTGTCGGATCCGTTCCCGACCGTCTTCGCGGACCTCCGGACGAACGTCCACAACTTCTGGGACCGCGGTCTGCTGGGACTGGCTCTCCACCCGAACTTCCCGGCGACCCCTTACGTGTACGTGCTGTACACCTACGACGCTCCAGTCGGCGGCGTCGCTCCGACCTGGGGCACTGTCGGCGGAACGTCCGACGGCTGTCCGAACCCTCCTGGGGCGACCACGGACGGATGCGTGGTGAGCGGGCGGCTCTCTCGCCTTGAGGTTTCCGGCGACACGATGACCGGACCGGAGGAGGTCTTGATCGAGGACTGGTGCCAGCAGTACCCGAGCCACTCCGTCGGGAGCCTCGTGTTCGGGGCCGATGGAAAGCTTTACGTCAGCGGCGGAGAGGGCGCGGGTTTCACCACGGCGGATTACGGCCAGGGAGGCAGCTTCATAAGCCTCACTCCGAAGAACCCGTGTGGCGACCCGCCGACGGGCGTGGGTGGCCTCCAGTCGCCTCCAACGG
>QHVV01000176.1:697-6643 GCA_003222385.1 Acidobacteriota bacterium
GACCCTTCGAACGGCGCCGGTCTCGCCGACAACCCGCTCGGGACGAGCACCGACGCCAATGCCCGGCGCATCGTCGGATACGGTCTGCGCAATCCTTTTCGCTTCACGATCAAGCCGGGGACGAACGACCTCTGGATCGGCGATGTTGGCTGGAACGACTGGGAGGAGATCGACCGGGTCAGCAATCCGACGGCGGCCGCGCTGCAGAACTTCGGCTGGCCGTGCTACGAAGGACCGGTGCGCCAGTCGAGCTACGACGGTCTGAACCTGGACATCTGCGAAGGCCTGTACTCGGATTTCGGCGCCGTCAGCCCTCCCGTCTTCACCTACTCGCACAACCAGTCGGTCGTGACCGGAGACGGGTGTTCGACCGGGAGCTCCTCGATTTCCGGCATGGCGTTCTACGGGACCGGCGAGTACCCGGCCGCTTATCAGGGAGCTCTGTTCTTCGCCGACTACAGCCGCCACTGCATGTGGGTGATGTATCCGGGCACCGGTGGAGACCCCGATCCATCGAACCGCTCGGCATTCGCTTCCAGCGCCGCAGGCCCCGTGGATCTCCAGATCGGTCCGGGAGGCGACCTCTTCTATCCCGATCTGGACGGCGGAACGATTCGCCGCATCCGATATCTCCATCCGACGGCGGTTGCAGACGCGTCGCCGCGATACGGCTCCCTTCCTCTCACGGTGAATTTCGACGGCACCGCCTCCCACGGCGCGAGTCCGGGCGACGTGATCACATACGCCTGGGACCTCGATGGCGACGGACAGTTCAACGACTCGAACGCGGCTCAACCGAACCACGTCTATTCGATCGCGGGCAACTCCACGGTCCGCCTGAAGGTCACCGACCAGCGCGGGATCTCCGACGTGAGCCCGCCGATCTTGATCTCGGCGGGCAACTTTCCTCCGACCGCCACGATCGCGACGCCTGCGACGGGAACGATGTGGAGAGTCGGGGACGTGATTTCGTTCTCGGGCTCCGCGACGGACCCCGAGCAGGGCAGCCTCCCCGCCTCGGCTCTGTCGTGGGCGATCATCCTGCACCACTGCCCTTCAACCTGCCACATTCACCCGCTCCAGAGCTTCTCCGGCGTCGCCTCCGGCTCGTTCCCCGCGCCGGATCACGATTACCCGTCGTACCTCGAGGTGCTTCTGACCGCCACCGATTCCGCCGGTCTGACCGACATTAAGAGCCTCCTGCTCTTTCCGCAAACCGTCGCGTTGAGCTTTCAATCCGAGCCGTCGGGTCTCCAGATCGTCACCGGGTCGAACAGCACGCCGACGCCTTTCAACCGCACGGTCATCGTCGGCTCGGCGAACTCGGTCACGGCACCGGCCCCGCAGACGTTCGACGGGAGCAGCTATCAATTCATCTCCTGGTCCGACGGAGGCGCCGCGACTCACGGCATCGTCGCCGGCCCGAGCCCGGCGACTTTTACGGCCACCTTCGGCACCGGAGCGGCGTTCTACACGCTGACGCCTTGCCGCGTTGCCGACACGCGCGACCCTCCCGGCTCGCTCGGCGGGCCGGCTCTGTCCGCGGGAGCGGTCCGCACGTTCCCGGTGGGTGGATCGTGCGCGATTCCCGCAAGCGCGAAGGCAGTTTCAATGAACGTCACGGTGACCGGACCGACCGCCCCGGGCCATCTCACGCTCTATCCCGTCGGAAGCTCGTTGCCCTCGAGCTCGACGATCAATTACCGCGCCGGTCAAACGCGAGCCAACGATGCGATCGTGGCTCTCGGACCCGGCGCCGGAGTTTCCGTGGTGTGCGGCCAGGCGAGCGGAACCGTTCACGTGATCCTGGACGTGAACGGTTACTTCGAGTAGACCTCTCGACACTTCCGTCCCGGATCGTCTATTCTCGCTACGAAACCGGAAGCAATGCGGATTCTCTTCTCGACTCGACCTTCCCGGACCTGCGCTCCAGTCCATCGACAAGTCATTCCTCTCGCGATTTTCCTGCTCTCCGCAGGCGCGATTCGCGCCGCCACCTATTCCGTGGCCGGCTTTTCCGACACCGCCGTCTACACGGGCATCAACCATCCGACCGATTTCGCGTTCCTGCCGGACGGCCGGATCCTGATCCTGGAGAAACCGGGGCGGGTACTCATCGCGGGACCCGGAAGCGGTCCTTTCGCCGTCGCTCTCGACATGACCGCGAGCGTCGACGACGGCGTCGAAAAGGGGCTTCTCGGGATCTGCCTTCACCCGAGCTTCGCGTCCACCGGCTGGATCTACCTCTACTACACGACGAACGTTCCGAAGAATCGCATTTCCCGCTTCACCCTGACCGGCAGCACGATCAGCCCGGCGAGCGAGGCCGTCATCCTCGACAACATCTCCGCGCAGAACGGCAACCACAACGGGGGAACGGTCCTGATCGGACCGGACGGCAAGCTCTGGGCGGCGCCCGGCGATTCGGGAACCGGCGGCTCGAAGGCGCAGAACCTCTCTCCGTACCCGTACGAAGGCGCTTTCAGCGGGAAGGTCCTGCGGATGGAGCTCGACGGCTCCCCCGCCGCCGGGAATCCCTTCCTCGGAGACGCCACGAAAGAGCCCCGGATCTACGAGTACGGCCACCGCAATCCGTTCCGGTTTTCCTTCCGGCCTTCCAACGGCTCGATCTACATCGGCGACGTCGGTCAGTCGACGCGCGAGGAGCTCGATGTCGGGGTCGCGGGCGGCAACTTCGGCTGGCCTTACATGGAGGGGACGATCCAACAGCCCGGCGGCCCCGGCCCCTGTCCCGTGACGACGACGTGCATCCCGCCGGTCTTCGACTACGGGCGGACCGTCGGGACCACGATCACCGGGGGCGCCTTCGTGACCGGAAACGCATACCCCGCCTCTCTGCGCGGCCGGTACGTCTTCGGCGACTACGGCGGCGGGAACGGCTGGATCAAGTACCTCGAGTTCGACGTGAACGACGGTCTGGTCGGCGGGCTTCACGACCTGGCGACGAACGCCGAGGGGCCGGTCGCTTTCCACCAGGGCCCGGACGGCTATCTGTATTACGCCGCGATCGGCACCGGCCGCATCTACCGCATCCAGTACGCCAAGAACTTCTACACGGTGACGCCTTGTCGGATCCTCGACACGCGGGACCCGCCGGGCCCGTGGGCCGGACCGGCTCTCGCGGCCGGCAGCGACCGGATCTTCGTCCTCGCCGGCCGCTGCAACATTCCGGCGACCGCGCGCGCGGTCTCGGTCAACGTGACGGTCACCGGCCCGTCGGATTTCGGGCACCTGGTTCTTCTGGCGGCGGGAGGGGCAACGACCACGACGAGCGTCATCAACTTCCGGCCGGGACAGACGCGCGCGAACAACGCGATCGTGACCCTCGGACCGGCCGGAGACGTCCTCGTCCGCACGGGGATGGGGTCCGGGAGCGTTCAGTTCATCCTGGATGTGGACGGTTATTTCGACGACTGACCCCGCCGGGGCGCTTTTTCTGGACTCCCCCTCCGTTTTCCGGTAACTTTTCTCCTTCGATCCCGGCACGACTCAAGTCTGTCAACCGACCGATCAGGGGCTGACAAATCACGGCCGACGGCCGCGATTTGCATTCAGGAAGTCCATTGTCTTGATCATTTGCACGATGTACAGGATGGCGCGGAAGTTGCCTCTCTTCCGGACGGAAATCCCATTCTCCATGGCGCGTAAACACTCCCGGCTCAGCCGGAAGGGCCTCATCTCGACGCTCGTCGGGGTGACGGCGCTCTCAGCCTTCGCCCTGCCGGCCGGGGCGGCGACGATCCCGAGTCCCCTGCGGTACGTCCGGCAGCCCGGCTACGTGGTCGAGCGCGCTGCCGACGCGAGCGAGCGCCTTCTCGACCTCGACCTGCGCGGGCTGGCGCGGCTGCGCGCCGTTTCCGAGAAAGAGTCGGTCACGCTCCAGAACTTTCCGTTCGCGCCGGGAGCGACTGGAGACCTGGTGCTCGAACGCTTCGAGGTCGCCTCCCCCGAGGGCCGCACCCTGATCGAGGGCGCGGCCGGCGAGACCTCCGCGCCGCTTCCGCGCGGCGTCCATTTCGAAGGCCACCTCGAGGGGGAGCCCGGCTCCCGCGTTTACCTCGGCGCCCCCGGAGATTTCGTGGTGGCCATTCTCCAGACGAGCGCGGGGATCGTCTACGTCGGCCCGGACGGGCCGGCTTCGGGACCGGTCCAGCACGTGGTGCGGCGCTCCGATTCACCCCGCAACGCCGAGTTCGCGCCGCTCGACTGGCGTTGCGACGCGGACGAGCTCGAAGCCGCTCCCGCCAACGTGGACGTCAGCCCGTTCTCCCGTCTCACGAAGCCTGCCGCCGCTTCGGTCTCCGCTCTCCAGGCCACCGCGCTGAAGGACGCGGCAGTCTCGATCGAGACGGACCAGGAGCTCCTCGCGAAGTTCGCCGGGAGCGTCACCGGGATGACGGCGTACATCACGACGCTCATGGGCGCGATCTCCGTGATCTACCAGCGCGACGTGTCCGTCCACCTGACCGTCAACCTGGTGCAGGCCTGGACGACGACGGACCCGTACGCCGCGACCGACCCGCGAACGCAGCTGGACGAGGTCGGCGACTGGTGGCACGCGAACCGGCCGAAGAGCTCCTACCCGCGGACTCTCGTCCAGTACCTGTCGGGCAAGCCGGTCACGGGCGGCATCGCCTGGCTGACCGTCCTGTGCGCGAACGATTTTTCCCAGAGCGGCGGCCACTGGGGCGGAGCGTACGGAGTCGTTCAAGTCAACGGCGCCTATCCCGCCAGCCCCTGGGACTTGATCGCGTCCGCGCACGAGATGGGACACAACTTCGGCTCGCCCCACACCCACTGCTTCAGCCCGCCGATCGACATGTGCTACTCGGGCGAGTCCGGCTGCTACAGCGGGCCGGTCGTGAACCCCGGACCGCTCGGCGGCACGATCATGAGCTACTGCCACCTGCTCCCCGGCGGATACGGCAACATCGACCTGCGGTTCCACGACCGGTGCATCAACGAGAGAATGCTGCCCGAGATCAACGCGGTGACGTGCCTGACGACTTTCGTCGGAACCGCCCCGGTCGCGACCCGGTTCTACACGGTGACGCCGTGCCGGGCCGTGGATACGCGCAACCCGACCGGCCCGTACGGCGCGCCCGCGCTCGCCGCGAACTCCGACCGGACGTTCACTCTGGGAGGACAGTGCGGCGTGCCGTCGACCGCGAAAGCCGTCACTCTGAACGTCACCGTAACCCAGGGAAGCGCGGCAGGTCAGCTCAGGCTCTACCCCGGTGGAACCCCACTATCCATTGCCTCTGCGATCAATTATCGTGCGGGCCAGACGCGTGCCAACAACGAAGCGAGCCCCCTCGGATCGTCCGGCAGTCTGGGCGTCCATTGCGACCAGGCGACCGGAAACGTGCAGGTTATAATCGACGTGAATGGTTATTTTCAGTAGGAGACCGTCATGATCAAACCTCGTTTCTCTCGTTTCGCATTCTTGTTTGCTGCAGCCATTCTCCTCACGGTCTCCGTGGCGTCCGCCGCCGGCCCGTACCAGTTCTACTCGGTTACGCCGTGCCGGATCGCCGACACGCGCGGCAACGGGTTCACGGGGCTGAGCGGTCCTCCGTCCCTGTCTGCGGGCGCGAACCGGAGCTTTCCCGTCGCCGGACTCTGCGGTCTGCCGAGCGGCGCCGGCGCGCCGGCAGCCGTGGCTCTGAACGTCACCGCCGTGTCGCCCTCGAAGGATGGCTTCATCAAGATCTGGCCGTTCAACACGCCGATTCCGGCGGTTTCGACCTTGAACTTCGCGGCAGGTGAGCCCGCGATCGCGAATGGCGCAATCGTTCCGCTCTCCTCGGATGCGAGCTTTCAGATCACGGTCGTCTACGGTACGGCCACGCCCGGAGGCACGACGGACCTGATCCTGGACGTCACCGGCTACTTCAAATAGATGCGCCATCCCCGCCTGCGGGC
>QHVV01000098.1 GCA_003222385.1 Acidobacteriota bacterium
GATCGTCAACGTCGAGAACGCGGCCGGAGGGTTCGGGCTGACGCTCGAGCTTTTCGAGGAGCTTTCGAAGCTTCCCATCGACGTGTTTTCCTCCGGGAACCACATCTGGGACAAGAAGGAGATCTACGCGGCGCTCGACTCCTCGGATCGGCTGCTCCGCCCTGCGAACTACCCGCCGGGCAATCCGGGGCGCGGGTCCACGGTGCAGTCGACTGCGTCGGGCGTTCCGGTCGGCGTTTTAAACCTCCAGGGGCAGGTGTTCATGCCGGCCCACGCGGACTCTCCTTTCCGCGTCGCGGACGAGGAGCTCGCGCGGATGGGAGAGGCCAAAGTCATCGTGGTCGACATGCATGCCGAGGCGACGTCCGAGAAAGTCGCCATCGGCTGGTATCTGGACGGCCGGGTCTCCGCCGTGCTCGGCACCCATACGCACGTCCAGACGGCCGACGAGACCGTGCGTCCGGGCGGCACCGCGTACCTGACGGACGCGGGAATGACCGGCGCTTATGACGGCGTGATCGGCTTCGCGCGCGACCGCATCATCGAGAAGTTTCTCTCCCAGACTCCCAGAGCCTTCGAGACAGCCAAGAGAGACATCCGACTCTGCGGCGCACTCGTCGAGGTGGACGAGGCGACCGGCCGCGCCACCGGAATCGAGCGGATCGCGGTGAAGGTGGAGTGACGAGAACCGGTCATGACCCGAATAAGGGGACAGACTTATTTTTCGAGCCTTGAAGGTGAGGCGGAAAATGGAAAATAAGTCTGTCCCCATTTCCCCATTTCCCTCGCTTCGGTCGGGACGACAATGCGGTGAATGAGTCTAGAGAAAAGCTCTCTGCTATCGTGACGAGCTTCAACGAGGCGGTCAACATCAAGGAGTGCCTCGAGAGCGTGGCGTTCGCCGACGAGGTGCTCCTCGTCGACTCGTTCTCGACCGACTCGACCCTCGACCTCGCCCGGCAGGTTCCGGGCGTCCGGATCCTTCAGCGCGAGTACTTCGGATCGGCGGCGCAGAAGAACTGGGCGATGGACCAGACCGTCTGCCCATGGGTACTGATCGTCGACGCCGACGAGCGCGTCACGCCCGGTCTCGCGCGCGAGATCCGGGACCTGCTCGTGCGCGGGCCGGAGGCGAGCTACTACTCGATCCGGCGCCGGAACCTCTTTCTCGACCGGCTCATCCGCCACTCGGGCTGGTCCACCGACAGGGTCGTCCGCCTGCTGCGCCGCGGCGCGGCGCGCTATCCGCGCCGGAGGGTCCACGCTGACATCCAGCCCGAAGGCGCCGCCCCGACGCTGCGCAATCCGTTGCTCCACTACACTTTCCGGTCGCTCGGCCAGTATCTGGAGAAGCTCCACCGGTACGCGGAGTGGGGCGCCGCGGACGCCTACCGGCGGGGGAAGCGTTCCGGCGCTCTACAGCTCTTTTTCCGTCCGGCCTGGAGGTTCGTGCGGATGTACGTGTTTCAAGCGGGGTTCCTGGACGGCCGCCACGGTCTGGTTCTCTGCACGCTCCAGGCGTACGGCGTTTTTCTCAAGTGGGCGAAGCTCTGGGAGTGGCGCCGGTTCGACCAGAACGGGTGGCGGTTCGAGCTCCCCGCCTACGACGAGTCCGACGAAACGTGGGAGGGCGCGGCGAGCGCCGCGGACTGACGCCGATGTTCCAACGGAAAAAACCGGAGCTGCCGCTCCATCCGGGCGACGAGGCTCCCGACTTCGCGCTGCCCGACTCGACCGGCGCCCTGCGGCGCCTCTCCGAATTCCGCGGTCGCAACGTCGTGCTCTGGTTCTATCCGAAAGCGCGAACTCCCGGGTGAACGATGGAAGGCCGCGGGTTCCGCGAGCTAGCCGCCGAGTTCGAGAAGGCAAATGCGCAGGTTCTCGGGATTTCCTTCGATCCCGTGGAGACGAACGCCACGTTCGCCCGGAAAGAGGCTTTTCCTTTTCCGCTCCTGTCGGACGAACAGCGCGCGGTCGGCCTGGCCTACGGCGCGTGTGACTCGCTGGACGCGCGCTCCGCGCGGCGGATCAGCTACGTGATCGGAGGGGACGGACGCATCCGGGCTGCTTATCCGGCGGTCTCGCCCGCGTCCCACGCGCGGGAGGTCCTCGCGTTTCTCGCCGAGAGCCGCTCGTAGAACCGGCGGGCCTCCCGCGCGAACGCTTCCGGACCGAACTCGAGCGCCCGCCGCCGGCCCTGCTCGCCCATCCGGACTCGCTCTTCCGGCGAATCGTACAGGCGCTCGAGCGCGGGTCCCACGTCGGTTTCGCTTCCGACGATGAGGCCCTCGCGACCGTCCGTGACGAGATCCGCCACGCCCGGCACGTCCCGGGCGACCACGGGAACGCCCGACGCCATTGCTTCGAGGAGCGCCCGCTGGCCCTGTTCCGATCCGGACGCGGTGAAGAGAAAAACGTCCATCGCGCGGTAGAGCCCGGGCAGGCCGTCTTCCTCGTAGCCCGCCCAGAAATTTCGGTCCGCCGTTCCGAGCGATGCCGCGAGCGCCTCGAGCTCTCGCCGCAGCTCTCCCTTTCCGACGTGAAGGAGAACCGCGTCGGCCGGCAGCTCCCGCGCCGATTGAATGGCCTCTCGATGACCGCGTCCCGCCGCGATCTTTCCGACGGTGCCCACGACGAACCTTTTTCCGGGCATTCCCAGCGCGCGGAGCCGGTCCTCCGGCGCCTTCCCGGGCCGGAACCGCTCTCCGTCGACGACCGCCGGATGCACGGGGCCGGGCCGCTCGAGGCGGGCGGCGATCTCGCGGTTGGACGACGCGAATGCGTCCGTCCGGCGAAGGAGAGCGCGCGAAAGAACGTCGCGGCGCACGGCGTCGACGTGATGAAAGGTGCGCGCGAGGAGGATCCCCGTACGCCGCACGGCCGCCGCGCCGACGAAATGGTCGTGGGAGAGATGGCAGTGCACGACGTCGAAGCTCTCGCGGATAAGGGTGTCCTTGAGGAAGCGGACGTCCCGCCGGACGCCGAGCGGGGTCCGGGAGCGGGACAGGAGCGGCCGTGCCCAGCCGAGCGGCATCAGCCGCTCGGCGAGAGGCGTGTCGCGGACGAAGCCGAACTGCGCTTCCACGCCGGCCGCGACGAGCGCGGCCGTCTGGTCGAAGACGACCGCGGCGGCGCCGGTCCATTTCTCGCCCGCCACGAGCTGCAGAATGCGCACGAAAAGAAGGTATCAGCACGGCCGACCCCCGATCCGGAATGACAGTAAACTCCTCTCGATGCCGGTCGATCCGGAGCTGCTCGCAATCCTCGTCTGCCCCAAGACGAAGGGCCCGCTCGAGCTCGTCGACCTGAACGACGCAACGCGCCTCGCCCTGATCGAGAAATACCGTGAGAAGTTCCGGGACGAGGAGCCCGTCGTCACGCAGGGCCTCTACTCGAAGATGGCGGACCTCGTGTATCCGATCGTTTCGGACATACCGGTCATGCTGATCGACGAAGCGCTGCCCGCGGCGGGCGTGAGACGTGAGACGTAAGACGTAGAGGTTTTTCATCCGAAGAGCTCTCTTCCCGCTCCTCGTTACCTTCGCTCTCCTTTCCTCGCAGATCTCGATCGCCTACGGCCTCTTCATCCTCCTCGCCGCGGGCTGGGTCGCCACCGGCTGGCGGCTCGCGAGCGTTCGCCGCGCGCTCGCGCATCCCCTGACCGCCCTGGCGGCGGCGTTCGCGCTCTTGGTGGTCCTGTCGGTCGTCTTCTCGGCCGATCCGGCGACGAGCGTGCGCGCGCTGCCCAGCCTCTCCCTCTTTCTCCTGCTGCCGATCTCGATCGACCTGGTCGACAGCGTGCGCCGCGCCCGGACGATTCTTCTCGCCGTCGCGGCGAGCGGGACGGCGATGGCGCTCCTGGGGCTCGTTCAGCTCGCGCGCGGAGGTTCGCATCTCCAGAGCCGGATCCACGCCAACCTGTCGCATTACATGACGCTCTCGGGCCTGACGCTGCTCGCGGGGTGCGCGCTTCTCGGGTATTTTTTCGAGGGCCGCGGCCGACAGCGCTGGGTGGGCCTTGCCGCGCTCGTCCCGTTCGCGGCCATGGTCTTCACCCTGACGCGCGGCGCGTACGTCGGTTCGATCGTGGCTGTCGCCGCTTACCTGGCCCTCCGCCGCCCGCTCGGGCTCCTCGTGCTGGCGCCGGCGCTCGTGGCGATCTTCCTGGTCCTTCCGGCCGGAATCCGGGAACGCGCGGCGTCGATTGCCGATCCCGCCGACACCACGAACCGCGACCGGATCGCGATGGCCGACGCGGGAGTCCGAATGATCGTGGACCGCCCGATCTTCGGACTCGGTCCGGAGCTCGTGAAGCCCTACTACACCCTTTACCGCGATCCTGACGCGCCCCGCTGGAGGGTTCCGCACCTTCACGACAACGTTCTTCAGATCGCGGCGGCAAACGGGGTCTTCGCCGCGGCCGCCTACCTCGGAATGCTGGCGCTCTTCTTCGCGCGCGCCGGCCGGCTCCTTCGAAGAAATGTGGATCCGACCCCCTTCGGCGATCAGACCCTGGTCGCGGCGGCGGCATTCCTGGGCGTCGCGGCCGTGACCGTCGCCGGCCTCTTCGAGTACAACTTCGGCGACAAGGAAGTACTGATGGCCACGCTCCTTCTTCTCGCCCTTCCGTTCTCGCGCGGGATGACGGAATCCGGCGAGCGTTCGCCCCGGATACAATCGTGAGCGGGATGTATCCCCGTCCGGTTCCGGCCGCCGCGCCTCCACGCCCTTATACGGTCTCGGAGCTTCTCGCCGAGGTGGGCGGCAGCCTGCGCGCGTCGTGGCGCGACGTCGCGGTGACGGGGGAGATCGGCCGGTGGGAGGTGCGCGGCGGTCACGGTTACTTCACCCTGAAGGACCGCACGGGTTGCCTGAATGCGATCATTTTCGCGTCCGATCGGGAGCGCATCCCGTTCCGGGTCGAGCCGGGCCTGGAAGTCGTCGCGCGCGGCTCGCTCGACCTGTGGCCTCCGCAGGGCAAGTTCCAGCTGAAGACCTATCAGATCGAGCCGGTCGGGGCCGGCGCCCTGCAGCTCGCTTTCGAGCAGCTGAAGGCGCTGCTCGCGGCCGAGGGCCTGTTCGACGCCTCCCGCAAACGGCGGATCCCGCTCTTCCCGAGGTCGATCGGCCTCGTGACGTCGCCCGAGGGAGCCGCGATTCGCGACATCGTCAACGTGCTCCGACGCCGGCACGACGGCCTCGCGATCACGATCTATCCGGCGCGCGTTCAGGGCGTCGGCGCCGCGGCGGAGATCGCCGAAGGGATCCGGGCCTTCAACCGGCGGGGCGGGTTCGACGTTCTCATCGTCACCCGCGGAGGCGGATCGCCGGAGGACCTCGCGCCGTTCAATGACGAACGGGTCGCGCGCGCGCTCGCTGCCTCCCGCATCCCGACGATCTCGGCCGTCGGTCACGAGACCGACGTCTCGATCGCCGACCTCGCGGCGGACCTGCGCGCCGCGACGCCATCGGCCGCCGCGGAGCTCGTGGTCGAAAGGAAAGAGGAGCTCTGCCGCCGCGCGGAAGGCTGGCGGGTCCGCGTCGAACGGGCGATCCGGTCGCGCCTCGCGCTCGCCGGGGCACGCGTGTCTGGAGAAAAGAGGGCCGAGGGTCTGCTGCGATTCCGCTACCGGCTGCGCGAGCGCCGCGAACGCGTCGCGCAGGACCTGGGCGCGCTGAAGTCGGCGCTCGAGCGCCGCCCTGCCCGTCTCGCCGCACGGCTCGAGAGCGCCCGGCGCGCCCTCGCCGCTTTTCCGAGGATGGCGGAGCTCTCCCGCAAGGCCGACGCCGTCGCGAACCGGCGCCGGCAGCTCGAAGATCGGATGGGCTTTTCGCTCGCCCAGCGCACCGGACAGCTGCGCGACTGCGGCGAAAAGCTCGGCCTCGTGAACCCGTTCGCAATCCTGGCCCGCGGGTACGCCGTCGCTTATCGGGAGGGAACGAAGTTTCCGCTCCTCTCGGCCGAGTCGGTTCGACCCGGCGAGAGGATCCGGGTCCGGCTCCACGAAGGAGAGCTTCGCGCGATCGTCCGCGGGGTGCCGGTTCCGCGACCGGCGCGGCCGGCCGACGGCGACTTCGGGCCGCTCTTCTCGGACGCGACGGAGGACAACCCGTGACGACGCGCGTTTCGAGAAGAGAGCGCAGCTTCGAAGAAGCGATGGAGCGGCTCGAAGCGATCGTCTCGGAGATCGAATCCGACGAGCTCGGCCTGGAGAAGCAATTCGAGCTCTTCAAGGAGGGCATGGCCCTCGCCCGCTTCTGCGACGCGAAGCTGAAAGAGGTCGGCAAGTCCGTCGAGCTCGTCCTGAAGGAGTCGGGCGAGGAGTGGAAGACCGTCCCGTTCGAGACCGGGCCGATCGCGGGCGAGGAATCCAACGACGACGACCGCGGCTGAAGAGAACATCGTCGCGTATCTCTCGGCGCGCCGGACCGAAATCGACTCCGAGCTCGAGCGGCTGGTTCCCGCCGGGTCCCGCTGGCCCGAGACGCTCCATCGCGCGATGCGCCACAGCCTCTTCGCCGGAGGCAAGCGCCTTCGACCGATTCTCTGCCTCGCGGCGGCCGAAGCTCTCGGCGCCCGCTCGGGCGAGCTCCTCGCGGCGGCCTGCGGGCTCGAGCTCATCCACACGTACTCCCTCGTCCACGACGACCTCCCGGCGATGGACGACGCCCCTCTGCGGCGCGGCGCGCCGACCTCCCACGTCGTCTTCGGAGAGGCGGTGGCGATCCTCGCCGGCGACGCGCTGCTCACGCTGGGCCTCTCCGTCCTCGCACGCCATCCCGAAGGAGGTCGCCACGCCGCGGCCCGGCTGGAGGTCCTCGTCTCCGTCACGCAGGCGATCGGGAGCGAGGGCATGATCGGTGGCCAGGTGTCGGATCTCGAGGCGGAAAGGAACAGTCTCAAATCCCCTGATCTCCTTTCGTCGATCCACGAAGCCAAGACGGGCCGCCTGATCCGCGCCTCGGCGACGGCCGGCGGTCGGTACGCGTTCGCATCCGAGGACGTGCTCGCGAAGCTCGACGCGTACGGGCGGGCGCTCGGCCTGGCGTTCCAGATCAAGGACGACCTGCTGGACGTCGAATCCGACGCCGAGACTCTCGGGAAACGGTCCGGGAGCGACTCCGCCGCGCGGAAGCTGACGTTTCCCGCGGTCTGGGGAATCGACCGCTCGCGGCAAATGCTGGCGGAGAAGACCGAAGAGGCGATTACCCGCGCGGGGAGCCTGCCGGGAGCCGGCCGACGCCTGGTCGAGCTCGCGCGGTTCGTCGAGCAACGGCGGGCTTAGCAGATCTATTTTTTCGATGCGTGCTTTCGTCCAGACCGGAATCGGGGTGTTCGAGGAACGCGATCTCCCACCGCCGCGCGCCGGACCGGGCGAGGTCGTTCTGCGGGTTCGCGCGGCCCTGACGTGCGGAACGGACCGCAAGCTGCTCGAGCGCGGACACCCGCGCATCGCGCTTCCCGTGACGATGGGGCACGAGGCGTGCGGCGAGATCGCCGAGGTCGGCGCGGGAGTCGAAGGCTTCCGCGCGGGCGACCGGGTCGTGCCCGCCATCTCGGGGCCCTGCGGCCGATGCGACGAGTGTCGCCGCGGGTTCGAGAACCTCTGCGCGGCCGCGCACCGCGACCGGACCTGGGGGGCGTTCGCCGAGCTCCTCAAGGTCCCGGCGCCGGTGGTGGCCCGGAGCCTCCATCCGGTCGCGGACGGCGTGTCCGCTGAGACTGCCGCGTTCCTCGATCCTCTGGCCTCCGTTCTCCACGGCTGGAGCCGGCTCGGCCGCGTGCGCGGTCCGCTCCTCGTCTACGGAGCCGGCGCGCTCGGCCTCCTGTGGGCGGCGACGGCCCGACTGCGCGGAGTCCCGGCGACCGTCGCGGCCCGGGGCGGAGAGGACCGGCTGGCGATCGCACGGCGATACGGCGCCCGCGTCGTCGATCTCGAGCGCGAACCGCTCGAACCGGTGTCGCAAGACCGGCCGGGTGCGGCGGTCGACTGCACGGGCGACGAGACCGTGTGGGAACGCCTGCCCGGCCTCGTCCGACCGGGCGGGAAGGTGCTCCTCTTCGGAGGCTGCGGCCCGGGCGCCGCCGTGACGTACGACGCCGCGCTTCTCCACTACTCCGAGATCTCGCTGATCGGCTCCTTCCACTACCGTCCGGAGGAAGCGCGCGAGGCGATGCGGATGCTCTCGGCGGGAGAGATTGATCCGACGCCGCTCGTGACCGACCGCGGGCCCCTCTCCGACCTCCCGCGCTTTCTCGCGGCCGAGATTCGCCGCGAAGGAATCCGTTACGCGGTGTTTCCGTGAAGGCGGTGCGGGTCGGGCCGGACGCGGCCGTGTCGGTGGTGGAGATTCCGGTTCCGCGAATCGGTCCGGGAGAAGCGCTCGTGAAGACCCGCGCGTGCGGGATCTGCGGTTCCGACCTGCTCGCCTGGTACGTTCGCGGCAAGGCGGGAACGGTCCTCGGGCACGAGCTGGCGGGCGAGATCGTCGAGGTCGCCGCGGGCGTCGAAGGCTTTACGGAAGGAGACCGCGTCGTGCCGCACCATCACGCTCCGTGCGGCGCGTGCGACGACTGCCGGAACGGCCGGCCGGTCCACTGCCGCGAGTGGCGGACGTCCTCGCTCGATCCGGGCGGAATGGCCGAGTTCGTGCGGATCCCGGCGAGCAACCTGGCTCGCGACACGCAGAAGACGCCGCCGTCGGTGACCGACGAGGAGGCCACGTTCGTGGAACCCTTGGCGACCGTCGTCAAAGCGTTCGGGCGCGGCCGGTACGCGCCTTCGCGCTCGCTCCTCGCGGTCGGGCTCGGCACGACCGGGCAGCTCGCGATCCGGCTGGCGAAATCCCTGGGCGCCATCAGGATCGCCGGGGCCGACCGGGTCGCCTCGCGTCTCGACGTCGCGAGAACGAGCGGCGCGACGGAAGTGCTCGACGTCTCGCGCGCGCCGATCTCCGGATCCGGCGCGTTCGACTTCGTGTTCGTCGGGCCCGGGAAGTCTTCGGTGATCGAGCCGGCGCTCGAAGCCGTCGCGCCGGGCGGAACTCTCCTCGCGTTCACGATGTCGGCGCCGGACGAGCGCCTCGCGTTTTCGCTGCACGACCTCTATTTCCGCGAAGTCGAGATCGTGCCTTCGTATTCGGCGGGGCCCGAGGACATGCGGGAAGCGCTCGCGCTTCTTTCGTCACGCCGCATCCGGGTCGCGGACCTCGTCACGCAGCGCTTCGGAATCGATCGCGCCCGCGAAGCGTTCGCGCGCGCCGCCGATCCGGAAGGGTCGGTGAAAGTCCTTTTGACTTTCGGATAGCGAAGTGGCCCGCATCCGGCTCGACCGGCTGCTCGTCGCGCGCGGTCTCGCTCCGACGCGCGAGAAAGCGCAGGGCATGATCCTCTCCGGCGCCGTCTCGGTGGCCGGCCGCCGCTCGGACAAGGCCGGGACGGCGGTCGACGAGGCCGCGGAGGTCACGGTCGAGGGGCCCCCGCACCCCTACGTCTCCCGCGGCGGCGTCAAGCTCGCGGCGGGGCTCCAGGCGTTCGACCTGGACCCGGGCGGTCTCGTCTGTCTCGACGTCGGAGCTTCGACCGGCGGCTTCACCGACTGCCTCCTCCAGCTCGGTGCCGCGAAGATCTACGCCGTCGACGTCGGATACGGTCAGCTCGACGCGAAACTCCGCAACGATGCGCGCGTGGTCCTGCGCGAGAGAGTCAACGCGCGGTCTCTGTCGCGCGAGCACGTGCCCGAGCCGATCGATCTGGCCGCCGTCGACGTCTCCTTCATCTCGACGCGGCTCGTCCTGCCGGCGGTCCTGCCTCTCGTGGTGAACGGAGGCGCGATCGTCGTCCTCGTGAAACCGCAGTTCGAAGCGGGCCGGGCCGAGGTCGGCCGGGGCGGGATCGTGCGCTCCGAAAGCGTCCGACGCCGGGTGGTCGCCGAAGCGGAAGACTTCGGCCGCTCGCTCGGGCTCGAGTGGATCGGCTCCATCCCGTCTCCCATCCGGGGAGCGCGCGGCAACGAGGAGTTTCTCGTCGGCTTTCGTGTAAATTGACCGGAATGAAGGGGTCGCGGTCCCGTGCTCCGCGTCTGCAGCACGCGCGATTCCGGCGCGTCGGCCTCGCCTGCAAGTGCACCTTGAAAGCCGCGCTCTCGCTCGCCCAGGCGCTCGAGGACGCCCTCGAGAGCCGGGGCCTGGAAGTTCGATTCGACGCCGACAGCGCCGAGGCGCTCGGACGTCCGGACGGACTGCCGCGGGACCTTCTCGCGCGCGCCGTCGATCTGGTGATCGTCATCGGAGGGGATGGAACGCTCCTCTCGGTGGCGCGCGCCGCCCCGACGTCGACGCCCGTTCTCGGAGTCAACGTCGGCGTCCTGGGATTCCTGGCCGGTCTGAACCGTTCGGAGGCGCTTTCGCGCCTGGACGAAGTCCTTTCCGGCCAGTTCCGGGAAGACCGTCGGCTCCGTCTCCGCGTCGCCGTCACCGGCCCTCCTCGCCCGGCGCGGTTCCGCGCCCTGAACGACGCCGTCCTAAACAAGGAGGCGCTCGCGCGCATCTCGACGTTCCGTGTCGAGCTCGACGGCCGGCCCGTCGCCGAGTTCCGTGCGGACGGCGTGATCGTCGCGACGCCGACCGGCTCGACCGCCTACAATCTCTCGGCGGGCGGGCCGATCCTCCACCCGCAGCTCCCGGCTGTGGTCGTCACCCCGATCTGCCCTCACACGCTCTCCCAGCGCCCCCTCGTCGTGCCGGCCGAAACGGTGATCGGCCTTCGAATCCTGGACCCGCCGACGACTTCGGGCGGCGTATATCTCACGCTGGACGGCCAGGAAGGTCTGCCCGTCGGACCGGAGTGCTCGATCGAGATCCGGCCGGCTTCCTCGGCGGTGACGCTCCTGCGGCCGCCGGAAGACGACCACTTCCGCAACCTGGCCGAGAAATTGAACTGGGGAATCTAGAGTGAGCCGTCCGGACCCGACTCCGCGTCCCGCGGAAGAAGTTCACTTTCCCGCGCTCCATCTTTCGCCGCTGCGGCTCTTCGCGGTCGTCGTCGTCTTCCTGGTGCTCGCGAGCTACGCTGTCTGGAACTCGGAAAGGTTTCAGAACCTGATTCAGGGGGTCTCGCAGACGCGGATCTCCGCAGCGCTCGGACGGCCCGTGACTTTCCGGCAGGTCGAGTTCCGGTTCCTGCCCCCGTCCGTCAAGCTCGCCGACGTCCGGATCGGCAACGACCCGCGGCTCGGGCCCGAGCCGTTTCTTTCGGCGGACGAGGTCTCGATCGGCGGCGGGGTTTCCCTGACCGGGCAGGAGCTCCGGCTGGGCCGGATCCGCGCGGTCCATCCGAAGGTCTCTCTCGTCCAGTTCCCCGACGGGTCCTGGAACCTGCCTTCAGGCATCAACCGCCCGGCGCGTAAAGGCGGCCTCAAGCTGCGGGTCGGCGAAGTCGTCATCCAGCAGGGTGTCTTCGATCTCGACGGGCGGAAAGCGCAGATCGACGTGGCGCTCGAGGACTTCGCCGGAACTCTCGCGGCGATCGGGGAGGATCACTACAGCGGGGCGCTGACCTCGCGGAAAATGACCCTCGACCTCGCCGACGCCGAGCCGATCGTTTCGGATCTCTCGACGCGATTCCACATGGAGCCGGGTCACGGAATCGTCTTCGAAACGATCGCGCTCGCCGGATCGTTCGGCAAGTTGACCGCGACCGGAGCGATCGAGACCGGACCCGCCGCCCGCACGACCGTCGTCGCTTCGGGAAGGGTCTCGGTCGCGGAAATCGAGCGGATCTTCCACTCCCGGCTGGGTTTTTCCGGCGACGCGGCCGTCGACGCGCGCCTGGACGTCCCTTCCGGAGGAGATTTCCGGATCGCGGGAAGGGTCGTCTCGCCGCGGATCGACGCGAAGGGGTTCCTCCTCGACGACGTCGTCGCGTCGGTCGACGCAAGGCGGGAGGAGCTCGTCGCGCACATCGAGCGCGGCCGCTACGCCGGCGGAGACGCGCAGGGAGTCGTCCGCATCGCGAGCCTCGTGGCGAAGCCTCGTCTCTTCACGATCGCTCTCGAAGGAAAATCGATCTCGCTCGAGCGCTTCTTCGCGGACCTTCGCCTGCCGGGCACGGGGCTCTCCGGAGCGGCGGACATGATGCTCGCTCTGCGTTTCTCGGAAGAGGCCGGCATCGAGCGCGCCAACGGAGGCGGATCGATCGAGATCCGACCCGGACCCGCGGCGTCGCTCGTCGCGGGACGCCATGGCCTGCCGACCGGGGGCGGGGGTCCACTCTCCGTCGTCGACGGCCGCATCGGTTTCGAAGGAGTCACCCTGCGTTTCCCGCAGACCACCGTGGACCTGACGGGAGGAATCCGCATCGGCAAGTGGGATCCGGACTTCGATCTCGGTCTCAAATCCCGCGACCTCTCCGAGGTCGACCGGCTCTTCCAGAACCTGCTCGACGGGCGGCAAGCCCTCTCCGCTCGGCCTGGGCGGCACCGGCGAAGTCACGGGCCACCTCGCCGGGACGTGGGGGAACCCCGAGGCCACGCTCCAGTTCTCCGCGGAAGACGCCCTGTGGTCGAACGTCCGGTTCGGAAGCGTCCGCGGGACCGCCGACATCCACGAAGGCGCTTTCATCTTCCGGCCGCTGCGCGCCTACGAGGGGGACGAGAGCCTCTCGCTCGAAGGGACCGTTCGCTACCGGGAGGAGCGGGGGAAACCGAAGCTCGACGTCCAGGTCGCGGCCCACGACTATCCCGTCAGGAGGTTCCTCGACTATCTCGCCCTCGATTACCCGGTGGAGGGTCTCGTGTCCGGCAGCTTTCCCATCGCCGGATCGGCGACGTCGCTCACGGGCGGGGGTCCGATCACGCTCCGGGAGGCCGTCGTCTGGGGACAGAAAGTGCCGCTCGTCTCGGGACGGGTGCTCTTTGCGCCCGGGCGGTTCGAGCTCGCCGACGTGCGCGCGGAGATCGGCGGAGGAATGGTCGGCGGAGGCGGGTCGATCGCGATCGAAGAAAAGACGTTCGAAGCGCGGTTCGCCGGCGACGCCGTTCCGATCCAGTCGATCACGGCGCTCTCCGACTTTGCGGACCGAGTTTCCGGAAAGCTGTCTTTCCAGGTCGCGGGATCCGGAAAAATCGACCGCCCGGATCTGACCGCGACCGCGAGCCTCGCCGGCGGGACGCTCTTCGGCCACCGTCTGCCGGACAACCGCGAGCCGCGGCTCGACGCGAAGATCGTCGCGGGCGAGCTGACCGGGTCGGTCGTCGTGAAAGACCGCTGGAACGTGACGGCCCAGGGAAACGTCTTCGAGCCGGGGTCCCGCGTCAACGTCTCGCTCGACGCGAGGGATCTCGCGGCACTCGTGCTCTACACGCCGCTCGACCTCGCGCCGGGGCGCGGCGGCGCGCTGGCGGTCAAGGGAGTGTTGACCCTTCCGTCCAAGGCGGGGGAGTTCCTCTCCGGTCTCTTCACGGTCACGGAGGCCCGCCTCGACTTCCCGGACCGGCCGGGCGTGCTCTCGACGTCGGGGGACGTCCGCATCGTGCTCGGAAAGCAGCAGCTCGTCTTCGACGAGTTCCACGCGGTCGGGGAGGGCACGAACCTGAAAGTCCAGGGCTCGCTCGATTTCGGCGGCTCGAAGGCGCTTTCGATGGCGGTGGCCGGACCGATCGACGCATCGCTCGTCTCGGTCGCGCTGCCCGACACCGCGCTCTCCGGCAGGCTGTCGGTCGACGTGCGCGCCGCCGGCACGCTCCAGGCGCCGGCTTTCTCCGGGACTGTTCGCATCGAGAACGCCAAGTATCGGCTGACCGGCCTGTCGCAGATCTTGGATGACATCGACGGCGTCGTCTCGTTCCACGGCTCGAGCGCCCAGATCGACGGCATCCGCGCCCGCGTCGGGGGCGGCGACCTCCTGGCCGCGGGAAGCGTCAACCTGGCGGGGCTGAAGCCGTCGAACTTCCGCCTGACGATCCAGGCGCGGCACGTCGCGCTGCGATATCCCGAAGACATGCGGCTCGTGGTGGACGCCGATCTCGTGGCGACCGGAGTTCCGGGGGGAAACGTCGTGCGCGGCGAGGTCACGCTCCTGCGGGGGACGTACTCCCGCGACTTCGTCGTGACGCTTTCGGACCTCCTCGAGAGGAGCCGTCCAACCGGCTCGATCGCCGCGAGAGAGCCATGGAAGGAGCAGACGGCCCTGGAGGTGCGGATCGTCTCGGCCGCGGCCCTCGAGGTCCGCAACAACGTCGCCCGGCTGACCGCCGAAGTCGACCTCGTCGCACGCGGCACGGTGGCGCAGCCGATCGTGCTCGGCCAGATCCTCCTGGACGAAGGAGGGCGCATCACCTTCCGCGACGTCCAGTACGAGATCGAGTCCGGCACCGTGACGTTCGCCAACACGGCCCGCATCGCTCCGATCATCGACCTGCGCGCACGGGCGGAGGTCAAAGGCTACGACCTGGTCGTCAACCTCGTGGGAACCTGGCCGCGCATCCAGTCGAGTTTCACTTCGGACCCCCCGCTCTCCGAGGACGCCGTCGTCGGGCTGCTCCTGACGGGCTCGGCGCCGAATCAGCGCGCCGGCGCCGAGGTCAACCAGTCGCTGGTCTCGGCGGCGGGTGGCGTCGTGGCCGGGGCGGTGACCGGATCGCTCGCGCGCCGCACGCAGCGGCTCTTCCGGCTGGATCGCTTCCAGATCGACCCCGTCTTCACCGGAAGCCAGCTGACGGACATCCGATCGACCGTCGGAAAGCAAATCACTCCGGAGCTCCTGGTGACGTATTCGCAGTCTCTCAACTCGGACAAGGAATCGATCGTTCAGCTCGAGTGGCGGGTGACGCAGACGATCACGCTGCAGGCGCTCCGCGACGAGAACGGGATCTACTCGATCAACGTGAGGCGGCGGCAGCGGTTTTGAGGCATCACCGGATCCGCAAGGAGCGGCGCCGGCTGGTCGCGGCTCGAGCGTTGTCGGTTCTCGTTCTGCTCGCCGCGGCGGCCGGGGCAGCCGGCCAGCAGCCGTCGGAGCCGCCGCCGCTCTACGGACAGACCGTCGTGTCGGTCTCGTACACCTCGGACGGTCCGGTCGACGCGGAAGAAGTCGGCCGGCTGGTCTCGATCAAGTCGGGCCAGCCTCTGACCGAGGAGGAGACGGGGTCCACGATCCGCCACCTCTTCGCGACCCGACGCTACTTCGACGTACGGATCGAGGCGGAATCGATGCCCGGCGGAGTCGCGGTGACCGTCCATCTCTTCCGCTCCTTCCGGGTCAACCCTCTGAAGTTCGACGACGGCGTCTCCGTCTCGAGAGAGGAGATGCGCCGGGCGATCCCGTTTTCGGAAGGCGCCGTTTTCCAGTCGGAGGAGCTCGAAGAAGGCGCGAGAGCGTTGAAGCGGCGCCTCGACGCCGAGGGATACATCGCCTCGACGATCCAACCGGAGGTCTTCTTCGACCGGAAGACCTTCGACGCCCGGGTCGTCTATCACATCGACGCGGGAAAGCCCGCCCGTACGGCTTCCCCTCTCTTCGACGGAGAGACGAAACCGTTCACGCGGCAGGAGCTCTTGAAGAAAGCGCACCTCGACGCGGGCGACCGCTACCGCGAGTCGAAGGCCCGGGCCGACGCCGACCGTTTGACGAAGTTCCTTCACAAGAACGCACGTCTGCGGGGGACCGTCGAGCTGATCGCCGCGCAGCCGACCGGCGACGGCCGGGTCATGCCGGTCTATCGCGTGACCGTCGGTCCGCGCGTCGTCTTCGTCACCCGCGGCATCCGCGAGAAGCAGGTCCTCCACGAGGTGAATGACCTCCTGGAGGGTCAGATCTTCGACGAGGACTTGATCCTCCAGTACACCGAAAACAAGAGGCGCGTCCTCCAGCGGAAAGGCCGCTATCGCGCGAAGGTGGATTACGCGATGGCGGAGCAGGGAGACGTCCTCACGGTGTCGGTCACGGTGGAGGAGGGGACGAAGTTCGCGGTCGAAAAGATCGCGATCGCCGGGAACGACTCGGTCTCCGACAAGCAGTTGAAGAAGTTGATGGTCACCCAGCAGAAAGGGCTGCTGTTCGTGCGGCCCGGCCGGCTGGTCGATACCGTCCTCAAAGACGACGTCGACGCAATGCTCGGCTATTACCAGACCCGGGGCTGGGTGAACGCCCGCATCGCAGATCCGCAGGTGACCGAAGGCTCCAAGCCCGACCGTTTGATCGTCAACATCCGGGTGACGGAAGGCCCCCGGGCAATCATCGAGAGCCGCAAGGTGATCGGCGCCGAGCATCTCTCTCCCGACGACCTCGAGAAGATCCTGACCGTCGATCCGGGCAAGCCGTTCAACCCGAACCTCGTCCGGCAGGACTCCTTCGCTCTGCAGAACCGCTATCGCGACCGGGGATGGCGCGAAGCCTCGGTCAAGGACAACTGGACTCTGTCGGCCGACGGGACCTCCGCGGACGTCGTGTACGACGTCGAAGAGGGGATGCGGTCGTTCTTCGGCAAGACGATCGTGCGCGGCAACACCCGCACGGGCACCGACCGCATCACGCGCCACGTCACGTGGAAGGAGGGAGATCCCTACTCCGAGCAGGAGGTCCTGACGACCCAGAGGAACCTGACCCGCACCGGCGTCTTCCGCCGCGTCGAGCTTCGGCCGCAGCCGGCGGACCCCGCGAACCAGACCCGCCCGGTCGAGATCGCTGTCCAGGAAGGCCGGCCCCTCGCTCTCCTGTACGGCCTCGGCTATCAGTACGCTCCGGACGCGCTCGAAAACCGGAACGACCCGTTCGGGATCGTGGGCGTCTCCTACAACAACCTCTTCGGCACCATGCGCTCGGCGTCGGTCGAGCTCCAGTACGCCCCGATCTCCCGGCGCGGGCGCGCGATCCTGACTTTCCGGGAGCCTTTTCTCTTCAACACCAACCTCCCGTTGAACGTTCTCGCGTTCTACACGCGGGAGCCGATCCAGAAGATCGACATCGAGCGGGTGGGATCGGTCTTGGAGACCTCCCGGCTCTTCGGCCGCTACCTGCGGGTCGGTCTGCGATACGAGTACCAGCGGATCGAGCCGGTCAACCCGCAAGACCTCTCGAACATCGAGCGAGAGTTCAGCAAGTTCGATCAGCCGATCCGGCAGTCGGCGATCGGTCCGAATCTTTTCTACGACCGGCGCGACGACATCATCGATCCCCGGACCGGCTACTACGTCACGGTTTCCACGAAATATGCGTTTCCGCTCCTCCTGGCGAATGCCCGCTACACGAAGCTCTCGGGACAGGGCGCGTACTTCCGTTCGTTCGCCGGGGGCGTTTTCGCTGTCGCCGCGCGCGGCGGGGCGATCTTTCCCTACAACGTGGAGAAGGGCGTTCCTGTGCCGCTCGCCGAGCGCTTCTTCGCCGGCGGCCGCACGACGAACCGCGCGTTCGAGACGGACCTGCTCGGTATTCCCGGCGAGACGGTCGATCCGGACACGCGGGCGACGGTCCACACCGGCGAGGGCGTCGGCTCCTGCGCGGCCACGTATCCCGACCTGACCGGGTACGACTGCGACGCCGGCCCCCGCATCGTGGGGGGAAACGGCTTCCTGGGCTTCAACGCGGAGTACCGCTTCCCGATCTTCGGAAACCTGGGCGGGACCATCTTCTACGACGCCGCGCAGGTCTGGAAACGCCCGGCGGACATCCGGCTGGCGATCGAAGGGGACCGGGGTCTGCGGCAGGGGGTCGGAGTCGGTCTGCGATACATGACCCCGATCGGGCCGGTGCGCGTCGAGTACGGGTGGCCGATCGACCCTCGGGTGGTGCCCTTCAACGTCACGCTCGTGGACGACAAAGGCAACGTCGTGGGCGTCCTCGCGAGCGCCACCCGTCAGGAAAAGGGCAGGTTCTTCTTCTCGATCGGCTATCCGTTCTAAGGGAGGAGCGACTCGAGCGAGCGCCGCGCGCTCTCCCGGTCCCCGGACTTCCGCACCATCACGAGGATCGCGTCGTCTCCGGCGATCGTCCCGACCAGCTCGGGTCGGCGCGCCTGATCGATCGCGATCGCCACGGCGTTCGCGCGCCCTGGCAGCGTCTGCACGACGAAGAACGCCTCTCCGGAGGCGAGGCCCGTCACGAACTCTCGAAACGCGTTGCGCAGATTCTCTTCGGAAGAGGTCGTCGGCACGGCCGCGCCGTTCGGGATCGCGTAGCGGTAGGCGCCGGTCGCGTCGGCGACCTTGACCAGCCCCAGCCGCTTGACGTCGCGGGAGACCGTCGCCTGGGTCACGGCAGTCCCGCGCCGGCGGAGCTCCTGCGCGAGCTCTTCCTGGGTTCCGACCGGATGCCCGGACACGATCTCCAGGATGGTCCGCTCGCGCGCCGGTTTGTTCACGCGATCTGTCCGTCGAGGAGCCGGCCCTCGCAGTGCGCGCGGTAGATCGGAGGCGCCCGCCGCCGGCGGAGCCAGCCGCGGGCCTCCTCGAGCTCCCGCTCGGCGAGGCCGATCTGCTCCATCACGGCTTCCGGCGCGGGGCCGCCGGAGGAGCGGCGGGAACGCACCGAATGGTCGACCGAAAGAAACGAGGCGACATCGTCGGACACGTCGGGGCAAGCCGAGCGCAGGACGTCCAAGGGGAGGTCGGCGAGGGACGAGCCGCGTCGTTCGGCCTCGCGCACCGCGCGTCCGGCCTGCTCGTGCGCCGCGCGGAAAGGCACGCCCCGGCGGACGAGGTGGTCTGCGAGATCGGTCGCCGTCGCGTGTCCCTCCTCGAGCGCGCCCGACAGGCGCTCGCGGTCGAACGCGAGGCCCGCCGAGACGCGGCGCGCCGCGCTCAGGCAGGCCCGGACCGTGTCCAGGGCGTCGAAGACGGCTTCCTTGTCCTCCTGGAGATCGCTGTCGTACGCGAGGGGAAGGCCTTTCAACACGACGAGAAGCGCAGTCAGGTCGCCGATCACGCGGCCGGCCTTTCCGCGGACGAGCTCCGCCGGTTCCGGGTTCCGCTTCTGCGGCATCAGGCTCGAGCCCTTGGCGACGGAGTCGGAGAGCTTCGCGAAGCCGAACTCCGACGACGTCCACAGGACGACTTCCTCCGCCCATCGCGAAAGGTGGACGGCCGCGAGAGCGCACGCGAAGGCCGCCTCGACCGCGAAATCGCGGTCGGCGACCGCATGGATGCTGTTGGCGAAGACGTCTTCGAAGCCGAGAAGCTGCGCCGTCCGGCGCGGCTCGACCGGGTGGGGCGTGCCGGCGAGCGCCGCCGCCCCGAGCGGAGAAACTCCGGAGCTCGCGTGGGCGCGCTCGAACCGAACTCGATCCGCGGCAATCGCCCAGAAGTGCGCGAGCAGGTGATGGGCCAGGCTCACCGGCTGTCCGCGCTGGAGGTGCGTGTACCCCGGCATCCACGTCTCGCGATGCTCCCGCGCGATGGCGAGCCACGTCTCCCCGAGCGCCGCGAGCTCTGGCAGGATCTGCTCGATCGCTTCGCGGACCGAGAGTCGCAAGGCGGTCGAGGTCTGGTCGTTACGGCTGCGCGCCGTGTGTAGGCGTCCCGCGGGCTCCCCGATCCGGCGGAAAAGCTCCCGCTCGATCCACGAGTGGACGTCCTCGTCATCGCCGTCGACTTCGAGGCGCCCTTCCTCGACCTCGGTCAGCAGAAGGGAGAGTCCCGAAAGGATCGGACCCGCGTCGTCCGATGAGAGGACGCCGGTCTCCCGGAGCATCCGGGCGTGCGCGAGGCTGCCCACGAGGTCGTGGCGCACCAGGCGGCGGTCGAATGGGAGCGAGGACGTGAAGCGATGAAGGTCCGGGTCGAGATCGTTCTCGAAACGTCCGCCCCAGAGCTTCCGCGGACGCGCCGCTGCCGGCACGGACGTTTCGTTCGTCATTCGCTCGCCACCGGCTCCGGCGTCGGCGCCGGCGAAGCCGTCTCGCGACGAACGGCAGCGACGACCCGCGTCGGCAGCGCCCAGAGGTTGTTGAATCCGGCCGCGTCCTTCTGGTCGTAGACGCCGTCTTCTCCGAACGTCGCGAGGTCGTGCCGATAGAGCGAGTACGGCGAGGTCCGGGAAACCGCGAGACAGGAACCTTTGAAGAGCCGGAGCCGAACCCGGCCGCTGACCCACCGGTGAGAGATCTCGAGAAACGCGTCGAAGGACTCCCGCAGGGGAGAGTGCCAGAGGCCGTTGTAGACGAGGTCGGCGTAGCGGGGCGAGATCGTCTCCCGGAAATGGTGGGTCTCGCGGTCGAGCGTCAGGGACTCGAGGTCCGCGAGCGCCGTCCGAAGGACCGTTCCGGCCGGCGTCTCGTAAACGCCGCGGCTTTTCATTCCGACGAGACGGTTTTCGACGAGGTCCATCCGTCCGACCCCGTGCGCCCCGGCGAGGACGTTCAGCCCGGCGACGAGCTCCTCCGGCGGGAGCCGGTGGCCGTTCACGCCGATCGGAAATCCGTGCTCGAACTCGATCTCCAAGAGCTCCGGCTCGTCCGGGGCTTCCGCCGGATCACTGGTCGTCTGGAACATGTCTTCGGGCGGCGCGACCGCGGGGTCCTCCAGAATTCCCCCCTCGTACGAGGTGTGCCAGAGATTCTGATCGATCGAATAGGGTTTCGCCGAGGTCACCGGCACGGGAATGCCGTGCCGCGCGGCGTAGGCGATCTCGTCCTCGCGCGACTTCAGAGTCCACTCCCGCCAGGGCGCGATGATGGGCAGCTCCGGAGCCAGAGCCCGGTAGGCGAGCTCGAACCGCACCTGGTCGTTTCCCTTTCCTGTGCAGCCGTGGGCGAGTGCGTCGCAGCCGGTTTCCTTCGCGACCTCCACCTGGACGCGCGCGATCAGGGGCCGCGCGAGCGCGGTGCCGAGGAGGTAGCGGCCTTCGTAGATCGCACCCGCGCGGAGCGCCGGAAACACGTAGTCCGAGACGAAGGTGCGCCGGACGTCGACGACGCGGCACTCGATCGCGCCGCTCGCGAGGGCCTTCCGCTCGACGGCCGCGAAGTCGTCGGTCTGGCCGACGTTCGCCACGACCGCGACCACCTGGCAGCCGTGTTCCTCGCGGAGCCACGGGATGATGACGGAGGTGTCGAGTCCTCCGGAGTACGCGAGCGCGGCTTTTCGGACCTTCACGCGATTTCCCTTCCTTTCTCGGAGGCCGGCGAGGAGACGGCGGCGAGCGCCTCGTCCACGATCTCGAGCGCCTGGTCGACCTCCGCCGCGGAGACCACGAGCGGGGGAGCGAATCTCAAGGTCTTCGGCCGGACGGCGTTCACGAGGAGTCCCCGCGCCAGACACGCTTCGACCACGGGCGCCGCCTCGACCGAGAGATCCGCGCCGACCAGAAGGCCCGCGCCGCGGACCGCTTCGACGACGGGCCGTCGCTCGCGCAGCTTTTCAAGACCCGCGGCGAGCCGGGCTCCCAGGACCGCGGCGTTCTCGACCAGGCCCTCCCTCTCGATCGTGTCGAGGACCGCGCAGATCGCGGCGGAGGCGAGCGCATTTCCGCCGAACGTCGAGCCGTGGTCTCCCGGCGCGAAGTGGGCGGCGGCCTCCTCCGTCGCGAGCATCACGCCCGCGGGCACGCCGCCGGCAACGCCCTTGGCGAGCATCACGACGTCGGGCCGGACGCCAGAGTGTTCGAACGCGAACATCTTCCCGGTTCGCCCGATCCCCGTCTGAACCTCGTCGAAGAGGAGCAGGAGATGGTGCGCGTCGGCGAGCTCGCGCAGGGCCGCGAGGTAGCCGGCCGAAGGGAGCAGCACGCCGCCTTCCCCCTGCACCGGCTCGATCAGGATCGCGACGGTCGCCGCGGTGATCGCTTCGCGCATCGCTCTCGGGTCGTCGTAAGGGACGAACCGGAAGCCGGCGGGCATCGGCTCGAACCCCGCCCGGTAGCGCGCGTTGCCGGTGGCCGCGAGCGTGGCGAGTGTGCGGCCGTGAAACGAGTTGTCGGCCACCAGGATCTCGTGGGCTTCGGCTCCCCGGACCGCTTTGCCGCGCTTCCTGGCGAGCTTGATCGCGGCCTCGTTGGCTTCCGCGCCGCTGTTGCAGAAGAAGGCGCGGGGCAGTCCGGCGAGAGCGGTCAATCGGCGCGCCGCCTCGACCTGCTCCGGGATCTGGTAGAGGTTCGAGACGTGAACGTAGCGCGCGGCCTGCTCGGAGATCGCGTGTACGAGCGCCGGATGCGCGTGGCCCAGGCTCGAGACCGCGATCCCTCCGACGAAGTCGAGGTAGTCACGGCCTTCGAGATCGAACAGCCGCGTGCCCGATCCCCGTGAGAAGGCGACCGGCGCCCTCTTGTAGTTGCGGAAGAGGACGCGGTCCGCTTCGCGGATCACCGAGGTCGTACCGGCGAGCTCGCGAATTCCGGTCATGCGGGCGGCGCGAGGGCGACCGGCTCGGCAGCGGCGGCGTGGATCATGGTGCCGATTCCGGAGCGGGTGAAGAGCTCGAGTAAGAGTGAGTGGGGCGTCTCCGCGCCGACGATGTGCGCCGAAGGTACGCCACCTTCGACGGACGCGAGCGCGGCCTCGACCTTCGGGATCATTCCGCGGGAAACGACGCCGCCGGTCAGGAGCGTGCGCGCCTCTTCCGGGGAAAGCTCGGAGAGCAGCTCGCGTCCCCCCGAGATCTTCCGATAGATGCCGGGGACGTCGGTCAGGAGAACCAGCTTGTCGGCGCGCACGGCCACGGCGAGAGCCGCGGCCGCCGTATCCGCGTTCAGGTTGTACGCCCGGCCGTCCGACCCGACGCCGAGAGACGCAACGACCGGAAGGAAGCCTTCTCCCAGCAGGACCTCGACGATGCGCGGCTCGACCCGGTCGACCTCGCCGACGAAGCCGAGCTCCCGGGCACGCTCGTGCGGTCTCGCGTGTAGGACCCGCGCGTCTTTTCCGGAGACCCCGACCGCGCGCCCTCCGGCGTGCGCGATCAGGTTCACCAGCCGCTTGTTGACGGCGCCGCCCAGGACGCGCTCGACGATCTCCATCGTCCTCGCGTCGGTGACCCGGAGGCCGTCCACGAATTGCGTTGATCCTCCGGCGCTCTCGATCTCGCGGGTGATCTCCGGGCCGCCGCCGTGCACGAGAATCGGCCGGACTCCCGCCTGCTGGAGCAGGACGAGATCCTCCGGCACCGTTCCCGTGGCGGCGGAGTCGACGGCGCTCCCGCCGTACTTGACGACGACGGTCCTGCCCCGCCACGCCGCGACGTAGCGCAGCGCCTGCGCGAGCGAGGATCCGATCGCGTCGGGATTGGACGAGAAGCCGTTCCAGGTTCCGCTCATGTCGTATAGCTCCCGTTGATCCGCACGTACTCTTCGGAGAGGTCGCAGGTCCAGACGCGCGCCGCGCCGGTTCCGACGCCCAGTCCGATCCGGATCTCGATCTCTTTCTCTTCGAGCGCCGCCGCGGCCGCGTCCCACACGTCGGGCACGCCGCGACCGCCGCGAACGACGGCGAGCTTCCCGAAGGAGATGTCCGTCGTCTCTTCCGCCATTTCGACGCCGGAGCGTCCGAGCGCCGCCAGGATCCGCCCCCAGTTCGGCTCGCCGCCGTGAAGAGCCGTCTTGACGAGGGGCGAGTTGGCAACCGTCATCGCCGCCTGGTGGGCCTCGGCCGCCGAGACGGCTCCTTCGACCCGGATCGAAACGATCTTCGTCGCGCCCTCCCCGTCCTCGACGACCATGCGCGCGAGCTCGGACGCGACCGCGGTCAGGCCGGCTGTGAAGCGGGACAACCCCTCGCCGTTCGTGATCGGAGCGCCTCCGGCGCGGCCGTTTGCGAGCGCCAGCACCGTGTCGTTCGTGCTGGTGTCGCCGTCGACGGTGATCGAGTTGAACGATTCCGCCACCGCGCAGGTCAGGGCGCGCCGCAGCACGGCGGGGGGAAGGGCCGCGTCCGTCGTCAGGAAGCAGAGGGTCGTCGCCAGGTTCGGATGGATCATGCCCGCACCTTTCGCCATCCCTCCGATCGTGACCTCGACCCCGTCGATGTCCAACCGGACGGCGCACGTCTTCGTGAACGTGTCCGTCGTCCGGATCGCTTCCGCGGCGGCGCCTCCTCCGTCGGCGGACAGACTGGCGGCTGCCCTCGGGATCCCCCGGCGCAGGACGTCCATGGGCAGCGGAACGCCGATCACGCCGGTGGACGCGACGAGAACCAACCCGGTCGGAAGGTCGAGCGCGTCGGCCGCGAGGCGCGCCATTTCGGCGGCGTCGGCGAGACCGGTCTCGCCCGTGCAGGCGTTGGCGTTGCCGCTGTTGACGACGATCGCCTGCGCCCGGCCGGCGGAGATCGCCCGTTGCGTGTACCGGACCGGCGCGGCTTTGACGCGGTTCGTCGTGAAGACGCCGGCCGCGGACGCGGGGACCTCCGCGACGAGGAGCGCGAGGTCCGGCTTGTCCCGCTTGATCCCGCTGTGAATTCCGGCCGCGCGAAATCCCCGGGGGCTCGCGGCGTTTCCGTTCGTTCGGGAGATCGTTTCGATTTCGTCCAGGGTCTCGGTCATCGTGGGTCTCTCCTCCCGGTCAATCTTCACGGGTAGACGCCCGCCGCCCAGAGCCCTTCGGTCTCCGGGAGGCCGAACATCAGGTTCATGTTCTGGATCGCGGAGCCGGCCGCGCCCTTGACGAGGTTGTCGATCGCGGAAACGGCGACCGCGAGCCGGCGCCCCGCATCGACGCGCACGGCGACGTCGCAGAAGTTCGAGCCGAGCGTCCCCTTCGTCTGCGGAAGGTCGTGCTCCAGAACGCGGACGAAGGGCTCCTCCGCGTACGCCTCGCGGTAGAGCGCGAACAGGTCGGATTCGGAGATCGGCTCTTCGAGCGGCACGTAGCACGTCGCGAGGATCCCGCGCGTCATCGGCGCGAGGTGCGGAGCGAAGTACACCGAGACGGCGCTGCCGGCCTCCGCGAACGTCTGCTCCATTTCGGGGGTGTGCCGGTGTTCCCCCAGTTTGTAGGGTTTGACGTTCTCGTTGACCTCGGAAAAGTGCGTCGCGGCGGACGGGCTTCTTCCCGCGCCCGAGACGCCCGACTTCGCGTCCACGATGACTGCACCGCGGACGCGTCGGCCGGCGAGGAGGGGGAGGAGGGCGAGCGCCGCCGCGGTCGGATAGCAACCGGGGTTGGCGACGAGCCGCGCCGAGCGCACCTTCTCCCGGTTGACTTCGGGCAGGCCGTAGACCGCCTCGGGCAGCAGTTCCGGCGATCCATGATCCGAGCCGTACCACTGCGCGTAACTCGCCGCGTCTTTCAGGCGGAAGTCGGCACCGAGATCGATTACCCGCGTTTTCCCTTCGAGGAGTGCCGGAACCGCTTCGATCGCGGCGCCGTGAGGAAGCGCGAGAAAGACGACGTCCGAGTCCTCCGCCATCCGCCGCCAGCCGGCGCCGTTCAGCAGGTGGTCGCCGAAACCGCGCAGGTTCGGGAAGACGTCTCCCAGCGGCCGACCCTGCTCCCGGAAGGCCGTCAGGTGCGCGACCTCCACGGACGGGTGGCGCGCGAGCCAGCGGACGAGCTCTCCCCCTGCATACCCCGACGCTCCGGCCACGCTCGCGCGAATCCGTTCCATCTGCATATTTATACAAAACAATGGATTTAATTGCAAGCAGGCCGCAAGTCCGGGCGTCGGAGGCGCCGGGCGGGCCGCCGGACGCGCCCGGTCGAAGCTCAGCGAAACGTGCCGGGGGAGAAGCTGTACACGCGCGACGGCTCCGGAAAATGCTCCGGAGGGAACAGCGTTTCCTGGATCGACCGCGCCCCGAGGGTCCTGCCGCGCCAGGCCAGGAATCCTCGGGCGCGCGAGGCGGCGGCACCGGACTTCCGTAGGCCCGCGACGTCGAGCGCCGCGATCGACCGCCGCACCGCAAGCAGGCGCTCGACGGTCCGCGGACCCAGCCCCGGAACCCGGAGCAGTGTCTCCTTGTCGGCGGTCGCGACGTCGACCGGATACCGGTCGGGATGAGCGAGGGCCCACGCGAGCTTGGGGTCGCGCGAGAGGGGAAGGTTGCCGTCCGTCCCGTACACGAGATCCTCGGGTCGAAAGGCGCCGGCGTAATCGCGGAGGAGGTGATCGGCCTGGTACAGCCGGTTCTCGCGGAGGACCGGCGTTTCGCGCTCCCCTTCGAGCGGCGTGTCCTCGATCGGGCGGAACGCCGCGAAGTGGGGATGGTGGAGCGCGCGTTCGCGCCAGAGCCGGTGGCTCGTCTCGAGGAAGTTCCGGTCGGCCTCGGACCCGATCCCGACCACGAACTGCGCGGTGGTCCCGGCGGCGGCGGCCCGTCCCGGCGGCCGCGGATCTCCTCCAACCCGCCGAGTTCCGAGCGCCTGCGAGCGATCCCGCACCCTGCGGAGCAGCGCGAGCCCGTCCTCGAAGCTCTTCTCCGGCGCGACGCGGTCGAGCGTCGCCTGGCACGCCGCCTCGAGGTTGTACGAGACGCGGTCGCACAGGTCGGCAAGCCGGTCGATCTGCTCGGGCTCGGCGCCCGCGACCGCCTTCGCATGAAGGTATCCCGCATATCGCCGGCGCAGCCGGAGGATTTCGACGAGCTCGATCAACCGATCCATCGCGAAACGCGGATTCCTCGGGATCCCGGTCGTGACGAAGAGTCCGGAGACCCAGCCGCGTCCGTGAGCCGTCAGAAAGACGTCGGCGAGCGTCGACGGGGCGAGAGCGTGCCGCGGTATCTCCCGGCCGGCCCGCATCGGGCAGTAGTCGCACGAGAACGCGCAAACGTTGGTGAGCAGGATCCGGAAGAGCCGGGTCTTCCCGAAGCCGCGGTCCGCCAACGATCGAATGTTGATCGGATCGAGAGGCTCCCGGGCCCTGAGTCCCGACGCGAGGTCCGCGAGCGGCCCGACCCCCTCCCGGTCGGAGACGGCCTGGGACATGAGGAGGCGGATCTTCTCCTCGGTCTCCATGAGGCGTAATTATGGCGTAAGTCTGGCGGACCGGTCAAGCCTGGGGAATCTCGAGGGAAGGCACGCCGGCCGGCGCGGACGCGAGGTCGCGCTCCCGTCGAGCGAGAAACGCCCGCAGTGACTCGGGATCCTCCTCCGTCGAGTCGGCGAGCCCCGTGAACGGCGCCTCGGCGAGCGCTTCGAGATAGGGGAGCGACGCGATCCCGCCGTCGCGCAGGGCGTCTAAGAGATCACGGGTCGAAAACGCGTCGAAGCTGGCGTGGAGCCGCGAGAGGACTGTCCTTTCGTCCCCCGGTTCCCGGATCGCCTCCCGCACGGCTTCGAATGCGCCCATTTCGGAGAGCGCCTCCTCGAGCAGGTCGGCCCGGAAGAACGCGGTCCCGTGCGGAAGCGCGGAGAGCGGCGCGTGGACGTCGTCGGAACGGCGGGCGAGCGCGGCGAGGACGCGGATCCAGGCGGCCAGGTGCGCGTAGACGAG
>QHVV01000099.1:0-13687 GCA_003222385.1 Acidobacteriota bacterium
GAAACGCTTCACGTCGTCGAGCGTGATCGCCTGGATGCCGGCGACGGTTCCGAGCGCCGGATGGGCGTACGGCGTTCCCGCGAACAGGTTCGTCTGAAGGCGCTCCTTCGCCAGCTCCTCTTCGTTGTTCGAGCGCAGGTCTTCCTTCAGCGCGTTCGACTGGCTGTCCTTCAGCCTCTGGAAGTCGTCCTCGCGAAAGCCCGGGTCGGAGAGCTGCGGGAGCACGATCTCGAGGAACGGTTTCCAGTTGTCGCGGTGGATCGAGCCGGTGAAGGTCGTCATCTCCTTGTCGACCAGGTCGCCGAAGCTTCCGGCCATCGGATACAGCGCCCGGTTGATCTCGTCGATCCGCATCTCCTTCGAACCGGCTTCGGCGATCATCGCGCCCGAGAGCGCCGCGAGACCCTCTTTGCCGGCCGGGTCCCGCTGGGAACCGACAGCGAAGAGCAGCTTGAAGTTGATCTGCGGCAGCGCCGTCTTCTGCAGCACGATCGGGACTTCCGCCTTTTCCGCCGAAGCGCTCCGGGGGGCGAAGGCCGCCAGAGAGGGGAGCGTCGAGACCGGAGCCGGCATGGGGTCCTTCGAGAGGGTCGTCTCGACGAGGCGGTTGTCGGTGAAGTAGCGGCGCGCGGCTGCGAGGAGGTCGTCCGGGGTCAGTGTGTCGTAGACGCGGTAGAAGTTGTTCAGCGTGTCGAAGGAGCGGTGGTACCTCACGAAGCCGGCTAAGGTGTCGGCGATCGTCTCGGTGTTGTCGAGCGATTTCACCAGCGCGTACCGGGCGTTGGACTTGGCGTCGGAGAGACGCTTCGCCGCGACCGGCCGCGAGCGCGCTTCGGCAAAGGTCTTCAGGATCTCGTCGCGGACGGAGAGGGCGTCGTCCATCTTCTTCAACCGGGCGTACACCCCGGTGAGGGACGGATCGACGTGCCCCTCGTTGTCGCTGAAGAGCGCGTCCACCTTCTGTTCCTGCTCGACGAGGCGCTTGTAGGTGTCGGAGGTCTCCCCGAAGTAGAGGTCGAGAAGAAGATCCAGCGCGGCGTAGTCCTTCGCGGTGTCGGAGAAGGCCGGCCCGTGGAACGCGATCGTCACCCACGGTAGCGTCGGGATCGGCCAGGGGACGTGCGCGTACACGGCGGCCGCGGGCTCCGGCTCCCGCGGGATGTCCACCCGGTAGTGTCCGGGCTTCCAGTCTCCCCAGTATTTTTCGACCAGCGGGATCACGCGCTGCGGTTCGACGTCTCCCGCCACGATCACCGTCGTGTTCTCCGGCCGATACCAGTGCTCGAAGAAGGTTCGCGAGTAGTCGAACTGGTTGGGCATGTCCTCGATGTCCTTGATGAAACCCATCGTCGTGTGCTTGTACGTGTGCGTGGTGAAAGCCTTGTCGTGCTGCACCTCTTCGATCTTGACGAGGGGGTTCGCGCTGTTCTTGTTGTATTCCCCGAGAACCGCGCGCGCTTCTGTCTTGAATCCTTCCTGGGAGTAATCGAGGTTCTTGAAGCGGTCCGCCTCGATCTTGAGCACGGTCTCCAGGTCGTCCTTCGCGAACGTTGTGTGGTAATTCGTGTAGTCGTTCGTGGTGTAGGCGTTCTGGCGCGCGCCCGCCTGCGTGATGACCTCGTTGTACTTCTCCGACGGATACGCCTTCGTCCCGCGAAACATCATGTGCTCGAAGAAGTGAGCGAAGCCGGACTTGCCCGGCTCGACCTCGTTCCGCGATCCGGTCTGCACCGGGATCTGGAGCGACACGATGTTCGGAAAGCCGGTCGGCACGACGATGACCTTCAAACCGTTCGGCAGGGTCTTCTCGACGGCATGGAAGGGAAGGACGTCGCGTTCGGCAGCGGGCCGGGGTGCCGCCTTCCGGGCCGGTCTCGGCTGTTCCCCGATCGTCACGCCGCCGGCCAGCAGAACCGCGCAAACCGCGGCAGGAATTCGAGATCCGGACATGAGGAGCTCCTCTCGCTTCGGCTAAAAGGCGTCATTCTATCGGTGGGCAAGCCAAAGTCGCGTTCCGACCGAAGGGTGAGGCGGACCGGTGATCCCTCCGACTTTAGTCGATGCCCTGTTGCATGCGTTGTGATGAAATAGACGGAGATTCGATCTTCTTCCCGATTCGCGAAAGGAGAACCTCATGGCCACCACTGAACCGGTTCGGGTTCCCGAACGCAGGCCGGAGCCTTCGGAAACTCCGACCACGTCGACGGCGCATCGCGTTCCAGCTCCTCGCAAGCCGCAATTCACGATCAAGGTGAAGGGAATGATCCCGACCTAGCGGCGGCCGGGGAGTCGGGCGGCGACTTCCCCCGGAAGCCTCGGATGGGCTAGGCTGGTCTTCTCCTCTCGCGACAAATGAACAGGCAGATCCGAAACGACCGGGTGGATGACCTCTTCGAGCGGGCCTTGCCCGTCATCCACTCGGCGTTCGAGAATCACTACCGTCTGAGCGAGCAGGAGTCCCGGGAGGCGGAGAAGAACCTGTCCATGTGGTTCCATCGCTTCGTTCGCCGCACAGGTCTGTCGCACACCTCCGCGCGTTCGCTGACGCTCTCCCTCCTGATCGCGGCGTGCCAGTACGCGCGTTCTTTCCAGATCTGGAAACACCAGAACGAGCCGACGGACGAAGCCCTCGCCCGGGTGCTCTCCCGGGAGCCGTGTGACCTGGCGGCCGAGCTGGCCGAAGGCCTGGAGCAGAGCTCGTAACATGGCCGGACGCCTTCTCCGTTTCCCGATAAGGCCGATCACCTCGGAGGAAGGGATGTCCGCCGCGCGCCTGGCGCTGGCGACGGCGATCGAGATGCGCGCCTCGAAATCCGCGGAGCTGCGCCTGGAAGAACCGGAAACTCTGCTGGGCGCGTGCGGGCTCCTGAAAAACCAGCTCGAGTCTTCTCCGGAAGAGGTCCTGCGGAATGCCGAGTTCTTCTATCGGTTCCTGGAGCAGCCACGCCGCTCGGTCGGAATCTTGGACGAGCGCGAGTTTTTTCTGGGCGAGATGGCATTGATCGGCGGGACCGCCTGCCGGCTGCTCTCGCGCCGCGAAGAGGCACGCCGCTGGTTCGATCGGGCCGAGGCCTGGTTTCGCCACACCCTGAACTCGGCCGCCGACTGGTCCCGGCTTTCGTATCAGCGCCTCGCGCTGAAGGTCGAGGAGCGCGAGTTCGACGAGGTGCTCGAGCTCGCGCCGCTCCTGATCGAGAGCTTCGAGAAGCTCGAGATGCGGGAGGAAGCGCTCAAGTGCCGCTTTCTCGAGGGCATCGTTCTCATGGAGGCGAACCAGCCGACCCGCGCGATTGAAACCTTCCGGCGGATCCGGGCCGGAGCGCGCGCGATGGGAAACGACCAGCTGCTCGGAACCGCCCTGACGAACCTGGTTCAGCTCCACGCCGGACTGGGAGAGGCCGAAGAAGCTCTCGACGCCTCGCGTCACGCGCTCCTGGTGTGGAGGCGCCTCGAGAACCGCGTCGGGGTCGCCAAGGTGCACTGGGGTATCGGCGACCTGCTGCGGGTCAAGGGGCAGCCCGCCTCCGCGATCGAAGCGTACCGCTCCGCGCAGCGGGAATTCACCGAGATTGGAATGCGGGGCGACGTCGCGGCGCTGCAGCTCGTGGTCGCGGACCTCCTCCTCGACCTGGCACAGGACGAAGCGGCGCGCCGGGAAATCGTCGCGGCGCTTCCGGCCATCGACGAGATCCAGATGGTGCCCGAAGGAATGGCCGCGCTCGCGCTCCTGAGAGAGTCGGTTCGCGGAAGACGGATCGATCGCGGCGCGCTGCGCGAGCTTCATGGGTACTTCGGCCGGACGTCGCAATAGCGGCGGCGCTCCTTCTCACGGCGGGACCCGGATCGAATCGAACGCCCGCAGCAGGTCCTCTCCGCGGACCGGGCCCCGCGCGACGTCGGCCGCCTCCCGAACTTCGAGCCTTCCATCGGCCAGGAAGGCGTAGCGCTCGCAGAGCCCGGCGAGATCGTGGAGGCGATGCGACGAGAGGACGAACGCGCACCCTTCGCCCTTTCGCCGCCGGACGGTCTCCGAAAGCCACCGCGCTCCGTCCGGATCCAGACCCTCCCATGGCTCGTCGAGAAGGACTGCGGCCAGCGAACCTCTCGCCAGCACGGTCGCGAGACCGAGCAGCTGGCGGGATCCGCGCGAGAGCTCCCGGATCGGCCGGCGGTCGTCGCAGGAGGCTTCCCCCCTCGAAACGAGCCGAGTCCAGGTCCGGACGCGAACGTGGGGTGGGAGCGTGTGCGCGCCTCCGAAGTGCTCGATCGCCCCGCCCGCGGCGAAGGAGACGACGCGGCCGCGCGACGGCTGGACCAGGCCGAGCAGGATGCGGAGGAGCGTCGTCTTGCCGGCGCCGTTCGGACCGATCAGGCCCACGGTCTCGGAGGGCGCGAGCGCGAAGTCCACGTCGGAGAGGACGGCCCTCGGGCCATAGCTCTTGCCGATGCCTCGCGCCTCGAGGACCGGCTTCAACCGCCCTCCTCGGCGAGCGGAAATTCCGCTCTCGCCACCGTCTCGACTCCCGCCGCGAGGGCGGCTGTCGACACCAGGACGAAACCGAACAGGACGGCGGGCGGCCAATCGAGCGACGGCAGCACGATCGGAAACGCGAGGCCGAGCCCGAGCGCCTGGAGCGGATGTCGTCCCGCCCACCCGGTCCGGGAGTGCAGGAGCGCGAGCGGTGCGAGCAGTTTTCCGGAAATGGCGAGGGAGGCGGTCGTCGTGAGCCAGAGCGCTCCGGCCACGAAGCGGGGAGCGCGAAGGCTCGCGGCCCACGGGATCGCGGAGACGAGAAAGAAGCCCGCCCATCCGGCCGGCCGGAAGGCGGGTACCGCCGGGGAGCGCGCCGCGATCGCCTGGGCGGCGCCCACGGCAATCCAGGCTCCCAGGCCGGGAGCGCTCGCGACGGCGAAGTGCGCGAGCGCCACGCGGCGGCGGCGCGGGTTCGCAAGGAGAATCGGATCATAGTGACCGCGGGTCGCGTGCCGCGCGAAGCCGGTCGAGCACGCGAAGAGCTGGAGCAGGCCGACCGAGGCGAGGATCCAGTCCGAGGATCCGCGATCGATGATCTCGAGCACCGAGGCGGCGCCGGCGAGGACCGCGAGGACCGCGACCAGAGGCGCAGCGGGAGGGGAGACCGCCGCAAGGTACGGGATCGCCGGGAGCTTCGTCACGGAAGCGCGACCCGTGCGACGACGCCGTCGGCGAAGAGGACGACGAGGCCGCGGGAACCGGCGTCGAGCAGGGCCCGCGCTTCCCGATCGAGCCGCACGACCCGATCGGGCCTGCCCGCGCGGAGGAACACCGCGTGGCGCCCGCGTGTCGCCCCGGGCTCGAGCGGGGTGCGCGCCCCTTCCTGGTTGGAGAGGATCCAGAGACCGTCGTCCCGAAGGAACGCGTCCCGGACCGGGTAGGTGAATTGCGCCCCCGGTTCCGGGTCCGGCTCGCCGGGGCCCGGCGGCGCGGCGAACGCCGGGACCCGGATCGAGCGGGTTCCTCCCGTCCGGCCGAGGAGAAAGACCTCGGCGGGTCCTGCGGTGTACCAGAGCGGGATCTCCTTCGAGGTTCCGGAACCGGAGCGCAGCAGGTTGCGGATCAGCCGGGAAGTGATCTCCGGCGCCGGACGTGAAACGAGAGGCGAGAAGGGAACGAACGCCCCGTTCTCCTGTCGCAGGACCAGGCGTTCGCCTGAGCCGATCCGCACCGCGAAGATCCCGACCCGGTCCCAGAGCGTCGCGATTCCCTGGCCCGGATCCGCCAGGCTCCGCGTGTCGACGAGCTCGCCGGTCGCGGCCGAAAAGCGATGGACGAAACGTCCTCTCCCTCCGAGAACCCAGACGGTTCCGTCTCCCGGCTCCGCAAAGCCGTAGGGGTCCACGGGCGCGTCGGCGCCCGCAAGGGAGAGCAGCGAGGCTGCGAGAGTCGTCCGGTCGATCCGCACGATCGCGGGGACCGAAGCGTCGAGCACCCGGATCTCCGTCGGCGTGATGGACCGCCCGCCGTATTCGCCGACGGGCCGTTGCGACCCGTCGGCGAGCAGCGGAAAGGGCGCTGCGGACATGGAGAGACCGAGGAGCGCCGCCGCGACCGGGACTCTAGACGTAGGCCCTCCGCACGCAGGCCACGGCGTCTAAGTAACAGTCGATTCCGGCGGCGGACCGCTCCCACCAGAACTCAAGGTCCGCAGCCTTGACCAGGCACTCGGCATAACTCCGGATGCAGCTGTTGGCGTGAAGGGGAGCGGCGACGGACAGAGCGGAGACGGCGGCGAGACCCGAAGCCAGGAGACGGACGGAAGCGAGTCGGACGAGATTCACGATTCCTCCTTTCGAAAATGGGTGTCGAGAAAACGATTCAAGCAAGACGACGCTGGAGACAGGCGATCAATTGGTAAGCGCAGCGGAGGCCGGCCCAGGATCTCTCCGAGACGGTGCCGAGATCGGCCGCGGCCTGGACGCAGTTCACGTACGTCTCAAGGCAGTCCACTTCGGCGCGGGCCGTCGCGGGGAGACCCGGAAGGAGAACGAGGGCCGCGAGGAGAGAGGCGAGAAGCGGGAGGCGTTTCGGTTTCGGCTGCGGGGGGATGACGTTCATGGCGACCTCCTTTTTCTTCAAATGTCGTCTCGCGGCATGCCAGCCGGGTTGCCGTGACAACTGTGTGACAGGGCGCCGTTCTGCGGCGCGACCCGCGCCGGACTTAGGATCGCGCCGTGACTCGGGTCCTCCTTCTCCTGCCGACGACGACGTATCGCGCGTCCGACTTTCTCGAGGCGGCGCGGCGGCTCGACGTCGACGTCACCGTCGCGTCCGAGGAGCCGAACGCGCTCGCGAGCGTCCATCCGGACCGGCTCCTGACGATCGACTTCCGCGACCCCGAGGCGTGCGTTCGCCGGGTTCGAGAGTTCGTCCGCACGCATCCGATCGACGCCGTCGTGGGAGTGGACGACGACACGGTGGTCGCCGCGGCCGCGATCTGCGATGCGCTCGGTCTGCCGGCCAACTCACCCGAGTCGGCCTCGGCCGCACGGAACAAGGCGGCGCTCCGGCGCGCGCTGGAGGAGGCCGGCGTGCCGGGCCCGCGCTCGACGCTCTTCCGGTTAGACGACGACCCGGCCGAGGCGGCGCGGCGAGTGGACTATCCCTGCGTTCTGAAGCCGACTTTTCTCTCGGGCAGCCGGGGCGTCATACGGGCCGACGACCCCGAATCCTTCCTCGCGGCGTGGAGGCGGATCGAGGCGATCCTGCGCCGCCCCGAAGTCGCCGCGAAGGGCGGCGCCGCAGCGAACGAGATCCTCGTCGAGCAGTACGTCGCCGGCGTCGAGGTGGCCGTGGAGGGTCTGCTCACGGACGGGAATCTCGACGTCCTGGCGGTCTTCGACAAGCCGGATCCCCTCGAAGGCCCTTTCTTCGAGGAGACCATCTATGTGACGCCGTCCCGGCTGCGGGAGGAAACCCTCGCCGCGGTCCGGTCGACGACGGAGCGGGCGTGTCGGGCGCTCGGCCTCGTCCATGGCCCGATCCACGCCGAGCTGCGCGTAAATCAAATCGGTCTGTCTGTCATCGAAGTCGCTGCCCGGTCGATCGGAGGCCTCTGCTCCCGGGCGCTCTCCTTCGGAGCCGGAATTTCGCTCGAGGAGCTGATCCTCCGCCATGCCCTGGGAAGAGAAGAAGGACGAAGCCCGCGCGACCCTCGCGCGGCGGGCGTCATGATGATTCCGATCCCGCGCGCCGGGCGGCTGGAGAAGGTTTCCGGTCTGGAAGAGGCGCGCGCGGTGCCGGACGTCCAGGACGTCGTCGTTTCGGCCCACGCCGGACAGCGTCTCGTTCCGCTGCCCGAGGGCTCGCGCTACCTCGGGTTCATTTTCAGCCGGGCGGAGACGGCCGACCGCGCGGAGGCGGCGCTTCGCGAGGCGCTCGCGGCGCTGACGTTCCGGATCGCGGACTGATTTCTCGCCCCGGCGGCGCATTCAGCTCCGAGAGCTTCCTCTCGACGAGCGTCCTCCAGTCTCCCGTGCAGTCCCGATGCTCCCGCGCCCGCTCGAGCGCGGCCCGGGCGCCCGCCGTGTCCCCCTCGCGCCGCGCGACATCTGCCACTCGAAGGAGCGCGCGGAGCGCGGCGTCCGTCTCCGCATGACGCTCCGCGATCTCGCGATGGAAGCGGGACGCCCATGCCTCCTCTCCCTGCTTATCGAGGAAGCTCGCCGCCCGTTGATGGAAACGGAGGGGAAGCGCCTCCATCGCCTGGGAGGAGGCCTCTCCGATCAAGCGCGTCGCGAGCTCGTTCTCTCCACGGGCGATGTAGAGGTCGAGCAACCGCGTCGCGTTCTGCGCGAATTTCGGCCAGTCCTGCTCCCCGGCCGCGAGGTCACACGCGAGCCGCAGCGCGTCGATGTTCGACGGGTCTTCCTTGAGCACCACCTCCGCCCGCCGGCGCGCCTTCTTCACGTCGCCGCGGACCTGCGCATCGAGCGCCTCGACGAGCCCCGCGTTCTGACTCCAGGCGACGCGGGATTCGATTCGCGGGTGGATCCAGCGCTTCTCGATCCCGAGCGCGAGGATCAGAAGCGCCGCGGTGGCGCCGAACGCGAATCCGCCGACGTGCGCCCAGAGAGCGACGGCGCCCGGCTCGGACAGGTGGGTCGCGAGCCAGAACTGGCCGACGAACCACAGCGGCAGGACGATGAACGCGGGAAGGAGGAACCGGAATCGAAACCAGGGCAGCAGGATGATCGGGACGCAGAGGAATCGAATGCGCGAAGCCCGGAGTCGAATGAGAAATGCGCCCATGATCCCGGCCACCGCGCCGGACGCTCCGATCACCGGAGCGAGACTCCCCGGGTTCTGCCACGTATGGGCGGCGAGCGCGGCGCCCCCCGAAAAAAGATAGAGCAGGGCGAACACGACTCGCCCGAGGACGTCTTCGAGAAAAGGGCCGGTCGCGAAGAAGAACAACATGTTGCCGACGAGATGAAGGATCCCGGCGTGGACGAACATCGAGGACAGCGCCGCAAACGGGTCCGGGTTCGCCGGAACGAACCCCGGCTTCAACAACGGCAGCTCCCGGCCGACCGCGAAGAGATCGCGAGCCAGCGAATTCAGCTTCTGCTGCTGACGGCGGACGACCCACTCGACCGGCGGCGAAGACACCTCACGGGCCTGCTCGAGGAGCTGGAGTGCGCGGTTTCCGTAAAAGGCGGCGAGCTCGGGCGGGACCGACAGATAGGGATTGCGAACCAGGTATTCGGTGACCTCTTTTGCCTTTGCCTCGAAACGCGCGGGTACGTCGGAGCGCATCGAGGCGAGCCAGAGGAAGAGAAAGATGAGGACGTTCAGGGTAACGATGCCGTAGGAGACCCACGGCTGCCGGCGCACTTCGGTGTGCTCCTGTCCAACCGGGATGATGAGCATGACGCTGGCCAAGGGTATCGCGCCCGCGCCGCCGGAATGAATTGGACTTTGGTTCTAAGACTCGGGTCTTATTTCGCCGGGGAGTAGTACGGATTCCTTCCCGCGGCGTGGTCCGTGGTGTCGAGGATCTCGCCGACCGAAGGCGCAAGGCCGCGGATGGCCTTCTCGATTCCCTGCTTCAGCGTGACGTCGGCGGCCCCGCATCCCTGGCATCCGCCTCCCAGCCGGATGTAGACGTTGTTCTTCTTCACGTCGATCAGCTCGACCCAGCCGCCGTGCGTCGCGACCGCCGGATTGATCTCGCGAGCCAGGAGGTCGTCGATGGCCCACTTGAGATCGGTTTCCGCCGGGAGGTTTTCGAAGTAGTCCTGCGAGACGATCGGCCGTCCGGCTCGCAGGTGCTTCCGGATCAGGTGACCGGCCCCCAGGGCCGGCCAGTCGATCGCGTCGTCGGACTCGAGCGTGACCGTGTTGTCCGCGATGAGCACCGACGCGACGCCCGGCAGCGCGAGAAGATCTCCAGCCAGTGGCGAGACGTCCGCCGCGGAAGCCGGATCGGAGAAGAAGGCAGACTCCTCCGGCAGCACGGGGCGATCCACGAGGAACTTGCAGCGCTCGCCGGTCGCGGAAGGCTCCCCTCGGATCTGGATCTCGTCGGACATCGGTTCGAGTATAGCGTCGGCTCCCGCGCTGGCTTTTTTTGCCGGAAGGCGCCGGGGGCTTGACACTTCCTGACGGTTCCGGCTCCGCGTCGAGGCCTCTCCCTCCGCGTAAGTCTCGCCTTTCGAGAAAGATCCGGAGGATTCGCCGGGCGGGTATGCCTTTCGCTCTTCCGGGACCGGAATCCATGCATAGCCGATACGCTCGATCCTCATTCGAGCGGGGTTTCACGGCCATCGAGCTCCTCGTGGCGATGGCGATCCTCGCGAGCGTCTGCCTGTTCGCGGGGGCGTATCTGCGCACCATCCTGCGCCGGGAAAAGGTGAAGGCCTCCGTCCGGGAGATCTACACGCTCGTGCTCGCCGCGCGGATGCAGGCTCTGCGTCGCGACTCGAACGTCGTGCTGCAGGTGGACCTGGCGGCCCGGGAGGTGACGGCGTGGGCCGATAAGTCGCCCAACTTCATCCGGGACTCGACCGAGCCGGTGCTCGACTCCTACCGGCTTCCCACCGACCTCGTTTTTCGTTCGGTCGGCGGAGCGATCGACGGCTCCGAGAGCGTCGCCTTCGACGACTATCTCGGAAATCCGTCTCTCGTCGACCGGGTCGTCTTCCGGTCGGATGGAAGCCTCGTCGCGCCACAGGCCGCCAACAGTCAGCCTCCTTCCCGCCCGCTGTCGTACAGCACGAACGTCCCGCCGGGATCCGTGAACTGCTCGGCTGCGGGTTGTCGCGGGATCTTCGTCGCGGACCGGAGCGACGACGGCGCCGACCGGAATCTCTTTCGGATCAGCGTCGACGACTACAGCCGGGTCGGAAAGGCGTCCCTGCTCAAGTGGCTTCCCACCGGGCAGGGCGGAAACACGGGCGAGAGGAACTTCGTTCCTCCTCCCTGGAAATGGGTGGACTGATGCCGAACCCTCCGCATTCTCCGCAGCGCACCGGATGGGTGATCCTCGTCCTCATGACGGCGACCAACTTCCTTCCGTGGATGGAGCCGCTCATGGGAGAAACTCTCTCGTTTGATCTGGTCGCGCCCGCCCGGGTGCGCATGTCGATGGGGGCATGCTTGATCGCCGCGGCCCTCGTCGCGTTCACCTGGCTCGCCGGCCGACACGCGACGACCCCGCTGCCGCGCCGGATCGGGCGGCCCCGGCTGCTCGGCTTCCGGATCGCGCTCGTGTCCGCCGCGGTCAACGTGCTGCTCGGTTCGACGGTCGCCGCCTTCGGATCGCACGCGTCGTTCGCGGGCGCGCCGCTCGGCGTCGTCGTCGGCGTGCTCTGGTTCGCATTGGTCCTGCCCGCGGAGGTCGTCTCGTCCTATCTGACCGGCCGCGGCTCGGCGACGCGCCGGATCGCCGCTGTTGCGAACGCTGCCGTAACCGGCGCCTGAACCGTCCGACCTCCGCCGCGGGACTCGCGCGAGCGGGCGTGCTGCGAGCGCCCGGGACGCTCTCCGGTTTGACGCGCTCTCGCCATCCCGTGATAATCGCCCGCTTCGGAGGAGCATGGCCCGCATCAAACGCAAGGAGCTCAAGAGAAACGAGCTCGTCGAGACCTTCGGCCGGACGGTCGATTACGTTTCCCATCACCGCCGGGGCGCCGTCGAGGCCGTCGCGGCGGCTGCGGCCGTCCTCGTCCTGGCCGCCGGGTTCTTCCTTTTCCGGGGGTGGAGGGAGCGCGAGGCGGGCAAGGACCTCTCGACGGCGCTCGAGATCCTGGAAGCGCCTCTCGCGACGGATCCGGCAGCGGCCGGCGCGATCCGCAAGTTCTCGACCGCCGCCGACCGTGAGCGGGAGGCCGCGAAGCATCTCCGCGAAGCCGCCGCAAAGGGCGGGACGGACGCGGGCCGCGCGGCGCGGGTCATTCTCGCGGCGCGAGGGGACAAGCCGGCCCAGGCCGCGGAGACCCTTTCGAAGGAGGCTCGCGAGGGTCGTGCCGAAGTGGCGGCGGCCGCCGAGATCGACGCGGCGCGGCTGCTCGCGTCGCAAGGGAAAACGACGGAAGCCATCGACCGCCTGAAGCGGGCGATCGAGTCTCCCCGGTCGGCGGCTCCGAAGGACGCGCTCCTGTTCGCGCTCGCCGAGATCTACGAGCGGGCGGGCTCCGCGACGGACGCGCGCGCGACCTATCAGCGACTCGTCAACGACTATCCCAACTCTCCGTATCGAACCGCCGCTCAACAGAAAATCCAGGGTTGAGGTGACCCGCCGTCGGGTCCTGATCCTCGTCTGTGACGGGCTGGGCGTCGGGGCGGCGCCCGACGCGGCGGCCTACGGCGATGCGGATACGGATACGCTCGGCCACGTCCTCGATCGCTGTCCCACGCCGCTTCCCAACCTCGAGGCGCTCGGGCTGCTCGCCCTTCTGGAGCCTCCGCGGGACGGCGGCCGGGGCGGCGCGCGCGGCAAGTCGTACGAGCTCTCCGCGGGCAAGGACACGACCACCGGCCACTGGGAAATGATGGGTCTCGTCGTCGAGTGGCCGTTTCCGCTGTATCCGTCGGGGTTCCCGCCCGAGATCGTCGGCCCGTTCGAGAAATACGTCGGCAAGAAGGTGCTCGGCAACAAGGCCGCCTCCGGCACCGTGATCCTGCCCGAGCTCGGAGCGCAACACCTCGCCACCGGCCGCCCGATCCTGTACACGTCGGGCGACTCGGTTTTCCAGATCGCGGCGCACGAATCGGTCTGGCCTCCCGAACGGCTGTGGGAAGTCTCCCGATTTGCGCGCGGCCTGTTGACCGGCGAACACTCGGTCGGCCGGGTCATCGCGCGGCCGTTCACGGGCGAACCGGGCGCATTCACCCGGACCGCGAACCGCCGGGACTTCGCCGTCGAGCCCACGGGGAAGACCTGGCTCGACTCGGTGGTCGCATCCGGCAGGAAGACCCTCGCCGTCGGCAAGATCGTCGACATCTTCTCGGGGCGCGGGGTCACTTCGTCGGTGCACACCGGCTCGGACGAAGAGGGAATCCGGGTGTCGATCGAAGCGCTTCGCTCGGCGGAAGCGGACGTCGTCTTCACGAACCTGGTCGACTTCGACAGCAAGTACGGCCACCGCAACGATCCCGCGGGTTTCGCGGAGAACCTCGCCCGTTTAGACGCCCTCGTCCCCGAGGTGCTCTCGGCTCTCGGGCCGGAAGACCTGTTCTTCCTGACCGCCGACCACGGCTGCGAGACGACGGATATCTCGACCGACCACACCCGGGAGCACGTTCCTCTTCTCGTGGCGGGGCCCGCGGTCGAGCGGGGCGTCGACCTCGGCGTGCGCCGCGGTTTCGCGGACCTTGCGGCGACGGCGGGGGAGTGGCTCGGCGTGCCCGCGCCGCGCGGCGAGAGCGCGCTCCCGGCCCTGCTCCGCTGAACAACGCCGCTCCGGCGCTGCTCCACGGAGTGCTGGTCGCGGGAGCGATCGCGTCCGCGCTCGCGGCGATCGCGCTTCCCGTGAATCTGGCGGCGTTCCCGCGGCTCTCGCGGGCCGCCCGCGGACTGCGCCCCGACTCGCGGCCGCGCGTGTCGGTCGTGATCCCGGCGCGCAACGAAGCGGCCGGGATCGGCCGCGCCGTCGGATCCCATCTCGCGCAGGAATACCCGGATCTGCAGGTCGTCGTCGTCGACGA
>QHVV01000099.1:13756-25820 GCA_003222385.1 Acidobacteriota bacterium
ACGCGCTCTGGCTCGGATCGACCGCGGCCGACGGCGAGATCCTTCTCTTCGCCGACGCCGACGTCCGCTACGACCCGCGCACTCTTCGAGAGGCGGTCGCCGTGATGGAGGGCCGCGGGCTCGCCCTCCTCGCCTTTTTCCCGAGACTCGAGACGCGCGGTTTCTGGGAAAGCGTCCTCCTGCCATACCTCGCCGTCGCCGTCTTCCTGGGCCTCGGCTTTCTCGCGCGCGTGCGCCGGTGCCCGATCGCGATGGGGGCGGGCGCCGGAAACCTCGTCCGCCGCCGCGTCTACGACACGGTCGGCGGGCATGCGGCCCTCCCCGACTCCGTCGTGGACGACGTGCGGCTCGCGGTGACCGTCAAGCGCGCCGGCTTCCGGCTCGGCGCGTTCCGCGCGGAAGATCGCGTCGCGGTCCGTATCTACTCCGGATTTCGCGGCGTCTGGAACGGCTTCACGAAGAACCTCGCATGGGTCTACAGCGGCGTGGGCGGAGCTCTGCTCTTCGCCCTGACGATCGGGCTCTCCGCCGTCTCGATCGCGCCGGCCGCGGTTCTCGCGATCGCGGCGGTCGGCGGAAAGATCGCCGGGCGCGATGTGGCGCTCGCCGCCGCGGTCTACGCTTCGAGCGTTCTGCTCCGAGGCACGCTCGCCGCGGTGCTCCGCGATCCTCTCTGGCCGGCTCTGACGCAACCTATAATGGCCGCAGTCTGGGCCGGCCTGATGGGCCGGTCTCTGTTTCACAGGTTCATTCGAAGGCGCCTCACCTGGCGGGGCCGGGAGTTCCACGCGCGGAGCGCGCGCTTCTAGACTTCCGAGAGAGGGGGATCGAATGCGCTGGATCGGCCTCGCGGGCGTCATCGTGATTTTCGCGATCGCCTATCTCTTCTCGGCGAACCGCCGGGCGATCCGGTGGTACACCGTCCTGTGGGGCTTCTCGCTCCAGGTCCTGTTCGCTTTTCTCGTCCTCTACTGGGAGGCCGGGAAGAATGCGCTCGAACGCTTCTCGATGGCGATCACGGGCGCGATTTCCTACGCCGACCAGGGAGGCTCGTTCGTCTTCGGCTGGCTGACCGGTCGCATGGAAAAGGTGGGTCAGGCGACCGGCCTTCCGATCGGCGGATACATCTTCGCCTTCAAGGTGCTCCCCATCATCATCTTCATCGCGTCGTTCTTCACGATCATGTACTACCTGGGCATCATGCAGAAGATCGTGCAGGGCATGGCCTGGGTGATGCAGCGTCTGATGCGGGTGTCGGGCGCCGAATCGCTGGCGGTCGCCGCGAATGTCTTCATCGGCCAGACCGAGGCGCCGATCCTGATCGCGCCGTACATTCCGACGATGACGCGCTCGGAGATCCTGACCATGATGACGGGCGGCATGGCGCACGTCTCGGGTGCCGTGCTCCTCGCCTACGTCGCGATGGGAATTCCGGCGAAGTACCTGATCACGGCGTCCGTGATGGCGGCGCCCGGCGCCATCATGATGGCCAAGATCCTGATGCCGGAGACCGAGGTCCCGGTCACCATGGGGAAAGTGACCTTGAAGGTCGAGAAGACACACACGAACCTGATCGACGCGGCGGCTACCGGCGCGTCGCAGGGGATGACGCTCGTCATCAACATCGTCGCGATGCTGATCGCGTTCATTGCCCTGATCGCGCTCCTGAACGGCTTCCTCGGATGGGTCGGAGGACTTTTCGGATATCCCGGGTTCCAGCTCCAGCAGGTCTTCGCGTGGGTCCTCTGGCCGCTCGCGGTCGTCATGGGCGTGCCGATTCCGGACGCGGGAACCGTCGCGGACCTGATCGGCAACAAGACCGTCATCAACGAGTTCTTCGCCTACGCGAAGATGAGCACCGTGCAGGCGGGGATGTCGGAGAAGGCGCGCCTGATCGCATCGTTCGCTCTTTGCTTCTCCTCCATCGGCATCCAGATCGGAGGGATCGGCGGGCTGGCCCCCACCCGGAAGGGCGACATCGCCCGGCTCGGTTTCCGGGCGCTGCTCGGCGGGTCTCTCGCCTCGTTCATGACGGCCACCATCGCGGGACTGCTTGCGGGATGACCCGGACGGGCCTTCTCGGCCAGCTCGACGCCTGCGCCGCCTTTCTCCGGGGGAAGCGCGATCGAGTGCCTGCCGTGGGGCTGGTCCTGGGCTCGGGCCTGGGCGCCTTCGCCGAGCGGCTGAAGAATCGCCTCGCGATCCCCTACGAGGAGATCCCGCACTTTCCGGTCCCCTCGGGAGTGGTCGGTCACGCGGGGGAGCTCGTGCTGGGCGACGTCGACTCGACGCCGGTCGCCGTACTCTCGGGGCGCGTGCACTTCTACGAAGGGCGGCCGATGACCGACGTGGTCTTCCCGGCGCGCGCCCTCGCGCGGCTCGGCGTCGGCGCGGTCGTGCTGACCAACGCCGCCGGTGGAGTCCGGCGCACGTTCAAGCCGGGTGACCTCATGCTCCTGACCGATCACATCAACGCCTTCGGAACGAACCCGCTCATCGGGCCGAACGAGGACTCCCTCGGCGCCCGTTTTCCCGACATGAGCCGGGTCTACGATCCCGCCCTCCGAAAGCTCGCGAAAGACACGGCGCGTTCGCTCCGGATCCCGCTGCGCGAAGGGGTGTATCTCGGAAATTCCGGCCCGTCCTACGAGACGCCGGCGGAGATCCGCGCCTATCGAACCATCGGTGCCGACGCGGTCGGGATGTCGACGGTTCCCGAGGCGATCGCGCTCTCGCATACCGGCGTTCGAGTCCTCGGGATCTCGACGATCACGAACATGGCGGCCGGAATCCTCCCGAAGCCGCTCGACCATTCGGAGGTCCTCGCGACGACGAAGAAGGTCGGGGACCGCTTCGTGCGCCTCCTGACCGCGCTCGTCCCGAAGATCGGTCGAACTCTCCGCAAGTGATCGATCGCGAGGTCGAAGAGCGCCTGATCGCCGAGGCGTTCCGCAGCCGCGGGAACGCCGTGTCGAAGCGGAGCGGGTTTTCCGTCGGCGCGGCCATCGAAGCGGAGGACGGGACGATCTACGGGGGATGCAACGTCGAGAATTCGACGTACGGACTGACCGTGTGCGCGGAACGGGTGGCAATCTGGAAAGCGCTTTCGGAAGGGGTCCGCCGGTTTCGCGCCGTCGCGGTGGTAACGGGCGCGGACGAACCAACCCCTCCCTGCGGCGCGTGCCGGCAGATCCTCTGGGAATTCGCGGGAGACGTGCCGGTCGTCTCGGCGACCGCGGGCGGAAAACGCAGGCTCTACCGGATGTCCGACCTCCTGCCGGAGCCTTTCGAATTTTGAGACGTCTCGAGCTCGCCGTCGCCCTCGTCGTCGCGCTCGCCTGCGGCGCCGTCTCCGCCGCGCGGGGCGAGACGGCGGACCTCGTGATCTCCGGCGGGATCGTCGTCACGGTGGACGCGAAGTTCTCCGTCTTTTCGCCGGGCGCGATCGCCGTCAAGGACGGCAGGATTCTCGCGGTTGGACCGGCCGCGGAGGTGAGCGCCCGTTACTCGGCTCGAAACCGCTACGACGCGACCGGAAAGCTCGTGATCCCGGGCCTCGTCAACACCCACACGCACGCGGCGATGACCCTGCTGCGGGGGCTTGCCGACGACCTGCCGCTCGACCGGTGGCTGACCGAGCACATCTTTCCGGCCGAGGCGAAGAACGTTTCGCCCGGCTTCGTCTACGACGGCACGCTGCTCGCCGCGCTCGAGATGATCGAAGGCGGCACCACGACCTTCGCCGACATGTACTACTTCGAGTCGGACGCCGCCCGCGCCGTGGACAAGGCCGGTTTGCGGGCGGTCCTGGGCGAGACGTTCATCGACTTTCCGGTGCCGGACCACAAGGACCTGGCGGAAACGCTCGCGTTCATGAAGAGCTTCGCGAAGAGGTGGAAGGGGAATTCCCGGATCATCCCGGCCGTCGCTCCGCACGCGCCCTACACCTGCTCGAAGGAGACGCTGACCGCCGCCCGGGACTTCGCGCAGAGCGAGAGATTGCCGATCCTGATCCACGTGGCCGAGACCCGCAAGGAGCTCTCGGACGCCCACGAGAAGTGGCGGAAGACCCCGGTCTCCTACCTGGCGTCGATCGGCTTCTTCGATAAGCCTCCGAGCGGGGAGCGGCTTCCGATCGTCCTCGCTCACGGGGTCTGGATGGATCCCTCCGATCGGGCCCTGATCGGGCAGTACGGACTGTCCCTGTCGCACAATCCCGAATCGAACATGAAGCTGTCTTCGGGCATCGCGGACGTCGCGGCGTGGGAGAAGGAGGGACTGCTCTGGGGTCTCGGCACCGACGGCCCCGCCGGCTCGAACAACGACCTCTCGATGTTCGAGGCGATGGACTTCGCCGGAAAGCTCGCGAAGGTAAAGACCGAGGACCCCACCGTCCTGCCCGCGCGCGAGCTGCTCGCCGCCGCCACCCGGGAAGGCGCACGGGCGCTCGGGCTTGGCGCGAAGACCGGCTCGCTCGAAGCCGGCAAGCAGGCCGACATCGTGGCCGTGTATACCCAGACGGCGCACGAGGAGCCGTTCGAGGACGTCTACTCGACGCTCGTCTATTCGACGAAGACGGCCGACGTCACGGACGTCTGGGTGGACGGAAAACGGCTGCTCGCAAATCGGCGATGCGTGACCCTCGACGAGAAGTCCGTGCTCGACGCGGCAGTGAAGTGGCGCAAGAAGGTCCATGCGAGCCTGGCCGTCGCGGCGAAGAGAACGAAGAAATGAGGACGGTCTACGAGATCCTGCGCGCGAAACGCGCGGGGCAGGAGCTCCCGAAGGAAGAGATCGCCTACCTCGTGCAGGGGGTCGTCTCGGGAGAGGTGCCGGAGTACCAGGCCTCGGCGTTTCTGATGGCCGCCGTGATCCTCGGCCTGTCGACCGCGGAGACCGCCGCGTTGACCCAGGCGATGCGCGACTCGGGCGAGACGTGGGACCTGTCGGACCTGGCCCCGGTCGTGGACAAACACTCGACCGGCGGCGTCGGAGACAAGGTCACCCTGGTCCTCGCGCCGCTCGTGGCCGCCGCGGGCGCGAGGGTCGGGATGATGTCCGGCCGGGGCCTCGGCCACACCGGCGGCACCCTCGACAAGCTCGCCGCGATCCCGGGGTTCCGGACGGATCTGGACAAGGCGCGCGTCCGGGAGGCGCTGACGACGGTCGGCGCGGCGCTCTTCGCGCAGACCGACGCGATCGCCCCGGCCGATCGGATCCTCTACGCTCTGCGCGACGTCACGGGCACCGTCGAGTCGATCTCGCTCATCGTGGCTTCCATCCTGTCCAAGAAGCTCGCGTCGGGCACGACCGGCATCGTCTTCGACGTCAAGACCGGCGACGGCGCGTTCCTGAAGACGGTCGAGGAATCCCGGGAGCTCGGGCGGGCCCTCGTCGACACGTCGCGCGCCGCCGGACGCGATGCGACCGGCTGGATCACTGACATGAGCCGGCCGCTCGGCCGCGCCGTCGGCAACGCTCTCGAAGCCGAAGAGTCGATCCGGGTGCTACGCAACGAGGGGCCGGACCGCGTGCGCGAGATCTGCCTCCTGCTCGGAGTCGAAATGCTCCGCTTTGCCGAGCGGACACTCTCGGAGGAAGAGGCTCGCAAGAGGCTCGAAAAGGCCTTCGACTCGGGCGCAGCGGCGCAGAAGTTCGAGGAGCTGATTGTCTTCCAGGGCGGGAATCCGAAGGTCGTCGAAGATCCTGCTCTCCTGCCGCAGCCCCGGCAGCGCATCCCGGCTCTCTCTCTTCGGGGCGGATACGTCCGGTCGATCTCGACCGAGAAGATGGGGTTTCTCTCGATCGACATCGGATGCGGCCGGCGCCGCCGCGAGGACGAGATCGATCCCGCCGCCGGGTTCATCGTCGAGAAAACGGTGGGAGATCGCGTCGAGCCGGGGGAGACGCTCGCCTGGCTGTGTCTCGGGGACCGCGAGCCGCCGCGCCCGAACATGGAACGCGAGCTCACCGCGTTGTTCCGGGTCGGCGACGAGCCGCCGACGACGCCGCCGCTCGCGGTCGAGAAGCTGTAGACCAGGCTCCCGTCCCGACCGAGGGAGGTCTCACAGGCGGCTACAATCTCGTGCGTGCTCTATCGCTTCGACCGCGTCCGCAAGTCCTACGGCCCCAAGGAAGTGCTCCGCGACGTTACCTGGCAGCACAACCCGGGCGAGAAGGTCGGCCTCGTGGGAAGGAACGGCGCCGGGAAGACGACGCTCCTGCGCCTCGCCCTCGGTCGCGAAGAGCCGGACGCGGGTGAGGTCGTCCGCGCGAACGCCGTCCGGATCTCGACCGTCGAGCAGGCTCTCGAGGCCGACCTCGCCCAGTCGCTGCACGACTACGTTGCCGGGGCATTCGCGCACCTCCATGCGGCCGAAGCCGAGATGCGCCAGCTCGAGCATGCGATGGCCGACGGACAGGACAGCGCGGCCCTGCACGACCGCTATGACGCCTTGACGCACCGCTTCGAGAACGAGGGCGGCTACGAAATGGTCGCCGAGGTCGACAAGGCTCTCTCGGGCCTCGGTTTCGAGAAAGGAGACTTCGCGAGACCGCTCGCGGAGCTTTCGGGCGGCCAGAAGAACCGGGCGATGCTCGCTCGCGCGATCCTCTCCTCTCCCGACGTCCTGCTCCTCGACGAGCCGACGAACCACCTCGACTTCCAGGCCGTCGAGTTTCTCGAGGAGTACCTCGCGCGCTCGAGACGGGCCTACCTCGTAGTGACGCACGACCGCCGGTTTCTGGATCGAGTGGCCGATCACGTCGTCGACCTCGAGAACGGCCGACTCACCGCGTACTCCGGCGGTTACACCGCGTACCGGCGGCAGAAGGCCGAGCGGGTCCTCACCGCGACGCGCGCCTTCGAGAAGCAGCAGGAGTTCATCGAGAAGGAAAAGGAGTACATCCGCCGCAACATCGCGGGCGTCAACTCCCGGCAGGCCAAGGGGCGGCGCACGAAGCTGGCCCGCGTGGAGCGGCTCGAACGCCCGACCGAAGACGTTACGTCCGTCGGATTCCGTTTCGACGCCGCGCGGATCGGGGGCCGTACGTTCCTGCGCGCGAAGAATCTCGACGCGGGCTACGCCTCGGGAAATCCGATCCTGCGCGGCACCTCCTTCGAGCTCCTTCGCGGCGAGAGGCTGGCGCTGCTGGGCGAGAACGGAACGGGAAAGACCACCTTGCTGAAGACCCTCGCCGGCCGACTCGCTCCGCTCGCCGGGTCGGTCGAGCCCGGGCACGACGTTTCGATCGGCTATTACGACCAGGAGCTTTCGGATCTCGACCCCCGCCGGCGCGTCATCGACGCGGTCTGGGACGAGCATCCCGAAGAGACCGAGGAGTCCATGCGCTCGTACCTCGCGCGATTCGCATTCCGGGAGGACGAGGTCTTCGCGCCCATCTCGGGTCTCTCCGGGGGAGAGAAGGGAAGGCTCACCCTCGCGGTCGTCATGAAGCAGCGGCACAACCTGCTTCTGCTGGACGAGCCGACGAATCACCTCGATCTCGACTCGCGCGAAGAGCTCGAGGAATCGCTCGAGGACTTTCCCGGTTCGATCGTGTTCGTCTCGCACGACCGCGCTTTCATCGATCGGCTCGCGACGCGCGTTCTCGACCTCCGCGGCGGTCGCGCGATGCTGTTGCCCGGGAACTACACGGATACGGCGGATGCAAGGGCCGAGCGGAGAAGGAGACCCGAGCCGGAGCTCCGGGAGGTGCCGCCTTCCCGGTCCGCGGTTCTCGTTGCGTCGAAGACGCCGGCGCGCGCTCGACGCGCGTCTCCCGAGCAGGGCCGGGACGCGGCGAAGCGGAGGCGGAAGATCGTGACACTGGAGGAGAAGATCGCGGCGAGGGAGAAGGAGATCGAAGCTCTCGAGAACCGTCTCTGGGAAGAGGCTCTGACGCTCGGCCCGATCGAGGCCCATCGCCTTGCGCAGGAGAAGGCCGACTGCAAGAGCGACCTCGAGGATCTCGTCGAACAGTGGGCGAAGCTCTCCGAAGAGCAGCCGGCCAACTCGACCGCGAACGGTTCAAAACGATGAGCTCCGGACCGCGCGCGGCGATCGTCGCCATCGGAAGCGAGATGCTCGGGCCGCTCCGGCGCGACACGAATTCCGCCTGGCTGACCGAGAGGCTGGAGGAGTCGGGCATCGAGGTCGTCCGCAAGTCGGTGGTGGGTGACGAGCCGGACGAGATCGTCCGCGAGCTCTCCTGCTCGGCCGCCGCTGCCCGCTGGATCTTCACCACCGGAGGCCTGGGCCCGACCGCGGACGACGTGACCGTGGCCGCGGTCGCGCGATGGCTGGACGTCCCCGTCCGCCGCGATCCCGATTTCGTTGCGAGGATGCGGGAGCGGTGGGAGGGACGGCGCGGGATCCGGATGCCGGCCGTCAACGAGAAGCAGGCGGATTTCCCGGACGGCGCGCGCGTCCTCGAAAACCCGCGCGGCACCGCGCCCGGCCTGTGGTTCGAGAAAGAGGGCGTGCAGATCGTCGTCCTGCCGGGAGTTCCGTCCGAGATGCGCGAGATTTTCGAGCAGAAGATCCTGCCCGAAGTTCGACGGGGTCGCGCGGCGTCCGTCACGAAGCGTCGGGTCCTCAAGATCGCGGGGATGGCCGAGTCGCGGGTCGAAGAGATCGTGGCGCCTCTCTACGCGAAGTGGGAGGACGATCCGGTCACGATTCTCGCCTCCCCCGGAGAGGTCGAGCTGCACCTCTGCGCGCGAGGCGAGCCGGAGGCCGCGGAGGCGCGGGTGGCGGCGATGGAGGAAGACTTCCGATCGGTCCTGGGCACCCGGATCCACGGCATCGGCGGGGAAGCGCTCGCGGAGAGCCTGGGAAGGCTGTTGAAGGAGAAGGGTCGGACGCTCTCACTGGCGGAATCGTGCACCGGCGGTCTCGTCTCCTCGCTTCTGACGGACGTCCCCGGCTCCAGCGCCTATTTCCTCGGAACAGTGATCCCATATGCGGATCGGGCGAAGGAGACCCTTCTCGGCGTCCCGCACGAGACCCTGGAGCGGCACGGCGCCGTCTCCGAGGAAACGGTGCGCGATCTGGCGCGCGGCGCTCTCGATCGGTTCGGGTCCGACCTCGCCGCCGCGATCACCGGCATCGCCGGACCCGACGGCGGGACTCCCGAAAAGCCGGTCGGGACGGTCTTCTTCGCGGTGCTGGATCGCGAGGGCCGCGAAAAGGCCAGCAAGCGGTTCTTCGGCGGCGACCGGATCACGGTCCGGCGCGCTTCTGCGATGGTTTCGCTCGAGATGATCCGCCGTTTCGCGAGCCAGGCATGAGGGCGTTCCTCGCCGTCCCCTCCGACGCGATGTGGGTCGAGAGCGCCCGCGGTCTCGTCGCGCGCCTGCGCGAAGGATTTCCGCGCGCTTCCTGGACGAAGCCCGACTCGTGGCACCTGACGTTGAAGTTCCTGGGGGACATCGATGATGACGCGGCCACGCGCTTCGCCGAGGGGATCGGCGCGGCCGCGCTCGAGACGGTCACCGGCGAGATCCACGCGGGTCCGGCGGCGATCTTTCCGGAACGAGGGCGGCCGCGCGTGCTCGGCGTCGGCTTTTCACCCTCTCCCGGGCGCGAATCGGTCGAGCAACTCGCGCGGCATGCGGAGGCAACGGCGGGACGCATCGGCGTGTCCGGAGAGGGCCGTCTCTTTCATCCCCACGTCACCTTCGCCCGGATCCGGGAGCCGTGGCCGGCCGAGGCCGTCGAGCGATATCGCCATGAAGTGGAGTCGTGGCCGTTTCCGACCTGGCTCGCACGCTCCTGCGTTCTCTTCGACAGCCGCCTCGACCCGGAGGGCGCCGTGCACACGCCGGTCCGCGAATGGACGTTCCAGGGAGGCCCTCGGGGAGTGAGGGCGTGAACGTCCCGCCGGCGGTGCTCGTCGTCGTCGGCTACATCCTCGGATCGATCTCGTTCGCCGTCCTCCTCGTGCGGGCGACGACAGGAAGCGACATCCGCGCGGAAGGCTCCGGAAACGCCGGGGCGACGAACGTCCTGCGCGCGCACGGGAAGAAGCTCGCTCTCGCCGTCGCTCTCCTCGACGTCGCGAAAGGGGCGGCGGCCGTTCTGCTCGTGCGTCTCGTGACCGGCGATCCGCGCTGGGCCGCGGCCGCCGGGTTCGCGGCGATTCTCGGCCACGTCTTTCCGCTGTTCTACGGCTTCCGCGGCGGAAAGGGGGTCGCCACGGCTGTGGGTGCGTTTCTCGCGCTCGCGCCGCTCGCGATCCTCGTCTGTTTCGCGATCTTCGTCGTGATCGTCGCCGCCACCCGCTACGTCTCGCTCGGGTCCGTCGTCTCGATGGCCTTTCTGCCTCCGGTCGCCGGCCTGCTCTTCCACGCTCCGCGGGCCGTCGTCACCGCGGCGGGAGCAACCGCGCTTCTCGTCCTCTTCAAGCACCTCGGGAACCTGAAAAGGCTGGCGAGGGGCGAGGAACGGCGGCTCGGCGGGCCATGAAGGTCTCGATCCTGGGCGCCGGCTCCTGGGGGACGGCGCTCGCGATCCACCTCGCGAGGAGCGGCCACGGAGTCCTCCTCTGGAGCCGGGATTCCGAAGTCGCCGCGGCGATCACGCGCGAACACCGGCATCCTCGCCGGCTCCCGGGCATCCCGATCCCCGAGCAGGTTCGAACCACTTCCGACCTCGGCGAAGCCTTCGAGCATTCCGAAACACTGCTGCTCTCCGTACCCTGCGCCGCGATGAGGGAAGTCCTGGACGCTTCGCCCGGTCCGGACCATCGAGCGCGCCGATTCGTTTCGACGGCGAAAGGGATCGAGCCAGAGACGCTGAAGCGAATGACCGAGATCGTGCTGGAGCGGTATCCCTCGTCGTCCGCTGCGGCGCTCTCGGGTCCGACGTTCGCGGAAGGCGTAGCCCGCGGTGATCCCTCCGCTGCCGTCATCGCCGACCGCGGCGAGAGTTTTGCCCGCGACCTGCAGCAGAGGTTTTCCAACGCTCAGCTCCGGCTCTACAGCTCGGCGGACGTCGTCGGCGTCGAGCTCGCCGGCGCACTGAAGAACGTCGTCGCGATCGCGGCCGGTATCGTTTTCGGGCTGGGTTACGGTCACAACACTCTCGCGGCTCTCGTCACCCGCGGCCTGACCGAGATCGGCCGCATCGTGCGCGCGTGCGGCGGCGAGATGCGTACCGTCCACGGACTCGCGGGCATGGGCGATCTGATGCTGACCGCAACGGGCCGGCAGTCCCGGAATCGCCATCTCGGAGAAGAGATCGGCCGCGGAAGTCCGCTCGCCGACGTCCTCGTCCGAATGCCGGAGGTCGCGGAAGGCGCCCGGACCTGTCTGGCGGTTCCGACGATCGCCGCTCGAGTCGGCGTCGAGGCGCCGATCTCCGAAGTCGTCGTCGCCGTGCTCTACGAAGGGATGTCCCCGGCAGAGGGGGTCGAGCGCCTGATGACGCGAGCTCTCCGGGCGGAGTGACGAACCGAGCCCGGGAACATCGTCGCGTCGGCGGCCTGGAAATTGCAGCGAGTCGGCGAGTTCTCGAACTGAAGGTCCTCTTGCGCGATTTTTCTTCCACTGCGTTTCACCAGTGGCTGCAGCGTCGGGTCGTTCTGGTCGTTCGGGTCGTTCGCCCGTAATGAGCGTGCGTAAGGTCCCGCGGGTTCGAACAATCTCGAAGCGTCGTCCTGCGGCGAAATCCGGAGACCTTTCCCAGGTTGACGCTTCCGCCGAGGCCCTCGCCGACGCCACGGAGCTCGAAAAGGCCGGCGCGCGGCTCCGGATGCTCTTCGCGGTGACGGGGGTTCTGGCGGACGCGGAGACGCTCCCGGATGCCGCGCCCCGGCTCCTCGTCGATCTGGACCGTCGATCGGCCGACGAACCGGTTGCGGTGCGTCGATGTCTGGCATTCGTCGTCTGTTGACGTCGCCTCCTTCGAGCACGCCACTCGGGAGACGGCCTTTCCTCCCGGCGTGGGAATGCCGGGCCGAGTCTGGGCGAGCGGCAAGCCGGCTTGGATCTCTGACGTCGTCGACGACCCGAACTTCCCGCGCGCTCCGTACGCGGTTCGCGACGGCCTTCACGCGTCCT
>QHVV01000100.1 GCA_003222385.1 Acidobacteriota bacterium
GGTCGCGCCGTCGGGGCGGGGGCGGCCCGATTTCGACGCCCTGGAGGCGCGCCTCGCCCGCGTCGGAGAGGTGCGCCGATCGCCGCAGCTCCTGAACGCGGATCTGGGCGGGATTTCGCTGACGATTTTTTCGGACGGCCGCTGCGTGGTCCGCGGTACGGAGGACCCCGGCCGGGCGGTCGCTCTCTACGACCGGTACGTCGGGCGGTGACGTGCGGCGCGTCCGCCTGGCCGACCTGCTGGCGTCGGCCGAAGAGCTCGCCGGCTTCTCCGCTCTCCTCGCCCGGGGCGGGGTCGCGGCCGTGCCGACAGAGACGTTCTACGGCCTCGCCGCGGATCCGACGAACGAGGGCGCCGTCTCCCGGATCTTCGAGATCAAGGGGCGGGACGACGGCAAGCCGCTCCTCGTGCTGTTCTCGGAGCGCGCGCAGTTCGACGCTCTCGGCGTTGCGGCGGAGTCCCCGGTTCTCGCGCGACTTCTCCGGATCTGGCCGGCGCCGCTGACGGTCGTGCTGCCTCTGCGCTCGTCGGTCGCCGCGTCGCGGGGGAGAGCGACCCTCGCCGTCCGCATCCCGGCGGCCCCCCGACTGCGGCAGCTCCTGTCCGCCGTCGGTCCTCTGACCGGTACGAGTGCCAACCGCTCGGATGCGCCGCCTCTCGCCGATCCCGACGCGGTCGAGGAGGCGCTCGGAGCCGACCTCGACCTGCTGGTCGACGACGGCACGACTCCGGGAGGAGAGCCTTCGACCGTGATCGACGCCACGCGCGATCCGATTCGGGTGCTGCGGCGCGGCGCGTTCCGATGGCCCGAGACGGGGCGCTGACCGGCATCGGCCCCGTGCTAGATTGCCCGTTTTCATGGGCACAATTCGGGAATACGCGGGAAAGAAGCCGCTCCTCGGCGAGCGCGTCTATCTCGCCGAGACGGCCGCGATCATCGGCGACGTCGTGCTCGGCGACGACGTGTCGGTCTGGTACAACTCCGTCGTCCGCGGAGATTGTCATTTCATCCGGGTTGGTGCGCGCACCAACATCCAGGACAACTGCGCGGTGCACGTCACGCAGGAGAAGTACCCGACGATCCTGGAGGAGGAGGTCACGCTCGGCCACGGCGCGATCGTCCACGGCGCAGTCGTCCGGCGCGGGGCGCTCATCGGCATCCGGGCGACGGTCTTGGACGGCGCCGAGGTCGGCGAGTCTGCGTTCGTCGGCGCGGGAGCGCTCGTCACGCCGCGAACGGTCGTGCCGCCGCGGACGCTCTGGCTCGGAGCCCCGGCGCGGCAGGTCCGCGATCTCTCGGACGCCGAGGTCCGCGACCTGAAGCACTTTCACTCGAACTATCTCCAGTACAAAGAGGAGTACTTCCGGATCGACGGGCGGCGGGCGATCGCCCCGTGACTCTGCGGTACCGGTCGGTCAAGGGGACGCGCGACCTCCTTCCGCCGGAGAGCGAGCGCTGGGCGGAGGCGGAGCGGATCGCGCGCGAGACCTTCCGATCGTGGGGGTACGCCGAGATCCGCACGCCCGTGCTGGAAGACACCGCGCTCTTCGAGCGGTCCGTCGGCGAGACGACCGACATCGTCCACAAGGAGATGTACACGTTCCCCGACCGTAAGGGCCGCTCGCTGACGATGCGCCCGGAAAATACGGCCGGAGTAGTCCGGGCCGTGATCGAGAACGGGCTCGCCGCCGGTCCGATGCCGCTGCGCCTGTACTACATCGGGCCGCAGTTCCGGTACGAGCGGCCGCAGGCCGGGCGCTTTCGGGAGTTCTCGCAGATCGGTGTCGAGCTCTTCGGGATTTCCGGCCCGGCCGCGGAGGCCGAAGTCCTCGAAATGCTCTTCGAGTTCCTCCGCGCGCTCGGTTTCCGGGCGCTGTCGGTCGCGCTGAATTCCGTGGGCACCCCGGCGACCCGGACGGCGTTCGGCGAGGCGCTCCGCTCGCACGTCCTTCCGCGGTCGACGGGTTTCGGCGAGGACGATCTCCGCAAGCTCGCGGAGAATCCTCTCCGGCTCTTCGATTCGAAGGACCCGGTCGTCCGGGCCGCTCTCGAGGGCGCCCCGCGCACCGTCGATTTCTTAGACGTTGCGTCCCGCCGGCATCACGACGAAGTCCGCGGGCTGCTCGCCGATGCCGGCATACCGTTCGCCGAGAACCCGGCGCTCGTGCGGGGACTCGACTACTACACCCGGACCGTATTCGAGATCGTTTCGGAGGATCTCGGGGCGCAGGACGCGATCCTGGGAGGGGGACGGTACGACGGCCTCGTGGAGTCCCTCGGCGGTCCTTCCGTTCCCGCCATCGGTTTCGCGATCGGAGAGGACCGGCTGCTGCAGGTTGCGCCGTTTCGCCTGTCGCCCCGCGCCTGCGTCCTCGTGCTGCCCCAGCGGACCGACGACCTCGCCGAGGCGGTCCGCGTCGCCCGCGAGATCCGCGCGGCCCTGCCGGGCGGGTGCGTGGAGGTCGATCTCTCGGCGCGGGGGATCAAGAAGGGACTCGCTCGTGCGAGCGCTCTCTTCGACGAAGCCGAGGCCAGAGGCCTCGACAAGAAAGGGATGCTCGCCGTGCTGGTCGGGGAACGCGAGCGCGCCGACGGGGCGGTCACCGTCAAGAGGCTGGCGACCGGAGAACAGGAGACCTTTCCGCGATCGGAGCTGGCCGAGCGGCTCGGCGCCGCGAGGGAAGCGTGAGCCTCGTCCGGCAGCCTGCCGGAGATCTCTCGGCGGCGGATGCCGGACGGCGCGTCCTCCTTCGCGGCTGGGTCGGGCGCCGCCGCGACCTCGGCGACCTGATCTTCCTGACGCTGCGCGACCGGAGCGGCGTCGTCCAGGTTCTGTTCGAGAAGACGCGCTCGGGCGAGCCGGCGGTGGCTCGAGCGGGGGAGGCGCGCGCCGAAGACGTCGTCGAGATCGAGGGCGAGGTCGCCCCGCGCGCGGCCGCGCAGGTCAACCGCGAGATCGCGACGGGGGAGATCGAGGTCGTCGCCAGCCGGCTGGAGTTCCTGTCCAGGTCGGAAACGCCGCCGTTTCTTCCGGAAGACCGCACGAACGCGACCGAGGAGCTGCGACTCGAGCATCGCTACATCGACCTGCGCCGCCCGGCGATGCTCTCGAACTTCGTGCTGCGCGACGAGATCGCGTTCCGCGTTCGCCGGACGCTCCACGAGAAGGGGTTTCTGGAAGTCGAGACCCCGATGCTGACGAAGTCCACGCCCGAAGGGGCGCGCGACTACCTTGTCCCGTCCCGCGTCCACCCCGGAAAGTTCTACGCGCTGCCGCAGTCGCCCCAGCTCTTCAAGCAGATCCTGATGGTGTCCGGCTTCGAGCGCTATTTCCAGATCGCCCGCTGCTTCCGGGACGAAGACCTGCGCGCGGACCGGCAGCCCGAGTTCACGCAGATCGACATCGAGATGTCTTTCGCCGGCGAGGACGACGTCTTCGGGGTCGTCGAGGCCGTGCTGGCCGCGGCCTTCGGCGCCGCCGGAATCGAGGCGGTCGCGCCGTTTCCGCGATTGGCGTACGCGGAGGCGATGGAACGGTACGGAACGGACCGGCCGGACCTGCGGTACGAGTTGCCGCTCGTTTCCCTGACGGCGTCCGCTTCGGGCGGCGGGTTCGCCCCGTTCGAGAAGGCGATTTCAACGGGCGGTGAGGTCCGCGGCCTGCGCGTGCCGGCCGGAGCGGCCGTCTCCCGGAAGAAGCTCGACGACTGGAGCGAGCTTGCAAAGTCGCACGGCGCCGCGGGCCTGGTCTGGGCGAAGCGTTCGGGAGGCGAAACGACCTCTCCCGCGAAGAAGACGCTCGGAGACGCGGCCCTCGAGCGGATTCTCGAGGCGGCGCAGGTCGGTGACGGCGATCTGCTCCTGGCGATCGCGGACCGGTCCGGGGTCGCTTCCGCCGCGCTCGCGGCGCTCCGCGGGGCCGCGGCGCGGGAGACAGGCGCCCTCGATCCCGCGAAGCACGCGTTCTGCTGGGTGACCGAGTTTCCGCTCTTCGGCCGGGACGACCAGACGAACGCGTGGTTTCCCATGAACCACCCGTTCACCTCGCCGCGCGGGGAAGACCTGGACTTCCTCGAGTCGGAGCCGGGTCGAGTCCGCGCCCGCGCATACGACGTCGTCATGGACGGCGAAGAGCTGGGCTCCGGCTCGATCCGGATTCACCGTGCCGACGTCCAGGAGCGGGTCTTCCGGGCTCTCGGGATCTCCGAAGCCGAAGGCCGCGAGCGTTTCGGATTCCTGCTCGATGCCCTCAAGTACGGCGCGCCGCCCCACGGCGGCATCGCCCTCGGCCTCGACCGGATCTGCATGATCGCCGCGGGCGCGGGCTCGTTGCGCGACGTCATCGCGTTTCCGAAGACCACCTCGGGCACGTGCCTCATGACCGGTTCGCCCTCGTCGGTCCAGCCTTCGCAGCTGGAGGAGCTCGCGATCTCGCCGGTTCGCCGATCCGACTCGTGACCGTCGAGCGGGTCGCGCTCCGGGTCGGCGAGGACGAGAGCGTGATCTGGCTCGGCCGCGGGCTGCTGGAACAGGCAGCGGATCGGCTCGTCTCTCCCTCCGGTCGGTTCCTTCTCGTCTCCTCCCGGTCAGCGCGTCCGGCCACGGACCGGCTGCGGCCGGTCCTCGCGTCTTCGCTGATTCTCGACGTGGAGATCGAAGACTCGGAGCAGGAGAAGACGCTCGACGCGGTCTCGGAGATCGCGGACCGCGCTCTCGAGAAGGGCGTGCGACGTGACGACGCGTTCGTCGCGGTCGGCGGCGGCGTCGTGACCGACCTGGTCGGGTTCGCCGCGGCGATCCTCCTTCGCGGGGTGGCGTGGAATGCGGTCCCGACCACCGTCGCGGGAATGGCCGACGCGGCGATCGGAGGCAAGACCGGAGTCGATCATCGCCTCGGAAAGAACCTGCTCGGCGCGTTCCACTTCCCCCGCTCGATCGTGGTCGACCCTTCGGCGGCGGCGACGCTCTCCGATCGCGACTATCGGAGCGGGCTCGTCGAGGCGTTCAAGGGGGTCTGGATCCGGAACGCGAAGGCATCCGCCCGCGCCGAGACGCTCCTGCCCGCGATCCGGAGCCGCGACGAAGAAGCGCTGCTCGAGCTCGTCTCCGACGCCGTCCGGATCAAGGCGGACATCGTGTCTTCGGATCCGAAGGAGAGCGGAGAGCGGCGTCTGCTCAACTTCGGTCACACCCTGGGCCACGCGTTCGAAGCGGCGGGGGGCTACCGCGAGCTCCGCCACGGCGAAGCCGTCGCGTGGGGCATCTCGGCCGCGCTGACGATTTCGCGGGATCGAGCCGGGCTCTCGGAAGACGAGGCGGCGCGGGTCCGCGAAGTCCTGGCCCGGCTCGGCCCGTTTCCGGAGCCAGTCCGCTCGGCCGAGGTCCTGCGTCCTCTTCTCTCCCGGGACAAGAAGAGGTCGGCGAGCGGGCTCGCCGGAGTCCTTCTCGAGGAGATCGGCCGCGCCCGCGTGGAGGAAAACGTTCCCGAGGCGGAGTGGCTCGCCGCGGCGGCGCATGCGCGCCTGCCGCCGGCTCTGCAGACCCGGTCGAATCCGACCTAAGTCGGACAGCCGCGGCTATAATGGGCCGCAGACTTGAAACCGAAGCTCGGCAGGCGGCGGCTCCGCCTCTTCGTTCTCCTCTCGGGCGCGCTCATCCTCGCGTCGCTCGTGCCGCTCCTCGTATCGGACGCGGCGCTCATCCGGCGCAACCGCCGGGCCCTCGAAGTCCTCGAGGAGAAATATCTGACGCGCTCCTCGTCGGCGCTCGCCGATCGCATCGCGGCGTATCACGCGTCCGCGCGCGAGGAGTTGAACAACGCCGCCAACTCGGTCCGCCTGTCGCGCGAGCTCACCGGCGAGAACCCGTTCACGTCCAAGAACGGCCCGGAGATCCTGCGGACGGCGCTCAAAGGCGAGACCCCGCTTCTGGCGCTGCGCGGCGTGAACCACAAGGGAATCGGAAGCTTTGCGGGTCCGGCCACTCTTCCCATGGCGGTGGAGTTCGAGTTCCGGCGGGCTTTCGAGTCCGCGCGGGACGGCGCGTTCTACTCGGGCGACCCGTTCGACGCTCCGCCGATCGGGGCCGTCTCGGTCCTCGCGGAGCCGGTCTCCGACGAGGACGGATTGATCGGCGTCGTGGAGGCGCTCGTGTCCTGGCAGCCGATCCGGCGTGAGTTCAACGACGAAGCGCGGCGCGACGTTCGCGCGACGCTGGTCGATCGGAACGGTCGGGTTCTTTTCCCGCTCACCCGAAGCGGGCCGGGACGGTCGTCCTCGTCCCTCGTCGCGGATTTCGAGCGCTTTCCGGGAAGGGTGACACGGTCGGAAACGCAGCCCGGAAGGAGCGTGCTCGCCTCGATCGCGCCGGTGGGACGCCCGGAGTGGGGAGTGCTCCTGGAACGCGATCTCGATGCGGCGTTCGCTTCGGTCGACGGGATGATCAAGGACACGTTGATCTGGAGCGCGGCGGCGCTCGCGGGCGCGCTCCTGCTCGGACTCTTGTCGGCGCGGCGCCTTTCGCGGCCGATCACCCAGCTCGCGCGGTCGACTCGGGCCGTCAGCGAAGGCCAGTACGGCGTCAACGTCGAGGTCGCGGGGACCGCGGAGCTCGCCGACCTTTCGGAGAACTTCAACCGGATGAGCGAGTCGATTCGCGACGCGATCGAGAACCTGAAACGCGCAGCGCGAGAGAACCACGAGCTCTTCATCAACTCGATCCGCGCCCTCGCCGCGGCGATCGACGCGAAAGACCCGTACACCCGGGGCCATTCCGAACGGGTCGCGCGATACTCGTCGCTCGTCGCGCGCGAGATGGGGCTCTCGTCCGAGGACGTCCGGCGCGTCCGTCTTTCCGCTTTGCTTCACGATGTCGGGAAGATCGGAATCGACGACCGCATCCTGCGCAAACCGACGGCGCTCACCGAGGAAGAGTTCGAGATCATGAAGAGCCATCCGGTCAAGGGCGCCGCGATCATGGAGGCCATCCCGCAGCTCAAGGACGTCATCCCCGGAATGAAGCACCACCACGAGCGTTGGGAGGGGGGCGGATACCCCGAGGGGTTGAGCGGCGAGGGCATCCCGCTCCAGGCGCGCATCGTCTCGGTTGCCGACACGTTCGACGCGATGACGACGACGCGTCCCTATCAGAGGGCCATGGACATCCGCTTCGTCTTCCAGCGGCTGCGGGACCTCGCCGGCAACCGCTTCGATCCGTCCGTGGTCGACGCGCTGATCCGCTCCTACGACAAGGGAGAGCTGGTGCCGATCGCGAGGGAAGAGGCGCCGGCCGAGCCTCCCGCTCCGCTGCGGCGCGTGGAAGCGGGTTGACGAAAAGCCCGCGCCGGCTCTTCTTCATCGCAGCGGCGCTTCTCACCGTTCTCGCCGCCGGCTGCGCGTCGGGAAGCAAGAAGACGGGCTCCGCCGAAGTGCTTCTGAACGAGCGGATGGCGGCCGTGCTTCTCCGGGAGGGAAGGGCCGCCGAAGCGGAAAAGGCGTACCGCGAGGCCCTCCCGAACGATTCGAAGAACCCCGAGGTTCATGACGGGCTCGGTGTCGCTCTGCTGATGCAGGGACGTTTCAAGGACGCCTTTTCCTCGTTCGATCGCGCCGTCGAGCTCGATTCGGGGAGGACGCTCTACCGGATCCATCGCGGGATGGCGTGTCTTGAGCTCGGTCGCTTCAAGGACGCGGAAGCCGACTTTCGAGCGGGGGAGAGCTCGCCTTCTCCGGAAGATCGTCTGGACGCCGCGATCAATCGCGGCCGGTTGAAGCAGCGCCAGAAGGATTTCACCGCCGCCGAGGACGCGTTCTCGGAGGCGCTTTCCCGCAATCCCAAATCGTCGTCGGCGCTGATCGGCCGCGGCATCGCGCGGGAGGCGCGCGGAGCGCTCGAGCCGGCCGCGGAGGACTATCTGGGGGCAATCCGCTTGGAGCCACGCAATGCCGAGGCGCACCTGCGACTCGGACTGGTGCTCGTCACTTTGAAAAAGACGGCTCTGGGCCGCCGCTATCTCGAGCGCACGATCGAGCTCGATCCGGCAGGCGAGCTCGGCGCGAAGGCGCGCCTGCTGCTCGACTCGGATTCCGCCGCGCCGAAGCGCGAGGGATCCTGACCTAAGGCCGAACCGTTAGAGAATCCCGGCGATGACCGGGAAGTCCGCCTTCTTCTCCAAGGTCCGCCGGGGGCTCTTCATGACCCATACGGAAATCTTGGAGAAGTTGGGCGACGCGGTCAAAAAAGGCTTCGGGTTCGACGAAACGGTTCTCGAGTCGCTCGAGGAGGTGCTTCTGGAGGCGGACGTCGGCGCCGAGACGGCCGGCGCGCTCGCCGACGCCATGCGGCGGCGCGGCGGCTCCTCGTCGGGGGCCGACCTGGCAGAGCTGAAGCGCGTGCTCGTCGAGGAGATCGAAGCCATCATCTCCCGCGCGCCCAGGCCGGCTGCCGTTCCCGACGTCCCGCTCGAAGTGATCTTCCTCGTGGGAGTCAACGGCTCGGGCAAGACGACGACCACGGCGAAGCTCGCGGCGCGCGAGATCGCGGCCGGCCGGCCGGTTCTCCTGGCGGCGGCCGACACGTTTCGCGCCGGAGCGATCGAGCAGCTCGAGGTCTGGGCCGACCGGCTCGAGGTTCCGATCGTGCGGCACCGGGAGGGCGCGGACCCTTCCGCCGTCCTCTTCGACGCGCTCGCCGCGGCGAAAGCGCGCGGGACGAAGAAGCTTTTCGTCGACACGGCCGGACGCCTCCACACGAAGAAGAACCTCATGGAGGAGCTCGCGAAAATGCGCCGCATCGCGGCGCGCGAGGTATCCGGGGCGCCCCACCAGGTCCTTCTCGTTCTCGACGCGACCACCGGAATGAACGGCCTCGAGCAGGCCCGCCGGTTCGTCGAGGCCGCCGGCGCGACCGGCGTCGTGCTCACGAAGCTCGACGGCAGCGCGCGCGGCGGCATCGTTCTCGCGATCTACCGGGAGCTCGCCCTCCCCGTCGTGTTCGTCGGCGTCGGCGAAGCGGTCGACGACCTGGTGCCCTTCGATCCGGCCGAGTACGCAAAGGCGCTCCTCGAAGACGGCGCCGGCGACGAGGCCTTCCGCGGCGCGGCGGTTTGAAGAGCCGCGGCGACGACGACCTCCTTTCCCGCGCGATCGAGCTCGCGGAGCGCGGCCGCTACACGGTGTCTCCGAACCCGATGGTGGGAGCGGTCATCGCGCGCGGCCGCCGCGTGCTCGCCGAGGCGTGGCACCGGCGCGCCGGAGGCCCGCACGCGGAACCGGCGGCGCTCGCACGCGCCGGGTCGCGGGCGCCGGGCGCCGACCTCCACGTCTCGCTCGAGCCCTGCGTGCACTTCGGGCGCACTCCTCCCTGCGTTCCGGCGATCGTCGAAGCCGGCATCGCGCGCGTGTTCGTGGCGGCGCGCGATCCGAACCCCGCCGTGTCCGGCCGCGGCATCCGGGAGCTCCGACGCGCCGGGATCCAGGTCATCGAGGCCGGCCCGGCCCTCCGTCGCCGGGCCGAGTCGCAGAACGAGAAATTCCGGACCTGGATCCGGGAGAGGCGCCCCTTCGTCCTGGCGAAGTGGGCCGCGACGCTGGACGGCAAGACCGCGGCGACGTCCGGCGAGAGCCGCTGGATCACGGGAGAGGCGGCCCGACTCCGGGCCCTGCTTCTGCGCGAAGAGTTCGACGCCGTGCTCGTGGGTTCCGGCACCGTCCTCGCCGACGATCCGCAGCTCACGCGGCGGCTGGGCCAGGCGGGCCGGCGACCGCACCGCCGCATCGTGCTCGACGGAAGGCTGCGGGTGTCCCCGTCCGCCCGAGTTTTCCGGCGGCCGGAAGGCGCGCTCGTCGTGACCGCGCGGCCCGAAAAGGACCCCCGCGTCCGGCGGCTCGCGGCCCGGGGAATCGAAGTCTGGAGCCTGCCGGGGGAGCGCGGACGGATTGACCTTCCCAAAATCCTGGCACGGCTCGCCGGTGAGGAGATCACGAGTGTCCTGGTCGAGGGTGGCGCCGATACTCTGTGGACGTTCTTCGCAGCGAAGCTCGTGGATCGGGTCGCGGTCTTCTTCGCGCCGCGCGTACTCGGGGGAAGCGGTGCCCCGGGAGGAGTCGGCGGCGGCGGGTTCCCGCTCGGACAGACCCCCCGCGTCGTCGACGTGGAGCACGAGCGCCTGGGAGACGACTGGCTGGTGACGGCACGGGTGGAGCGGGTCCGCCCGCGGCCGCGGCGGCCGAAGTAGCCGGGAGCGCGCGCCGATACACTCTGGTGCGATGTTCACCGGGATCGTCGCCGGAGTCGGCCGAGTCGTTTCGCTCGAACGACGGCGCGGAAGGTCGGTGCGGCTCGTTGTGCTTCCTCCTCCGGGCTACGGCTCGTTCCGCCGCGGTGAGAGTGTCGCGGTCGCGGGGGTTTGCGTGACCGCGATCGAGAAGGGCCGCCGACTCGCGGCCGACCTCTCGGCCGAAACGCTCCGGGTGACGACGCTCGGCGAGAGAAGAGCCGGCGACTCCGTGAACCTCGAGCGGGCGCTCGAATGGCGCGGCCGCGTTTCCGGCCATTTCGTGCTGGGACACGTCGACGCGGTCTCAAAAATCCTCGCGATCGAAGAGGCGTCGGGATCGTGGGTGTACCGGTTCTCGATCCCCCGCGGGCTCGGGCGACACGTCGTCTCCAAGGGATCGGTCGCCTTAGACGGAGTGAGCCTGACCGTGGCCCGACGGCGCGCACGGGACTTCGACGTCGCGGTCATCCCGGAAACACGCCGCCGGACCACGCTCGCCGCGAACGGACCGGGCGACCACGTGAACTTCGAGGTCGATCTGCTGTCGAGGTACGGTCGGAGCGCCCGGGAGAGCCGGTCGTGATCGAGTACGAAGAGGCGAAAGCGCTGGTGCGGCCCCGGGAGTCCGAAGTGGGCGGCCGCCGGATCGCGGCGCACGCCGTGCCCTACTCGGGGGAGGTGGGAGGGACGCCCTTCCGGTTCGATCCGCTCGAGCGCCGACTCGCCGAGCGGCGCCCGTCGGGTCGGGTCGCCGTCGGCCCCGCCGATCCGGCTGCGTGGGAGCGGGCGTTCGCGCGCTGTCCCGCCGGGCCGGTCCTCGTCGGGCCGGCCTCGCCGGTCGAGGAGATCCGCGGGGCGCACGTCGCCGCCGCTGAAGGAGCCGCGAGGTCGGGCCGGGCGGTCTACCTTCTCGACCCGGTCGGGTTGCCGTCGTCTTCGCCGCAGCGCGCTTTCGTCGCGCTCTTCGCGTGGACGCCGGACCCGGGAGCCGGCGGAGAAGAGGCGCTCGATTCCATGTTCGAGAGGGCGTTCGAAAAAGCTCTGGAAGCCGGGATCCCGGCGGGCGGCCTGTTCCCGATCGTACCGGGCTGGACCGACGAGCCGGAGCTTCTCGAGAAGTATCTCTCTCGTCTTTCGGCCGCCGGCGCCGTTTTCGCGGCGCCCGTCCCGGTCTCGGATGACGGAGACGCGCGGCGCATCCTCGTCGAAGCTCGCGCCCGCTTCGAGCCAGCCGCGGCCGACCGCTTCTTCGAGAAAATCCACCATTCGGACTGGCCGGCCTCGATCAAGGAAGGTCTCCGTCTCTTCCGGACGCAAGCCGCGCGCCTCGGTCTGGCCGTGCTGCCACGGCGGCCCGTCGGGGCGGGTGAGCCGCCCGACAACTCGGCCGCGGCCGCGCGCCTCGAGGAGCGGGCGCAGGAGCTCGAAGAGGACGAGCATCGCGCCGCGCTCCTGCACGCCGCCGCGCGCTGGATCGACGAGTCCGGACGGGACCTCGCGCCGGTCGTGCGTGAGGGCAACTTCGCGAAGGTTTTTCCCTTCGGCGCGCTGACCGCTGAGGCAGAGGCGGCCTTCCGCGCGGTTCGAACGAGATGACGGCCTCCGCCGGACTCTACGTGCATCTTCCGTACTGCCGGTCCCGGTGCGGTTACTGCGCCTTCGTCGTCTCGACGGACGACTCGAGCCGCGGCGAGTATCTCGACGCGCTCGTCCGCGAGGCGGCGTTGCTCGCGCCCGAGGCCGGCGGGTCCCGCTTCGACTCTCTCTATCTCGGGGGCGGGACTCCATCGCTCGTTCCGTCCGACGAGCTCGGTCGACTCCTCGCCGGGTTGCGCGGGTCTTTTCTCTTCGAGGACGACTCGGAGGTGACGCTCGAGGCGAACCCGGAAGACGTGACGGTGCAGCTCCGGGACGTCTGGATCCGCGCCGGGATCCGCCGGGTTTCCCTGGGGGTGCAATCGCTTCAGGACGCCGAGCTCTCCGCGGTCGGACGCCGCCACGACGCGGCGGGCGCGCTCCGCGCCCTCGACCGGCTCGCCGGAGCCGGGCTCTCGATCTCCGCGGACCTGATCCTCGGCCTCCCCGGACAGAGCGCCCATGCCTTCCGGGGAAACGTCGAAGGAGTCTGCGCGGCCGGCGTGGATCACCTCTCGATCTACCTGCTCGAGACGGAGAAGTCGCGCGCAATCGAAGACGATCGGCGCGCACACCCGGAGCGATACCTGTCCGACGACGAGCAGGCGGACGCCTGGCTGGAGGCGGGGGAGACCCTGGCCGCGCGCGGTTTTACGCACTACGAGATCTCGAACTGGGCTCGACCCGGCCGGGAGGCGCGGCACAACGTCAAGTACTGGACGCGCGCGCCGACACTCGGCCTGGGAGTCTCCGCCCACGAGCTCTGGCGCGAACGAAGACGCGCGAACGTCTCGGCGCTTTCCGCCTACCTGATGTCGATCCGAGACGGAAGACGCCCGCTTGCGCTCGACCGGCCGGTGAGCGACGGGGAGGCGACTCGCGAGCGGATCGTCCTCGGTCTGCGGCTCTCGCGAGGAATTCCGGCGGCGGAAGTCGAGAGCTGGATTGGGCAACAGGGCGATCCCCGGCTGCCCGGCGACTACGCCGACTGGCGCGCCGGAGGCGTCCTGACGCAAGAGGAGGGTCGTCTCCGCTTCACCGAGCACGGATTCCTGGTCTCCAACGAGGTGCTCTGCCGCTTCGTGTGACGTCCTATTCGCGGCGCGAGCGAGCGGACGCGACGGTCAGATGAAGAGCGGCGCCAGAACGAGCGTGATCGTCGCGAGCAGCTTGATCAGGACGTGCAGGGACGGCCCGGCCGTGTCTTTGAACGGGTCGCCCACCGTGTCTCCGACGACCGCCGCCTTGTGCGTCGGCGACCCCTTGCCGCCGAGCGCGCCGGTCTCGATGTACTTCTTCGCGTTGTCCCAGGCGCCGCCGGCGTTGTTCAACATCGTCGCGACGACGATACCCGCGATCGTACCGACCATGAGAAGCGCGGCGACGGCTTCCGCGCCCACGTGGAAGAGTCGGAAAAAGAGTCCCACGCCGATCGGCGTTCCCACCGCGACGAGACCCGGAGCGATCATCGCCTTCAGCGCGCCGCGGGTGACGATGTCGACCGTCCGGCCGTAGTCCGGCTTCTCGGTGCCCTGCATGATGCCGGGCCGCGCGCGGAACTGGTCGCGGACGTCCTGGATGACGACGCCTGCGGCCTTACCGACCGCGCGGATCGCCAGCCCCGAAAAGAAGAACACGAGCATCGCGCCGAAGAGACCCCCGATGAACACCTCGGGCTTCGCGATGTTGACGGCCGCGAGCGGCGAGCCGTAGTTTTTGAGCTCGTCGAGGTACGCCGAGAAGAGGAGGAACGCGGCGAGCGCGGCCGAACCGATCGCGTAACCTTTCGTCAGCGCCTTCGTCGTGTTTCCGACGGCGTCCAGCCGGTCGGTCTTCCGCCGGATCTCCTCGGGCTGGCGCGACATCTCGACGATGCCCCCGGCGTTGTCGGTGATCGGCCCGAACGTGTCCATCGCGAGGATGTAAGCGGCAGTCCCGAGCATTCCCATGGTCGCGACCGCGGTCCCAAAAAGCCCTCCGCCGGGCAGCGCCGAAGCGCCGATCTTGAACGAAGCCAGGATCGCGAGCGAGATCGTCACGACCGGCAGCAGAGTGCACTCGAAGCCGACCGCGACGGGCGTTGGCGATTTCGCGAACCGGCCGGTAGCGATACTCCGTGTAGTACTGGGTGATGTAGACGAAGGCGACGGAGGTCAGTACCCCGATGATTCCGCAGAGGAAGAACTTCCACCACGCGTCGGGGGCCGAGCGGTTGAAGAGGAGCCATCGGGTCGCCAGGAAGAAGCCCGCGATCGCGAGCGTCGCCGCCACGTAGTATCCGCGGTTCAAGGCCTGCATCGGGTCGCGGTCCTCGCGCGTGCGGACGAAGAAGATTCCGGCGATCGACGCGAGAAGTCCGAACGCTCTCGCGACGAGCGGGAACAGCATGACCCCCACGATTCCTGCCGCGAATCCCATGCCGGCGCGCTCGGATGCCGCCGCCAGAGTCGCGCCGAGGATCATCGCGCCGATGTTCTCCGCGGCCGTGGACTCGAAGAGGTCCGCGCCGCGGCCGGCGCAGTCTCCGACGTTGTCTCCGACGAGGTCCGCAATCACGGCCGGGTTCCGAGGATCGTCCTCCGGAATCCCCGCCTCGACCTTGCCGACCAGGTCTGCGCCGACGTCGGCGGCCTTCGTGTAGATCCCGCCGCCCAACTGGGCGAACAGGGCGACGAAAGAGGCCCCGAAGCCGTATCCGACGATGAGCAGCGGAATCTGGGGTTGCGGGACCGCCGTGAACCGGCTGACGAGCCAGTAGAGGCCTCCGACCCCGAACAGCGACATCGCGACGACGAAAAGGCCCGAAACCGCGCCGCCCCGCAGCGCGATCCGGAGGGCGTCGTTCAATGACGTCCGCGCGGCCGCCGCGGTCCGGATGTTGGACCGGATCGAGATCCACATTCCGATGTAGCCCGCGACGACCGAACAGGCCGCACCCAACAGGAACGAGAGGGTCGTCCAAAAGGCCAGCCGGAGCGCGCTCGGCACGGGATCGAAGTCGTGATGCGAGCGGACGAAACCATACAGCACGAAAATCAACGCCGCGAGCATCGCGGCGAGGAAGAGAATCGTCGTGTTCTGCCGGCGCAGGAACGCTTCCGCGCCTTCCTTGATCGCGTTCGAGATCTCCCGCATGGCCGGAGTGCCCGTGTCCTTCTTCAGAACCCACGAGATCAGGTAGCCGGCCACGAAGAGCGATCCGACCGAGAAGACGAAGATCAAGGGCAAGGCGAGATCGTGTGACATTCCAACTCCTCTTTTTCGACCTCGGGACCCCGGAGGACCTCGCGGCAGCGAGCGTCACCCCCGTTCGGGGCGCGCAGGATATCAGTTGTCGCGGAGCCTGATACTTACCGGGCGGGAGCCGCGGCCGGGGCGGGTGCCGGAGCCGGAGGCGTCGCGCTCACGCCTTCGATGGGAACGGTCTCCAGAACGATCCCGACGCTCTTTGCGCCAGCGGTGTGGACGATGTCCATCACGTGAGCGACGTCGCCGTACGTCGCCGCGTCGTCCGCGGAGAAGAAGACGGTCTTGTCGCGGCGATTTCTCAGGATCTCGGAAAGGCGCAGCGCGAGCGATTGCGCGTCGAGCTGCTCCTTGTTCAGGTAGATCTTGTTCTGGGCCGTGACCGAAACGATCAGCTGATCGAGCGAGGGCGGGGGGGTATCGACCGTCGCCTTGGGAGGAACCTTCACGTCGTACCCCATCTGGAGAAGCGGGGTGATGACCATGAAGATGATGAGCAGCACGAGGACGACGTCGACGAGCGGCGTGATGTTGATGTCGCTCTTGTAGGCGCCGGGCGCCCCGCCGACCCCCGCCATTGCCATGAAAGATTCTCCTCGGTCGTCGAGCCGGGCTAGCCCGCGGTCTTCTTGGCCGCGGTGCCGGTCGTCCTCTTGTCCGTGATCAGGCCGACGTCCTGGAAGCCCGCCTCTTTCGTCATCTTCATGACTTCCTTGACGTCCCCGTACTTCAACCGCTGGTCTGCCTTGATGACGAGCTCGGTCGCGGGCGAGCGCTGGAACAGCTCGTCGAGCTCCTTCTGGAAATCCTCCTTCGGGAACCACTTCGAGCCGATGTAGTACTTGGGCGGAGTCGCCCACTCGATCGTGATGAGCTTCTGCTTCTCGTTCTCCGGCTTCTTCCCGGGGTTGTCCGTGGTGGGGAGCTGGATCGGGATCCCCTTCTGGAGGAGCGGGGTGACGACCATGAAGATGATCAGAAGCACCAGGCAGACGTCGACGAGCGGAGTGACGTTGATGTCACTCTGAACCGAGTGCCGGCTGCCGCCGCCCCCTCCCATGCCCATGGCGGATCCTCCTTGGACCTAGAGCCCGAAACCTAGGACGCGCGCACGGAGAGATTGACGCCCGCTCCGCGCCGCTTGATGAAGTAATCGATGAGCTCGGAGGCCGAGTTGGACATCTCGACCTGGAAGCGCTCGATTTTGTTGGTGAAGATGTTGAAGAGCCACACCGCCGGGATGGCGACGAAGAGACCGAGGGCCGTCGTCACGAGCGCCTCCGCGATGCCGGTGGAAACCGCGGCGATACCGCCGGATCCGGTCATGGCCATTCCGCGGAACGCGTTGATTATTCCGATGACCGTTCCGAAGAGGCCGATGAACGGCGCGGTCGTGCCGATGGTCGCGAGACCGGAGAGGCCCTTCCGCATGTCCGCGGTCGTCATCAGGGCTTCCCGCTCGATCGCCCGCTCCGCCGCTTCGATCGGGTCGTGCCCCTGGATGTTCGCGCTGCCGCTCGTGACGTCGTGCTGAAACTCGTACAGCCCCGCCGAGACGACCCGCGCCAGGTGGCTCTGCTTGTACTTCTTGGAGGAGTCGATGGCCTCCTGAAGCTTGTCCTGCTTCAGATGCAGCGTCACCAGCTTGGCGAAAGCGAGCGACTGCTTCTTCGCCTTGCTGAAGAAGATCCAGCGCTCGATCGCCACCGTCAGGGAATAGACCGACATGATGATGAGAAGCACGGCGACGCCTTTGGCGAGCGGCGTCATCGTGTGCCAGAGCTCTACTGGATCGAAACTCATGAAAACGCTCCTTCTCTAGTTCTTTCTCCGGTCGACTCCCGGCCCATCCTAGTGCAGGTTGAAAGTCACGGTTACCGTCAGATAGACGCGGACCGCGCGCCCGTTCAGTGTCGCCGGGCGATATCGCCACTGTTGGACTGCCCGCTGGGCGGCCGCATCGAGCAGG
>QHVV01000101.1:0-14313 GCA_003222385.1 Acidobacteriota bacterium
GATCTCCTCGGCTGTGTGCATCGACCATCCTGGCTCGGTGAAGAGCGGCGCAACGTGACACGTCGCGCAGCGAGCGCGCCCTTCGAACAGGAGCTTACCCCGGCCTGCCGTCAATTGGTCGTATGAGTCTTTCTTCGGCTTCGGCGCGGGGATCGACAGCTGGTAGTAGTGCAACGCAGCCAGCTTCGAAGTGACGAGGTCCGGAGTGCTTCGCAGGTTCCCAAGGCTCATCTTCGAGCCGACCGGGAACTGGTCCGGGTTGTTCTGAATCCGTGGGTCGAAGAAGGTTCCTTTGCCGTGCATCTGCGTGTTGGCGACGTATGCATTCCAATAGGTCACGGAGCCCCAGCCGTTGTACGTGTGAAGGTTGACGCCCGCGAGTCCATAGGCGGCCGGTATCAAGGTCGCCGCTGACTTGCCGTCGGGGCGGAATCCCTTCCCGTCCTGATCGAGCTCCGCATCGTACTTTCCGGGCCCCCACGTTGAGTCCTCGATGGCGAGATCGGCCTCTTCGAAACTGTCGTTCATCGCCACAGCCAGCGCCTCTATCGAGCGGCGCGCGGAATCCTGGGCAACGACGACGAGGCTTCGGATGTCGTCCAGGAGAGCTTTCTGCGCGCATACAAGCATCTGAATCAGTTCGGAGGCCGGGCAAAGTTCTCGACCTGGCTGACCAAGATTGCGGTCTACGAAGCTCGGGCTCGTGTGCGCCGGACCAGGAGTCGCATCGGCAAACGCCGAGATGCGGCCGCACCGAGTGACTCCCGGGAACTGCCCAGCACCGACCCCGATCCGGAAAGTCGCACCTTCGTCCAGGAGATGAAGACGGTGCTGGAGGCCGCGATCGACACGCTTCCGGAACTCTATCGGGCCGTCTTTGTGATGCGGGAAGTCGAAGGGATGAGCACCGCCGAAACTGCCGAAGTCCTGCATCTGTCCGAAGACGTCGTCAAGACGCGCCTGCTGCGCGCCCGCGGTCTGCTGCGCAAGAAGATCTCGGCCTCCCTGGGACGAGTCAGCCGCACGATTTTCCAGTTTGCCGGAGAACGATGCGCTCGAATGTGGGCGACCAAGATTCGTCCCGCGATCGAGCAAGGCGGGCGGCGCCCCACCCGACGCCGTCGAGCCTGATCGATTCCGGTCAGCGCTCGACTTTGCCTTTCACGATCAGGACGGGGCGGTCGGCCCGATGGACCAGACCCGCGACGAGGTCGCGTTCCGGAGCGTCCAGGTAGGTCCGCTCCCGGTGCGCCCCGACGACGATCATGTCGTGATCCCCCTCGGTGACCTCGGCGAGGATCTCCGAAAGCGGCTCCCCGTAACGGATCCGGCTCTCCGCGACGACCCCCTGGCCCCTCAACGTCCGCAGGCCCTGCTCGAGATGCCGTTCGATCCAGGCGCGTGCCCTTCGCGTTGCAGTCGTCTCGCCCGGCCCTTCTTCCGGAGGCGGGCCCCAACGCGGATCCGCGTGCTCCACGTGGAGGAGCGTGACCCGGGCGCCGAGGCTGCGCGCGAGCTGCGCGCCCAGGAGGACGTCCAGCTTGCCCGGCTCTCCCGCCGCCGTGCAGAGCAGCACGCGGCGGGTCTCGCGCGGCTCGCCCTGTGCGACGAGCATGGGTACCGGACACTGCACCGCGATCTCGCCGCTTTCCACCCGCTCGTCGGCTTTCCCTTTTCGGCCGCCCCGGAGACGTTCCTGCTCCGACCCGAACGCTCCGGGCAGGAAGACGAGGTCGTACCCGACCCGCTCGAGCTCCGCGAGCGCCCGCTGGGTGAGACCGCCCTCCGCCAGCGAGATCCGGAGATCGGATGCCGGCAGCGACTCACGGAGCTTCACGACGGGCGGGGAAGTCTCCTGGCCGGCTCCGCCGAGGACCGTCAGGCGCGCGCCGGCCGTTACCGCCACCTTCTCGCAGAGAGCGGCGGCGTACGCGGAGCGCGCCGTGTCGTCCACGAGCAGGAGCAGCCGCCACGGGAGGCGCGGCAGCAGGTGGTAATCGCGCGCTCCCACCCAGGTCTTCTGGCCGATCGCGGGCACGGAAGCCTCGCGCTCCGACGGAAGCAGAACGAGCAGCGCGAGGCCCGCCTCGCCGTACTCGCGCTTCAGCGGCCATACTCCCGTGAGCGGGTCCAATCGAACCAGGAGCTGCCTCGAAGCGCCCTTCTCGCGAATGTCCTCGACGGTGCCCTCTCCGAGCACCGGCGCCGCGAGGGCCTCCCGGGACGCGGCCGCGACCAGGTCTTCCGGCCGGAACAGCACGGCCCACGAGCCCGCTCGCTCCCGCGCTCCCGCCTCGTCGGGAAGCGGGATCTCGAGCTCGCCAATCGAAATCTTTCCCCCCGCGCTCGGAGTCGCCACGAGGTTCGCGTCTCCGACGAAGCTCGCCACGAGCTCGCTTTTCGGCGCCCGGTAGAGCTCGGCAGGAGCGGCCACCTCGAGGAGATGCCCCCGCTCGATCACGCCGATCCGGTCGGCGAGCTCGAAGGCCTCTTCCTGATCGTGCGTGACGAGAATCGTGGTGATCTTCATACTCTTCTGGATCCTTCGCAGCGCGCGCCGGAGCTGGCCGCGGATCTTGACGTCGAGCGCGCCGAACGGTTCGTCGAGCAGCAGGACCGACGGAGAAAAAGCGAGCGCACGGGCCACCGCGACGCGCTGCTGCTGGCCGCCGGAGAGCTGCCGGGGATAGCGCCGTCCGAAACCCGCCAGGCCGACGAGCGCGAGAAGGTCGTCTCGTTTCGCCGCGCGCTCGGCCCGCGGCACCTTGTGGACGCGCAGGCCGAACTCCACGTTTTCGGCGACGGTCATGTGCCGGAAGAGGGAGTAGTTCTGGAAAACGAAACCCGTGTTGCGATTCTGCGGCGGGAGGCGCGTGACGTCGCGGCCATTGAGAACGATCGAGCCTTCGTCGGGGACGGCGAGTCCCGCAATCATCCGGAGAATCGTGCTTTTGCCGCTCCCGCTCTCTCCCAGCAGAACGAAGAACTCTCCGTCCCGCACCTCGAGCGAAACGTTGTCCACGACGGCCTCGCCGGCGTATCTCTTGACGAGATCGGTGAGGACGATGCTCACCGCTTCCTCACCGGCTTCGCGCCCGGCGCCGGATCCATTCCATCGCCGTCAGGAGCACGAACGAGGACAGGGCGAGCAGCATGGCCATCGCGTAGCCCGCGACCGCGTTGCGCTCGTCGAGCGCGCGGAAGATGAAGAGGGTCGCGGTCTCGGTCAATCCGACGATCGAGCCGCTCACCACCAGGACCGCGCCGACCTCTCCCACCGCCCGCGCGAAGGTGAGGAGGACTCCGTATTCGAGGCCGGAGCGGATCCCCGGAAGCGTCACGCTCCAGAAAGCGCGCCAGCGTCCCGCGCCCAGGGTATAGGCGGCGTTCTCCTCCTCTTCGCCGATCTCGCCGAGGAGCGGCATGATCTCCCGGATGACGAACGGGAGCGAGATGAACGTCGTCGCGATCAACATTCCGGGGAAGGCGAAGAGGACCTTGACGCCGGCCGCGCGCGCGAGCGGCGCGAGCCAGCCGGTGCGGCCGAAGAGAACGATCAGCATGAAACCGGCGATGACCGGCGAGACGGCGAAGGGCAGATCCACCATCCCATTGACGAACCGCCTGCCGGGGAACCGGCGATCTCGAACGAGCAGCCACGCGGCGGCGACGCCGAATACCGTGTTGATCGCGGTCGCCCCGAGCGCGAGGAGAAAGGTGAGCTTGATGGCGGACAGGGCATCCGGAGTCGAGAGGGCGTCGAAGAAGGCGCGAACCCCGCGCGACAGCGCTCCCCGGGCGAGCGCGGCGAGCGGAGCGAAAAGGAGCAGTATCGCGTAGGCCAGCGCGATCCCGACAACGACCCACTCGCCGGGCCGCGGCCGCGCGCGCCCCTCCGCCCCGGTCTCCGCGATCCCGGAGGCGACTTCGCCGTCGAGCGACCGCGCCGTCTCAGCCACCCAGGACCTCCGCACGGCGCCGCTGCCGCCAGTCGAGGAGCAGCAGCAGCCCGAACGAAAGGGCCAGCAGGACCACGGACATCGCGCTCGCTCCGCGCTCGTTGTGCGCTTCGACTTCTCCGAAGACGTACACCGGCGACGTCAGAGTCCGCCTCGGAATGTTGCCCGCCACCACGACGATCGAGCCGAACTCCCCGAGCGCGCGCGCGAAGGAGAGGAGCGCGCCGGAGCCGGCCGCCGGAAGGATCGCCGGCAGCACGATGCGCCGGAAGTTCGTCCAACGGTTCGCGCCGAGCGTGAACGCCGCTTCCTCCTCGTAGCGTTCCGCCTCCAGCAGAACCGGCTGCACCGAGCGGATCACGAAAGGGTAGGTCACGAAGAGGAGCGCGAGCACGATGCCCGGCCGGGCGAAGATGATCGAGATGCCCTTCGCATGGAACCAGCTCCCGAGCGCGCCGGAGGGGCCGTAGAGGACGACCAGCATGACTCCGGTGACGAGCGTCGGAATCGCGAACGGCATGTCCACCAGGCTGTCGAAGACGCCCCTTCCCGGAAACCGGTAGCGCGCGAGCACGTAAGCGGTGAGCGTTCCGAGCACGAGGTTGACCGCGGCGGTGATCGCGGCCGCCGCGACCGTGAGCTTCAAGGCGTCGAACGCGATCGGGTTCGCGAGCTCCCGCCAGAATGCCCGCAGACCCGCGGAGAAGCCACGTTCGATGACCGCGAGCAGCGGCACCGCGATCATGAGGGCGAGATAGGTGAGCACGGCGCCCCGGAGTCCCCAGAGTCCCCATGGCCGCCGGAGGGGCTCCGCCCGCCGCGGCCGCGCCGCGCTCATCGCTTCGAGCCGAGCTCCGAGAAGACCTGCGTGAAGGCGCCTTCGGGACCGTACAGGTCCTGCGAAGCTTTCTTCCAGCCGCCCAGGTAATCGATTTTCCAGAGGTCCTGGACGGCCGGCAGCTTCGAGGCGTTCTCCTTCGCGACCGATTCCTCGACGGGGCGCAGGCCGTAACGCGCGTAGAGGCTTTGCGCCTGCGGGCCGTGGAGGAACGTCACGAACGCCTCAGCCGCGGCGCGGACGCCGTGCTGATCGACGTACCGGTCCACGAGAGCGACGGGATTCTCGATCAGGATGGTCGACCGCGGAACGACGTAGTCGTACTTCTGGCCGGCCTGCCGGCCGATCAGGATCTCGTTCTCGTAGGTGATCGCGACGTCGCCGATCCCCTTCTCGAAGGTCGTGATCGACTCTCGAGCGCCCTTGTCCATGATGGAGACGTTGCGGAACACGCGTTTCAAAAAATCCTTCGCGGCGGCGCGGTCGTCCTTCCGGACTCCGGCGAATCCCTTGAGCGCGGCGCCGTACATCGCGTTGATGTTCCACTGCGCACCGCCCGACGTTTTCGGGTCCGGCGTCAGGACGTTCAGACCAGGGCGGGTCAGGTCCGGCCAGTCGAGGATCTTCTTCGGGTTGCCCGGACGGACGGCCAGGACCACGATCGAGGTGCTCACCATCCCCCCGTGCGGCGCCGCCTTCCAGTCGTGCGTGATCAGGCCGGCCTGGGCGATCTTGTCGATGTCTCCTTCGAGCGAAAGGACGGCGACGTCCGCCTCGAAGCCTCCGACGATCGCCCGGGCCTGCGCGCTGCTGCCCTGGTAGGACTCGCGAAACTGCACCCGCTGCCCGCTCGTGCCCTGCCACTCCTTCTGGAAGGCCGGGAGGATCGCCTTTCCGTAGACCTCGCGCGGGGTCGTGTAGCCGCCGAGGATGAGCGTCACCGGCTTTTTTGCGCTCAGCCCGGATTCGTTGGCCGCCGGCGTCTCCCGGCGGCAGCCGCCTGAGGCCCAAGCGACGAGAACGAGAGAGAGGAATCCGGCCGCGCTGCGACTTGCCCCTCGGCTCACGCTTCCGAGCATTTCACGAGGTCCCCGGCGGGGCAAGACGAGGTCGGATTTAAGATTCGAAGATGTTTCTCCCATTTCGCGCCATGACGACCGCCTGTCTGCTCGCCGCCGCGTTCTCCGGAGCGGACGTCCGCGACGCTTCGGGCGGACCTGCCCGGAGCATCCGTTACGAAGACCTGGTCTCGCTGTTTGCCGGATGGAGATCCTTCCAGAAGCCGAAGCTCGTCGACGGCGTGCCGGACTACAGCGCGCCCGCCATGGCCGCGCAGCACAGGGCGCTCGCCGAGTGGCAGCGTCGCCTGGCCGCGATCGATCCGGGCAGCTGGCCCATCGGCCGACAGGTCGATTACCACGTCGTGCGCGCGGAAATGAACGGCCTCGACTTCGACCACCGCGTCTTGAAGCCGTGGGCGCGCAACCCCGCCTTCTACGTCACGCTCTACACCGACGAGAGCGACCAGCCGGCGCGCGAGGGTCCGTTCGCGTCCGGCGGGATCGACCTGTGGACGTACACGTTTCCTCTCTCTTCCGAAGGCGCCGCCGCCCGGCTGGCCTCGGGGATCCGGACGATTCCGAAGCTTCTCGCGCAGGCGAAGACGAACCTCGTGGGAAAGGGCACGGACCTCTGGACGTATGGTACGAAGAGCATCCGCCAGCAGAGCGCCGACCTGGCGCAGCTGGCTTCGAAGCTGACCGACGCGTCCGGAAGCCTCCGCGCGGACGTCGAGAGGGCGAAGACCGCCACCGACGACTTTGTGGCGTGGCTCGGCTCCCAGGCGGCATCGCGGAAGGGACCATCGGGAGTCGGCGTCGAAAACTACGACTGGTACCTGAAGAACGTGCAGCTCGCGCCTTACACCTGGCGCGACGAAGTGACGATCATGGAGCGCGAGCTGGCGCGCGCCCACGCGCAGCTGGCCATGGAAGAGACGCGGAACGCGAAGCTCCCGCCGCAGGTCCCGATCGCGAGCGCGGAGGAGTACGACCGGCGCTTCGGCGCCGCCGTCACGGAGTACATCGCCTATCTCCGGGACCACGACATCCTGGAGATCCGGGACTACATGGACCCGGCGCTGCGCGCGAAGATCGGAACCTTCCGCCCCGGCCCTCGCGAGTTCTTCTCGGAGCTCGACTACCGCGATCCCGAGCTCATGCGCACGCACGCCTATCACTGGTTCGACAAGGGGAGGATGGTCCACGACCCCAACGCGAGCCCGATCCGGCGGGGAGCGCTCCTCTACAACATTTTCGATACGCGCACCGAGGGGCACGCGACCGGGTGGGAAGAGCTGATGACGCAGGCCGGGATGTTCGACGCCCGGCCGCGGACGCGCGAGCTCTTCTCCATCGCGCTCGCCGAGCGGGCGGCGCGGGCGCTCGGGGACCTGAAAATGCACAGCAACGAGTGGACGCTCGAGCAGGCCGCGGAGTTCGCCTCGGCCAACACGCCCCGCGGGTGGCTTCGCCTCGACGGGAACCTCGTCCGGGAGGAGCAGCACCTCTACCTGCAGCAGCCGGGATACGGGACGAGCTACATCATCGGGAAGATCGAGATCGAGAAGCTCCTCGGCGAGCGGAGACAGCAGCTCGGAGAGAAGTTCAATCTCAAGCGCTTCATGGAGGAGTTCGATGCCGCCGGCCTCGTACCGGCGGCGTTGATCCGCTGGGAGCTGACGGACCGGATGTCGGAGGAGGTCCGGCGGATGCTATCTCCCGAGCGGTAAATCGCCGGGACTAGATGCCCGGTTCTTCCATCCGGATCGGATCTCCCACGAAGAGCGTCGGAACTCCCTCTTCCGCCGCGAGCTTGTTGTAAGCAGGGACGTCCGCGGACAGGAGCGCGTTAAAGCGCTCGAGATACCTTTCCGATTCCTTGCGGACCGCCCCGAGCTCCTCTCGAGCCACCTCGCGCGGAGCCTCACCGTAGGCTCCCGCCAGGGTCGAGAGGCGCGTCGCCCGGCTCTGGAGATCGGAGTGAAAGTGCAGACTGTCCGAGGGCGTGTCGCGCTGGACGTCGCGGTTGTAGACCCTGTCCTTCAGCTCCTTGACCTTCTTGTTCAGATCCCGCGCGGCCTGGAGCGCCGCGTCGTATTTCTTCGTGTCCGCGGTCTCGGCGCCCTCTCCGGCGCCGACGACTTTCGGGAGCCCGGTCAGCTGCGTCTCCCATCCGTCCAGCCGGTTCAGCATCTCGTTGATCGCGGACGCGGTATTGCGCCCCTGGATTCCGGCTCGCGCGCGGGCGCGCAGGGCTTCGGGATCGGCCGGCCAGCGCGGATCCGGACCGACCGAGACCTCCCGGGTCTCCGTCCGGCCCGCCGCGGACACCGTGACCTTGTAGACGCCCGGTACGACGTCGGGGCCTCGATTCGGGTCGAAGAACTCGGAGGGCGGCGGCTCCCGACCGAAGGTGATCTTCTTCGGCCCCTCGTAGCGCAGCTGCCACACGTGTCGGTTGATCCCCTGCGCGGCCGGACCGTATTCGGTGGCGACGAGATTTCCTTTCGCGTCCCGAAGGGTGATCTTCACCGGATCGCGCTTCTGCTTCTTCTGCTCCTCGGTCTGCTCGATCTTGCGCTTCAGAAAGTAATCGATGACCGCGCCCGGAGGCGGATTCGGCGCGACCCATTCCGCGACGCCCAGACCTCCGCGATTCCAGGTCTGCCAGAGCAACGCCCTCGGAATCGAAAAGAGATGGAGATCCTTCCCTTCGACCGTCGCGTCGAGTTCCTCGATCGGGGTGATGTCGTCGAAGATCCACACGCCCCGGCCGTGAGAGCCGACGACGAGGTCGTGAGAATCCTTGACGAACTTGACGTCCCAGACCGGGACCCTGGGAAAGTCGACCGGCAGCTTCTTCCAGGCCCCGCCGGAGTCGGTCGAGTAATCGAGCCCGTTGTCGGTTCCGACGACGAGGAAGCCCCGCCTGTTGGGGTCCTCCCGGACCACGTAGGCCGTGCCGTCTTCCGGGAGGCCCTTCGCGATCGCGGCCCACGTGGCTCCGAAATCCGTGGTCCGGTACACGTGGGGCCGGCGGTCTCCGAGCATGTGCGCGTCGTACACCAGGTGAGCGGTCCCGGCGTCGAAGGGGGAGGGATCGATCTGATAGACGCGCGCCCAATCGGGAGCGCCTCGCGGAGACACGTTCTTCCAGCTCTTCCCTCCGTCCCGCGTCACCTGAACGAGGCCGTCGTCGGAGCCCGCCCACGTCACCTTCGGATCGACCGGCGAGATGGCGATCGAGAGAAGCGTGTCGTACGTCTCGGCTCCCGAGAGGTCCAGGTTGACCGGCCCGCCCGACGCCTTCTGTTTCGCCTTGTCGTTGCGGGTCAGGTCGGGGCTGGCGGCGGTCCACCGCAGGCCTCCGTCCGTCGACTTGAAAACGACGTTCCCGCCCACGTACACCTCGTTCGCGTCGGTCGCCGAGACCGCGATCGGAGACGTCCAGTTGAATCGGTATCTGAGGTCCGCCGGAGGCGCGTCTCCCGCTCCCGAGAGATACGGCCGGATGTTGCGGGAGAGCTTCGTGCGACGGTCGAAGCGGGAGATGTTGCCGTTCTGCGAGTCGCCGTAGACGACGGTCGGGTCCGACGGCGCGGGGACGATCCACTCGCCGTCGCCGCCGACGACGGCGAACCAGTCGGCGCCGGACACGCCGCCACGCGCGAGCGAGTTCGAAGCGCCGCACCAGCCGTTGTTGTCCTGTAGTCCTCCGCAGATCGTGTACGGCGCGTCCGACCCCACGGCGACCTGGTAGAACTGGCCGAGAGGCAGGTTCTCGAAGCCGCGCCACGTCCTGCCGGCGTCGGTCGACTGGAGCGCGAAGCCGTCGTTTCCCTGGAGGATCCGGTCCGGGTCCTTCGGATCGATCCATAGCGCGTGGTAGTCCGGATGGATCTTGCGGTTGTTGGTCTGAAAGGTCTTGCCCGCGTCGATCGACGTGACGAGGTTGAAGGAGCCGAAGTAGATCTTGTTCTCGTCCGCCGGCGAGACCGCGATCACCGAGAAGTACCAGGGCCGCACGTTGACGAGGCGCGTGTCCGAGAGCTTTTCCCACTTCTCGCCCAGGTCCTTCGACTCGAAGAGGATCCCCTTTCGCGCGTGAATGAGGGCGTAGACGTGGTTGCCGTTCGTGGGTGCGATCGCGAGCGAGATCCGGCCGAGCGGCCCTTCCGGCATGTCCTTCTCCAGCCTTTTCCAAGTCGTTCCGCCGTCCGTGGACTTCCAGAGCCCGCTTCCGGGTCCGCCGCCGACGAACTCCCATGGGAACCTCCGGAACTGCCAAGTTCCCGCGATCAGCACACGGGAGTTGCCCGGCTGCATCGCGAGGTCGGAGGCGCCCGTGTCGGCGTCCACGAACAGGACCTTCTTCCAGGTCGCGCCGCCGTCGGTGGTCCGGAACACTCCGCGCTCCGAGTTGGACTTCCAGACGTTGCCGAGCGCCGCGACGTAGATCGTGTTCGGATCGCCCGGATCGATCAGGATGCGCGAGATCTGGCCGGCGTCGGCGAGACCCATCGCGCGCCAGCTCGCGCCGGCGTCGGAAGAGAAGTAGACCCCGTGCCCGTCGATCACGTTGTTGCGCGGATTCGCCTCGCCGGTGCCGACCCAGACGAGGCTCGGATTGGAAGGGGCGACCGCAATGGCTCCGATCGAGGGGGGATATTTGTCGAAGATCGGCTTGAAAGAGACGCCGCCGTCCGTCGTCTTCCAGACGCCGCCGGACGCCGAGCCGATGTAGATCACGTTGGGGTTGCCGGGAATGCCCGCGATCGCGGTGATCCGCCCGCCACCGGCGGCCGGCCCGAGGTTGCGGAACTTGAAGCCGCGCTGCGGCCCCGTCGTCTCCTCGTCGCTCTTCTGTGGCGCCGGCGCCGACTCCGCCGTTTTCTTCTCGGGCGCGGCGGTCTTTTTCGGAGCTTCCGCGGCCGCCGCGGTCGCAGCGAGCGCGAGGGATGCGACCGCGAGAACGGCTCGGGCGATCTTCATGTCTCTCCTCTCTTTCGAGGCGCGACTCGATCTACTGCGACGAAGCATTCCACATCGGGTGCTCGAAGGAGAGATAGAGAAAGATCCCGCGCTCGCCGCGGCTCGGACCGACTCCGATCGGGAACGCGATCCCGGGAACGACCTGGAGCCGGCTCGAAAAGTTGTATGCCCATCGGATGCCGGGACTCACGAGGAAAGAATCTTGCGACCCGGACTTTCCGAGACCGACGACCGATTGTGACCGGGTCCAGACCGCCTCGATCAGGACGTTGAAGTCCGGTCGGAGCGTCCAGATGAGGCTCTGACCGGCGTTGACGCTCCGGGTCACGGCTTCCTCTCCCCGCTCGTTCTTCGCCGCTCCGGTGTACGTCCCGCCGACGTTCGTGTGGGTGACCCACCGCGGCGACAGGACCTCGCTCATGGCGACATTGACCTGGAAGCCGAGACCACCCGATCCGAGCCCTTTCTTCTCGTCTCCGGTCGGAAGGAGCAGCGTCAGGCGCGGAGCGCAGGCGAACCGCGTCTCGCCGCTTCCGGCGAGCTGATAGCGGTAGTTCAAGCCGATGTCTCCCAGGCCCGAGCGCGCAGCCGAGTCGCCGGCGATCCGCTGGTAAGGAATCGTGTAGCTCAGCTGATGCGTCTGCTTCGGTACCGGCCACTCCTGCGTGAAGGTCGCGAGCCACTCGCCCCCGCGCATCCGCTGGAAGGCGTTGATGTGCTGCACGACGCCCTCCTCCTGGTTGTAGGCCTCTTCCATGAGAAAGCTGTTGTCCTGAATGGGCGGCGGGCTCTCCCGCGGCTTTTCTTCGGCGAGACCCTGGCCGCAGACCGCCGCGGCGGACGCGAGAAACACGATCGTCGGAAGAAAGCGATTCACGGCTTGCGGTGTTTTCGCGAACTCTATCGGCGCCGGCGGTGGAGCGGTCGGGAGCCGCGCCGGGCGGTCGGGCTAGGATCGTGCCATTTTCCAGGGAGGGAAGCGATGGTCGAATCACGCCGGGAGTTCCTGACCCAAACCGCCGCCGGAATCGTCGGGGCCGCCGCCGCCGCCGGCGCGATCGCCGGCGCGTCTCCCCCCGACCCCACCGTGACGCCGGTCGCGGGAACCCCTCCCGCATTCGGGACGGCGCCGCCCGTCGGCCCCGAGGTGACCGCCGCGACGTTTACCGAAGCGGAGAAGCTGGTGCGCGTGGATCTCGTTCCGGCCGAGCGCGCGCAGGCGGCACTCAACTGGCGCCAGTCGCTGGCGTCGACGATGGAGCGCCGCACAGGTCCCCGCAAGGTCCCTCTCGAACCGGCGCTCGCGCCGGCCACGCGGTGGGATCCGGTCCTTCCGGGGACGCACGCCGGTCCGGCGCGCGACCGGTTCGTGCGCACGGCCGGAGGACGACCCCTGCCGAAGCGCGACGAGGACGTCGCTTTCGCGGCCTTCAAAGACCTTTCGCGCTGGATCGAAACGCGCGCGTTGACCGCCGACCGATTGACGCGCATCTACCTCGAGAGGCTCGAACGCTTCGATCCGAAGTTGAGGTGCGTCATCACGCTGACCCGCGACCTGGCACTCGAGCAGGCGAGGCGCGCGGACGCGGAAATCGCGGCGGGAAAATATCGCGGCCCTCTCCACGGCATCCCGTGGGGGGCGAAGGATCTGCTCGACACCCGCGGCATCCGGACGACCTACGGGGCCGAGCCGTACCGGGACCGCGTTCCCGACGCCGACGCCGCGGTCGTCGCGCGCCTTCACGGGGCGGGCGCCGTCCTCGTCGCGAAGCTCAGTCTGGGCGCTCTCGCTCTGAACGACGTATGGTTCGGCGGCCAGACGATGAACCCCTGGCTCGTCGAAGAAGGGTCCGGCGGGAGCAGCGCGGGGCCGGGGGCGGCGACCGCCGCGGCGCTGGTGGCCTTTGCGATCGGCAGCGAAACCGAAGGGAGCATCGTGGATCCCTCGATGCGCTGCGGTGTCACAGGTCTCCGTCCGACGTTCGGACGCGTTGCGCGAACCGGAGCGATGACCCTCTGCTGGTCGCTCGACAAGCTCGGACCCATGGCCCGCAGTGTCGAGGATACGTTCCTCGTCCTCGCCGCGATCTCGGGCCCCGACGCGGGAGACCTCTCGAGCGTGTCGAGCCGGCTCGATTTCGACGCGCAGGGGCCGGTCAAGGGTCTCAAAGTCGGGTTCTTCCCGAAGTGGATGAACGAAAGCCCGGCGACGGAAGTGGACCGCGCGGCGCTCGAGACCGTCCGGCGGCTCGGGATGGCGCCGGTGGAGGTCTCCCTTCCGGACTGGCCGTACGGGTCTCTCAACACGATCCTTTTCGCCGAGGCGGCGGCCGCGTTCGAAGACCTGACCCTGTCGCGCCGCGTGAACGAGCTCAAGATGCAGGTTCCTGACGGCTGGCCGAACACGTTCCGGCAGTCGCGCTTTCTTTCGGCGGTGGACTTCGTCCAGGCCGATCGCCTGCGACGCAAGGTCGCGCAGGAGATGGCCCGCCTCTTCGAAAAGGTGGACATGCTCCTCGTCCCCGCCCTGCGCGACGAGATCCTGACCATCACGAACTTCACCGGCCATCCCTCGCTCACGCTGCCGGCCGGGTTCGTCGAGGTCGGTCAGGCTCGCAGCGACTGGGCGCCGGACCCCGCGCATCCGCTCCCGACGTTCTCCCCGAAGCGGCGCGTGCCGCACGGAGTGACTCTCGTGGGCAGGCTATTCGACGAGGGAACGATCGGGAGCGCCGGCGTGGCGCTGGAGCGGGTGTTCGGCGTGTCGGAGAAGCGACCGCCCGGGTTCTGACCTCCGCGGGACGCGGATGATCCGCCGCGAGAAAATCGCGGCGCTTCGGCGTTGCGTTGACTCTCTCCGCCGACTCGACTAGCTTCCTGCCCATGCCGCTCCCGACCGAACCCATCGGCAGCATTCCGCGGCCTCCCGAGCTCATCGAAGGCATGAAGGCCTTCGCGTCCGGAAGCATCTCGTCGGATCGAATGGAGTCTCTGTTCGACGCCGCCGTCCGCGACACGGTCCGGCGTTTCGAGGAGACAGGCTCGCCCGTGATCAGCGACGGCGAGCAGCGCAAGCCTTCCTTCGCGACCTATCCCATCCAGGGCGCCGAGAATCTCGGACCCGGCGGAGTGACGATCCCGTTCGAGGACGGCCACACGAGGCAACTGCCCGTTCTCACCAGGGGTCCTTTTCGATACGCGACGTACGCGTCCACCTATCTCGACGCGGCGAAGGAAGTCGCCCGGACCCCGGTGAAGCAGGCCGTGATCTCGGCGTCGGCTCTCAGTCTCCTTTACCCCCAGGGCGGCATTCCGGGCTACACGCGGGAGGCGTTCCTCGACGACCTCGTCCGCGAGGCGCAGACCGACATCCGCAGGTGCCTCGATTCCGGCGCGACCGTGCAGATCGACTTCACGGAAGGCCGGCTCGCCGTCAAGCTCGATCCTTCAAAGAACCTGCTGG
>QHVV01000101.1:14329-14894 GCA_003222385.1 Acidobacteriota bacterium
GACCTGAACAACCGCGTGCTCGCGCCGTTTACCGCAGAAGAGAGGCGGCGGCTGGGTGTCCACACGTGCCCCGGCGGGGACCAGGACTCGACGCATAGCGCGGACGTGGATTATGCCGAGCTGCTGCCGAGCCTCTTCCGGTTGAACGTCGCGAATTTCTACGTCCAGCTTTCGAGTGAGGAGGATCGACCCCGGGTGCTCCGGATCCTCGCCGGGCACGCTACCGGGAATCGGAGGATTTTCGTCGGCGTCATCGACCCGATCGATCCGAGGATCGAGACAGCCGAGCAGGTCCGCGATCGCGTGCTCGAAGCGGCGAGGTTCATCGAGCCCGATCGCCTGGGCACCACGGACGACTGCGGCTTTTCCCCGTTCGGAGACGACACCTCGACCTCCCGCGACACCGCGTTCGCCAAGATCCGGGCGCGCGTGGCCGGCACGCAGATGGCGTCGGCCGCGCTCTAGCGTCGAGGATCCGGGTCTTTCCGGAGTCGAACGTTCGCTTTTCGCCGCGCGAAGGCTGACCATGCCCCGATACCTCCCCCAGCGCCGCTCCCCGACGGCT
>QHVV01000101.1:14915-15338 GCA_003222385.1 Acidobacteriota bacterium
GCGAAAGTACCCGCACTCTCGTCATCGCGTTTCTGGCCAACGTCGTCATCGCGACGGCGAAGCTGGTTGCCGGGCTCGCCTCCGGATCCACCGGCATGCTCGCCGAGGCCGCGCACTCCGCCGCCGACTCGGTGAACGAGGTGTTCCTGGCCGTCGGGCTGCGCCGCGCCCGCCAACCCGCGGACGCGACGCATCCGCTCGGCCACGGACGCGAGCGATTCCTCTGGGGTTTCCTCGCCGCGATCGCGTCCTTCCTGATCGGCGGCTGCCTCTCGATCGCCATGGCCATTCGACAGCTCCGGACAGGCCACCCTGTGTCCGGCGGCCTCGCGGCGTGGATCGTTCTGGCGATCGCGTTCGCCGCGGACGGGGTGTCCTGGCTGCAGAGCATGCGGCAGGCGCGCCGCCAGGCGGCCGAGTATG
>QHVV01000101.1:15382-17340 GCA_003222385.1 Acidobacteriota bacterium
TCTCTGCGTCGCTGGAAGCGGTCTACTCCTCTCCCGGATCCTCGGAACGAGCGTCCCGGACTCTCTGGCGTCGCTCGCGATCGGGGTGCTGCTCGCGGTCACGGCGTTCGGGCTGGCCCGTCCGTTCGCGGATTTCCTGGTCGGGAAGTCGCTTCCGGAACCGCTGCTCGAGAAGCTGGTCGGGATCGTCGAGAAGGACCCGGCGATCCAGCGGGTCCTGTCGATTCGGGCGATCTACACGGGACCCGAGGAAGTGGTGGTCGCGGCCAAGATTCGTCCGTCACCGAGTTTGAACGTCGGAGAGCTCGCAAGGGCGATGGACGACCTCGATCGCAGGATCCGGAGTGCGCTGCCGCTCGTTGCCGACGTGTTCGTCGACGTGACGGCACATCGCGCGGAAAACGACTCCCGGGCGGGTCGTCCGCGGTCGAAAAGGGGCGTCGAGTAGGGCGGGAGGAATCCAACACCCTCCGACGCGACTCGGTCCGTCGCGCCGGCAATTGAACATGTCCTTCCGAGATTAGACTTGCCCGGCCGGCCGAAGAAGATGAATCCGATTCCAGACGACGACACACCACTCGGGCACGTCCTGACACGCCGGGAGGTTCTCGGTCTGCTGGGAATCCCCGGCGTCCTCATGGGGATCGGGTGGCCGGTGTCCGCCGCGAGCATCCGGGTTCTGCCCGGTTGTGTCGCGCGACCGCAGCAGACGGAGGGACCGTACTTCGTCGACGAGTCATTGAACCGCTCGGATGTCCGGTCCGATCCCTCGGACGGATCGGTCAAACCGGGAACGCGGTTCGACCTGGCCTTCAAGGTCTCCCGGATCTCGAGCCAGGCCTGCACGCCGTTGGCCGGCGCGGTCGTCGACATCTGGCATTGCGACCATCTGGGCATCTATTCGGACGTGCAGGACCCCGACTTCGACACCGTGGGAAAGAAGTTCCTCCGCGGATACCAGGTCACCGATGGCGACGGCATCGCGCGCTTTACGACGATCTATCCCGGCTGGTATCACGGTCGCACGGTCCACGTGCACTTCAAGATCCGATCCGCACCGTCCTCGACGCCAGGGTTCGAGTTCACGTCCCAGCTCTACTTCGACGATGCGCTCACCGACGAGGTTCACGCCCGGCAGCCCTACGCGGCGAAGGGCCAGCGGAACCAGCGCAACGCAGGGGACGGGATCTTCCGTCGCGGAGGCTCGCAGCTCATGCTGGCAGTTTCCCGGAGCAGCCGAGGCTACGCGGCGACGTTCGAAGTCGGCCTCCAGAACGCCTAACGCGGTCGCTGGAAACCGGCGCCGCCCGAGCCGGCTCGCGCCGAGTCTCTGCCTACTATCCGCCCGGCAGGCGGCGCGAGAACGTGGCGCGCGAACCGGTCGGCCGGTGGGGAAAAGGTGGTCGCGAAGTCCAACCCATCCGGCGCATGTGCGGAAATCCGCGACGGGAGAAACGCGACGGCCGAGGCGCTCCGTATCCGCCGAAGACGGGATAGCCGGACAGGCCGTAGGGAGCTTCCAGATCGGTCGCCGGGATCGGCGGGGCGGAAACGGCGGCTTCCGGAGCCTCACCCGTGACGCCGATGTCGACGGCCGCCAGGGTCGTGAGATAAGCGACCACGCTCTTTCCGGCGCCCGCTTTTCTCAACCGTTTCACGTCCTCGGCGCCGATGATGGTCGGAAGGTCTGTCTGGTGCGCGCGGAGGTAGGAGATGACCGAGCCATCGCTCGCGCCCTGAGCCTTCATGCGAATCGCTTCGTCGAGCAGGCTTGGAACGATTGCGACCGCCTCGGAAAAGGGTTTTCGGATGCGCGCTTCGCTCCGCTCGATTGCGACGTTATTGCCCGTCCCCCGGATCGTCACGTGAGCGCGGTTCTCTTCGTCGCCGCGCGCGGCGGACACCGGGGCGAGCGTCGAGAGCGCGAGGAGAGTTGCCGGGACGGCGAAAGCGTTGGA
>QHVV01000102.1 GCA_003222385.1 Acidobacteriota bacterium
TGCAGGAGCCGCGGCGCTCGCAGAGGTGACTTCCGCGCCTCGATGAGGACAGTGGATTGAGCCTGTCCCCGTTTGCGCGGCGCGAACTCGTTAAATAAGTCTGTCCCCTTTATTGCGGGAAGCCCAGATAGCCTTGGGGCGTCCGAAGCGCGCGACCGAATTCCGCCGCGATCGCCGACTCGCGCGCGATCCCCGGGATCAGGAACCCGAACGCGGGGGTCGAGAGCCGCGCGGTCGAGACCGAGTCCCCTTTCAGGAATCGGGTCGCCAGCTTCCGACCCTTCGGAAGACTGAAACCGAGCAGGCAGTGTGCCCCTCCCTCGACCAGCAGGCTCCGGCCGTTCGGAAATCCCGCGAGGACCTCCTTCGCGTTGGATGGCGGCGTGTGCGCGTCGAGCGTCCCGCTGACGAAGAGCACCGGCACGTTCGAAGAGATCGGGGCTCGGAAATCCGGGCCGAGCGGCGAGATTCCCCATGCGTCGCAGACGTCGGGCATCGGGAAATCCGCGGCGATCCCGAGGACAGTCTCGCTCAGCTGGGCGCGAACCTTCTCGCGGCGGGCGGGTGACGCGCCGGACGAGCATCGCATCGTGAAGTCGACCGCGGGAGGAGACGAGCTGTGGCGACTGGTCAGAGAGCTCGAGGCGAGCTCCTGGAAATCTCCCCGGAGCATCGCGAGATAGAGACCGGGCAGCCGCGAGATCTGGTCGCGCGAAGCGAGCAGGTTCCGGGTGAAGCACTGGAGGTCGAACTTCCCGACCGTCACCATGCGCCTTTCGCCGGTGGCCGGGTCGACGCCCTCGGCGCCCTCGGGCTCGCGTTCGAGCTTCTTGAGGACGATCTGGACCGCCCCGAGAAAGCTCGGCATCCGTTCCGCGAGGAGAGGAGTCCGTTTGACGAGCTGGTCGATCTGGGTGAGCACGTCCTGAAAATCGCGGGGCAGCCGTTCCATGTGGTCCGGGCCTTGAACGCCGAACAGCACGGCGCGATCGACGGAGCTCTCGAAGAGCCGGATCGTCGCGAGCGCGAGATGCGTTCCGTAGCTCCCGGCCAGAAGAGCGAGCTTCGGGACGCCGAGCGCTCTCCTCAGGTCCTCGATGTCGCGCGCGCTCTCATTCGTGTTGTAGGAAGCCAGGTCGACGCCGCGCCGCGACCAGAACTCCCGGCACTCGGCGGCGCGCTCCCGAAAAGCGGCGAGAACCAGGTCGCGTTCCATGGGCTGATCGAGCGGGAGATCGAACCGGCCCGGACAATCCAGTCGCGGCTGCGAGCGTCCCATCCCCCGTTGATCCAGGGCGATGACGTCGGCGAACTGCGAGATCTCCAGGAAGAGCGGGAGGATCTGACCTTCCGCGTCGTGGGTGCCGGAGCCTCCCGGGCCGCCGGCGAGCCAGACCACCGGCGCTCCCGGCCGGGGCGCGGCGGTTCGAATCCGCAGGAACGCGAGCTCGATCGAGGGACCCGACGGGCGGGCGTGATTCTCGGGAACGGCGAGCCAGCCGAGCTCCGCGGAGACGCGGGCCGAGCCGTCCCGCGGCTGGAGCAGGAAAGGGGTGGATCGGATCCGGCCGGGGATGGCGGTCGCGACGGGCGGTGATTCCTGAGCGGAACAGACTGCGGCGAGCCCGAGACCCAGAAGAACGGAGCGGCGCATCTTGCACCTCTGGAAAGGAAAGACGCAGCGAAGCGGAAACGGTTTTGCCCGCCGGACGAACGAGCCGCGCCGGGGGACGAGATCGCTTAAACCCGGGCGCCGCCGCTCCGTAAGTTCGAAGAAGGCCGACGCGAATTCACCGCGCGGCATTCCGCGGCGGGTCGATACCCAGGGCCCGGGCGACGCGAGCCGCGATTTCCCACGAGCCGATCGAGTCGGCCTTCGCCGGCGGAATCCCCGGGCCGGCGGCGAAGAAAGTCGCGTCGATCTCGGGATACACGTTGCGGTAGCCATGGCCGCCGTAGTCGCGCCGTTCGCCGACCGGCGCGCCTTCCTCGATCTTCTTCGTGAAGAGAAAGCCGGGCTTCGCGAGGACGATCAGGTCGCCCGACTCCGGCGCGCGCAGACCCAGCTCCTCCGCATCCTCGCGCCGCACGATCCGGTCGAACGGCGACTCTCCGTCGATCCGGAAACCCCGCAGCACCCGCTCCGCCCGGTCGAGCGCCCCGGGCGCGCCCGCCGGATTCACGTAGACGTGCGTGATCCCGCTCGCCGGCACGCCGGCGAGCGGCGAGGATGGCGAGACGTTCTTCTCGGCGTCGAGCTCGACGAGACCGGCCTCGCGAAGGATCTCGTTGATCGAGATCTCCCCCCAGATGGCGGTCATTCCGTGGTCCGACGTCACGAAGAGGGAGTCCTCTGGTCGAAGAGCCTTCTCGATCGCGGAAAGCGAGCGGTCGGCGAGCGCGTAGGTCTCCTCGACGAGCCGCAGAAAGCGGGCGGATCGCTCGGGGGTGAAGCGCGGCTGTCTCGGGTCGATCAGCAGGAACTCGTGCGAGGTCTCGTCCACTTCCGGCTGGTAGATCAGGAGGAGGTCCCAGTCCCGCCGGGAGAGCGCGAGGAGATCCGCGCGCGTCAGGAAATCGACGAGCCGCTCCGTCTGTTCGAGGAAGACCTCGGGGTGGCCGCTCGATGCGCCGAACGACTTCTCGTCGGGCGCCCCCGGCCAGAACCCGACCTGCTCGTCGAGAGCGCGGACCCACTCGTTCGGGACTCCGGTCGAGCGCGAGAGCGGACCCACGTAGATCTCGGCGCGGGAAAGATCCGAAGCGAGCGAGAGGACCTTGCACCACGCACCCGTGCGTCCTTCTTCGCCCGGGACTTCCACCGGGAACCAATCCCCGACGCGCGCCTCCCGGCGCGCTCCCGCCTCCGGCAGGATCAGCAGCCGGTCGTAGTCGACGCGGCCGTCGTCGGTCGAGTCGAGCGCGACGAGCTGGACGGAGTGCGACGTTCCGGCGAAGGGCAGGATCGTCCGGCGCGCCGGAGAGAAGCTCCGCGGAGCTTCGGATGCTTCGACCGGAAGCCAGGCCGCTGCGGCGACCAATCGTAGCCGGCCCGGCGCGATCGGATCGCCCGGCCACGTCATCATCCAATCGGCCGTCCGCTCGGGCGCCGTGCCGTCCGCGCCCGGGTAGAGCATCACCCCGACGCGCTTACCCTGTCGTCGGGCGGCCTGCCAGAGCGTCTCGGCGCGGATCGGCGCGTCGAATCCCGAAATCGTCCGCGGAAAAGGGCGCGAGAAGTCGCGCATCAGGTTGGACACGATCCCCGTGACCTCGGGCAGCGCTCCGGTGACGTGCGTGATGTGCGAGACCGCGGTCAGGGACGGGGTCGGAGGGATCGATCGCACGGCGTGAAAACCTCGCGCGGCGAGCCGTCGGAACGCGCCGGCGGGAAGTTTCCCCGGATCCACGAGAAGTTTTTCCAGGCGGACGCCCGCGACCCCGTCGAAGGAAATGAGAACGGCCCGGCGCGACGCCGCAGGCTCCGGACGGGCGCGGCGTGGAACCGCAGAGGGCGCGCAGTGGAGCGCTGAGAGAAGGAGCGAGGCGGAAATCGCGAGAGCGATTCGGGATGGCTTCCTCGGCGCTCGCGACACGGCCTCAGCGATCGTAGCATCGCGGGAACGGTTTCTCTTTTCTGCGAAAAAAACGCCCGCGGTGACCGCGGGCGTTCGCGACGGGGGCCCCGCGGTTTACGCCGCCGGCGGCACATCCTTTGCGGGAGATCGCGCCGTGGGAAAGAGGCTCCGGGAATGGCGGCAAGTCGCCGTCGAGACGGTCTCGAAATGGTTCGCCCACGACGCGATGGCCCAGAGCGCGGCGCTCGCGTATTACACCGTGTTCTCTCTCGCTCCGCTCTTGATCGTGATCATTTCGATCGCGGGATCCGTGTTCGGAGAAGACGCGGTCCGGGGTCGCATCGTCCGCCAGTTCCAGGGACTCCTGGGGCGCGAAGAGGCGACCTTCGTCCAGACCGTTCTCCAGAAGGCCCGGAAAGACTCGTCCGGTCCTCTCGCGAGCGTTCTGGCGGTCTTCGTTCTCGTCATCGGAGCATCCGCGGTTTTCGGGCAGCTCCAGGCGTCGCTGAACGGAATCTGGGAAGTCAAGCCGAAGGAAGGACACTTCTTCACCGACTTCATCCGAAAGCGCGTGCTCACGTTCGCGCTCGTTCTCGGATTCGGGTTTCTCCTGCTCGTCTCTCTCGTTCTCTCGGCGGGAGTCGAGGCCGTCCAGACGTTCGTCGCCGAGCGCCTTTCGATGGACGTCGCCACTCTCGAGTGGGCGAACGGCGTCGCCTCGTTTCTTCTCTTCACGCTGCTCTTCGCGATGATCTTTCGGATCCTCCCGGACGCCCGGATTCCCTGGCGGGACGTCTGGCACGGCGCGGTCGCGACCGCGATCCTCTTCGTGGTCGGGAAGTGGGCGATCGGGCTCTATCTCGGACGGGCGGCCGTCGCGTCCGCGTACGGGGCGGCGGGGTCCGTCGTCGTCCTACTGATCTGGGTCTACTTCACGTCCCTGATCGTGCTCCTGGGCGCCGAGTTCACCCGGGCGTACGCGAAGCGGCTGGAGAAGATCAAAGCGCCGCCCGAGGCGGGAGCGAAGAAGCAGCCTCCCCGGCGCGAGGCCCCGTGATCGCCCGCGGAACCTTCCTCGCTCCGGTGCGTTAGAAAGAGAAAGCGCCCTCCCGGCGCCAGGAGGAGTTTCATGAACCGCCGAATCCGTCGAGCCCTGCCGCTTCTCGCGACCCTCGCGCTCGCGCCGGTTTCGCTCCCGGCCGAGTCCCGCATCGAGAAGAGCCTGAAGCTCGATCCGGGAGGGCGCTTTTCGCTGGACACCGAGATGGGAAGCGTGACGGTGACCGGCACCGACGCGTCCGGGGCCAGGCTCGTCATCACCTCGAAACGGCGGGAGCTCGACGACCTGCTGCGGTTCACGTTCCGGGAAGACCCGGGATCCGTTTCGGTGACCGCCCGGCGCCGGGGCGGTCACATCTTTCCGACGATCGAGTGGCGGGGAGCCGACGTTCATTTCGAGGTGCAGGTGCCGGCGCAGACGGCTCTCGATATTCACAGCTCCGGCGGCGGAATCCGCATCGCCCGACTCCGCTCGCGCGCGAAGCTCGACACGTCCGGCGGCGCGATCGAAGCACGGGACCTGACCGGCGAGCTCGAGGGCGAGACGTCCGGCGGCGGAATCGAGCTCGCGCAAATCCGCGGGACGGTCCATGTCGAAACGTCCGGCGGAGGGATCGACGGGACCGACATCGACGGCCCCATCCGCGCCGAAACGAGCGGAGGATCGGTCCGGCTCGATCGAGTGACCGGCGACATCCGGGCGCACAGTTCCGGCGGTGGGATCCACATCCACGAGGCGGGCGGCCGCGTCGACGCGGACACGTCGGGTGGTGGAATCGAAGCCGCTTTCGCTCGCGGAAACGCTCGCGGCGGGACGCTCGAGACCTCCGGCGGCGGGATCCGGGTCTCGCTCGATCCTTCGGTCGGACTGCGCATCGAAGCGTCGGGCAACTCCGTCAAGGCCGATCTGCCGATCACGGTCTCCGGCGAAATTTCGCGAGGACGGCTGCACGGAAACCTGGGGGCAGGCGGCGAGCTCTTGCGGCTTCACACGAGCGGGGGCGGAGTCCACATCCAGGGGATTTGAACTCAGCCATTCGGCTAATTCGCGCAGTGGACTGCGGCGAGTGCAGGTCAGAGACCTGTCCCCGCGGCATACAAGTTGCAGCTTTTCCCAGCGTCGACTTTCCACACCGTGTTCCTCATCCCGAGGGGAAGCTCGGCAACGGCATTTGTTTGTTCGCTTCGAAAGGAGGCTTGACGTTATGGTTTATGACGACGATCGCGAGCGCCGCAGGAATCGCGACGAGGAATATCGGCGCGGCGATTTCAACCGCTATCCCTCCGGGGCCTATGCGACCGGCTGGCCGGACGAGACCTCGTGGGGTTACGGCCGCGAGTACGACGAGCGCTATCCGCCGCGCTCCGAGCGGCGGTACGAAGAGACCTCGGAGACTTTCTCTCCGAGCCAGAGCTTCGACGAGTCCGGGCGGCACGAGATAACGCGCGGCGTGACCGAATTCCATCCTCAGGCGGTCCGCCGGTACCGAACCGAGAGCCCCTATGGTCCGGGCTCGCTCGGCTGGCAGCCGGAAGGCGGTTACGGGCAGGGCTCCGGGTACCTCTACGGCTGGAGTCCCGGCGCCCAGGGCTACGAGATGCCGACGTACCGGACGGCCGAGCGCGCGCACACCGAAGCGCTCCCGTACGGATACGGCTACGCATACGGCACCTCCAGCCACCTCGCGGACGTTCCGCGCGGACGCTTCACCGGAAAGGGTCCAAAGGGATACCAGCGATCCGACGAACGCGTTCACGAGGACGTGAGCGAGGAGCTCTCGCAGCACGGCGAGATCGACGCGAGCGACATCCAGGTGCGGGTCAGCAAGTGTGAAGTCACGCTCGACGGCGAGGTCGAGACCCGCGAGCAGAAACGCCTGGCGGAAGACATCGTCGAGGCCTGCCCGGGCGTCCGCGAGGTCCACAACAATCTCCACGTCCGAAAAGGCTTCTTCGCGCGGCTCTTCGGCATCGAAGAGGACCGTCCGGCGGGGACCCAGCGTTAGGAGAGCGGGGTCAGGTCTTCACGATTCATTAGCGCTCTCGCCGAGCCGAACTGGTCTTGCCACTTTGCAAGACAAAGTGGCAAGTGGAGACCTGACCCCTCCCAGACCTGACCCCGACAACCTGACCGCTTAGAATCGGAGCGTGGACCCGGTCGCGATCGTCGGCGCAGGGCCGACCGGCATCGCCTGCGCGATCGAGCTCGGGCGGCGGGGCATCGCCGCCGTCTGCTACGACCGGGGGCACATCCTCGACTCGATCTACCACTTCCCCGAGGAGATGCGCTGGTTCTCGACGCGCGATCTCCTCGACATCGCCGGCGTCCCGTTCGGAGTTCCCGACGCCCATCCGACCCGACTGGAGACGCTCGCCTATTACCGCGCGGTCGCCGAGAAGTTCGGAGTCCGGGTGGTTCCCGAGACCGAGATCATCGCGATCGAGCCGCGGCCCGGCGGAGGTTTCGACGTTTCCGTCTCGGGCCGGCGCGGCGCGGGGCGGTTCGGCGCACCGGCCGCGATTCTCGCGACCGGTTTCTTCGGGAACCCGCGGAGGCTCGGGGTGCCGGGCGAGGACCTGCCTCACGTCCACCGGCGCTTCACATCGGGCTATCCGTTTCACGACCGCGACGTCGTCGTCATCGGCGGGAAGAACTCCGCCTCCGAAGCGGCCCTCGACCTCTACCGGCACGGCGCCCGGGTGACGCTCCTCGTCCGCGGACCCGCGATCTCCGAACGGGTGAAGTACTGGATCAAGCCGGACCTCGAGAACCGGATCCTCGCCGGAGCGATCCGGGCGACCTTCCAGGCCCGGATCCTCGAGATCACGGCGGACTTCGTCCGGGTCGAGTCGCCCGCCGGACCGGAGTCGCCGCGGGCGGACGCGGTTTTTCCCTTGATCGGCTACCAGCCCGATTTCGCCCTCTTCGAGCGCTGCGGCATCCGCCTGGAAGGCCCACTGAGGGTGCCGGCTCACGATTCCGACACGCTCGAATCGAACGTCCCCGGTCTCTACCTGGCCGGCGCGATCCTCGGTGGGACCGAGGTCGGCCACATCTTCATCGAGAACAGCCGGCATCACGCAAGCCGGATCGCCGGATCGATCGAAGCCCGGCTCGGATACGTTCCGGCCTGAGAAATTGCAACCTTCCGCCCGGAGCCCGTGTTCTACGGGTGAGAGGGTTTCATGAGCACGACCTGCATGACCGAGGGTTCCGCAACCCGAATCGACGGCTGGCGCGGCTTCCAGCTGGTGAAGCCGGCGACGCATGAGAAAGGAAGAGACGCGGGGATGGAGCGGACCGAATCCCTGGCGAAGGACCTCGCCGAGGACCTGGACGCCGCGTTCGAGAGCCTCGTGCGGACGTTTCAGGACCGCCTCTTTTCCTTCGCCCGTCGCCTCTGCGGTAGCCGCGAGGATGCGGAAGAAGTGGCGCAGGACTCCTTCGTCCGCGCCTACCGCGCTTTGAAGAAGTACCCGGCGGAACGCATCCGCGCGCTGTCGCTCCAGGCCTGGCTCTATCGGATCACCCTGAACGTCGCGCGCAACAAGCGCAGAGGCAAGCGCGCCCGTCTCGTCTCGATCGACAACGGAGGGACCGAAGGGGAAGCCGCCCGGCGGGCGTGGGAGTCTCCGGACGATCCATCGGAGCGGCCGGATTCGCGGCTCGAACGATCCCGGGAGCGCGCGGACATCGCCTCTCTCGTCGCCACGCTCCCCGAGCGCTACCGCGCGGCGATCGTGCTCCGCTACGTCGAGGGGCTCCCGCTCGACGAGGTCGCGGCGATCCTGAAACAGCCGCTCGGAACCGCGAAATCGAACGTCCACCGCGCCGTCAACCTGCTGCGCCGCGCCATCACGGACTCGCGACGCGCCGAGAGGTCCAGACCATGAAGAAAACGATGAACGCCTCCGTCCACGAGACGCTCGAGATCGCCCGGTCGTTGAAGGAGCTCCCGCGGGAGCGCGCGCCGCGCTCTCTTCTTCCCGCGGTGCTCCAAAAGGTCGGGCTCGGAGACACCTACTGGCGGATCGATTCCGCAGTCGGCGAGATCTACGTCGCCCACAGCCGGGCGGGGATCTCGATGGTCTCGCGTGCCCGTTCGACGCGGGAATTTGAGAAGGCTTTCGAGAGCCGGTTCGGCCGCCCGATCGCTTCGGACCGCACGAGGCCTCCCGCGAACGTGAAGGCGCTCGTCGCCGGACGCCTCCGGGGCAAGGACGCGAACCTGCGGTTCGATCTGCGCGACCTCTCGGAGTTCGAGCGCGCCGTCCTTCGGAAGGCGCTCGAGATTCCGCCGGGCGAGGTCCGGCCGTACAGCTGGATCGCCCGGGAGATCGGACATCCCGACGCGGTCCGCGCGACCGGATCGGCGCTCGCGAAGAACCCGGTTCCGCTGCTCATCCCGTGTCACCGGGTCGTGCGCACCGACGGGCACCTCGGCAATTACTCGCTCGGCGGTCCCCGGAACAAGCGGCGGCTGCTCGAGGCCGAAGGCGCTCAGCCGGCGACGCTCGAGAAGCTCGCGGCGTCGGGAGTCCGCTACTTCGGCAACGAGGCGGGCCGGTACTTCTGCTTCCCGACGTGCGGGGGGATCGACTCCCTACTCCGGGAAAACCGCGTGATCTTCTCCTCCCAGAGAGAGGCGCTGGCGGCCGGCTTCAAGCCGTGCGCCGATTGCCGTCCGGCTGCGGTGGCGTAGAGGGCCAGGTCTCCACTTGCCACACTGAGGGTCAGGTCTCCACTTGCCACATTGAGGGTCAGCATCAGAGCACCTCACTCGGGTGGTAACCTGTGCATTTAGTTCTTATGCAACGAAAAATCGTCCAGGTCGGGAGCTCGCTGGCCGTTACGCTTCCGGCGGAGGTCGTCAAGGAGTTCAAGCTGAAGAAAGGCCATGCAGTCGAGGTCTCGGTCCATCCGCAGAGCGGGGCCGTCACGATCCGCCCGGGGATTCGGTACTACGAGAACGGAAAAGTCACGCGCCGTTTCCGGTCTCTGGCGGAGGAGGTCCGCCGGACGTACGACGATGCTTTCCGGAAGCTCTCGAAGTAGTTGACGTTCTATCTCTCGATCGATCAGGTCGAAGAGCTCCACGCACTCCAGCTCCGGCACTACGGAGGAAGCGGCGGTCTGCGGGACCGCGGGGGACTGGAATCCGCACTCGCGCGTCCGGCGATGACCTTCGGCGGCGAAGATCTCTATCCCGACCTCGCTTCGAAAGCCGCAGCCTTGATGCACTCGCTCGTAATGAACCATCCGTATGTCGACGGTAACAAGCGGGTCGGCGCGCACGCCGCGATCGTTTTTCTCAGAATGAACGGGGAACGTCTCGAGATGACGTCAAAAGAGCTTGAGGAGCTCACCCTGACCGTCGCGAGAGGCGAGCTCGACGCCGAGGCGCTCGCAATCTGGTTCCGCCAGCGGATTTCCCGCGAGAACTGAAGTGGCGCGCTACTCGATCGAGGAGTACGTCCGGTGGGAGGACATCGACGCCGCGGGGATCATCAACTACCAGGCGTATCTGCGCTTCTTTGCGCTGGCCGAGGCCGAGCTGCTCCGCTCGGCGGGTCTCCACTACCGCTTCCTGTTCGAATCTCTCGGGATCTGGCTGCCGCGGGTGCGCGTCGAGTGCAACTTCTACCGGCCGGTCAAGCTCGACGAGCTCCTGGTGGTCGAGGCGTACTTCAGCCGGATCGGTCGCACGTCGATCCAGCTCGATTTCGAGGTGCGGCGCAAGACGGACCCCTCCGATCGCGTCGCGACCGGACGCTACGTGCTCGTCTGCGTACGGCAGCGAGATTTCGAGCCGGTGCCCGTTCCCGCCGAGATCCGCGACCGGATCGCGAAATTCTCAGAATCGGCTGCGCCAACGAGTCCGCCGCGGTGATCACTTCCCGGCCTTGAGCCGCCGCCGGATCCAGGCGATTACTTCGGCCGGAAGATTGTCGCGCGTGGCCCGGGTCAACCTCCAGAGCTCGACGTCCGGCCGCTGCTTGACGCGCTCGATGAAGCAGGAGCCCCGGAGGCCTACTGTCGCGATCACCAGCCGGCGCGCGTCGAGCAGCTTCTGGACCGCCTCGACGAAGCGGTCCGACAGGCACTCCATCTTCCCGATCTCGTCGACGATCGTGACGTCGCCGCGCGAAGGCGAGAGGGCCGACGCCACGATCCGGTCGAGCGAAGCGACATCGACGCCGTAGCGCCCGACGCGATGCTCCGACCGGAGAGACACGTGGGCGAGGACCGCGCTCTCTCCGTCGAAGGTCTCGATCCGGAATCCGACGCGATTGCCGTCTTTTCGAATCTCCGCGGTCGTGAAGCCGCGGAGCCGCGCGCCGGACAGCTCCGAAGCCACGCGGCGCACGATGGTCGTCTTCCCGGAGCCGGGGGCGCCGGTGAGGAGCAGAGCACGGGCTTCTCGCAGAGAATGTCGGGCCATGGTGAAGGACAGGCGAATTGAAGCAGAGAAGCAAAGGATTCGCGAAAAGGTCTGGTCGCTTCTCGAAAAGTCGGGCGAGGCTCTTTTTCCCGGCGCGCGCGGCCGGATTCCCAACTTCCGCGGCGCGGCGAAAGCCGCCGACCGTCTCGCGGAGACCGCGGAATGGCGCCGCGCCCGCGCGATCAAGTTCAATCCGGACGCGCCGCAGCGGCCGGTTCGTCTCCGGGCGCTCCGCGAGGGAAAGACGGTCTACATGGCGGTTCCGCGGCTGCGCCGGAAGAAGTGCTTCTGGAGGCTCGATCCCGGCCGGATCCCGTCGAAAGACTTTCCCGCCGCCGCGACGATCTCGGGAGCGTCGAAGTTCGGGAAACCCGTCCATCCGCGGGACCTTCCGCGGATCGACCTCGTCGTCGCCGGTTCGGTCGCCGTCGATCGCGGCGGCGCGCGGGTGGGAAAGGGAGGAGGATTTTCTGACCTGGAGTACGCGATCGGACGGGAGTTTGGCGCGATCGATGACTCGACGCGCGTCGCGACGACGGTGCATTCCTTGCAGCTGCGGGAGCGGGACCTGCCCGTGACGGACCACGATTTTCTTCTCGATCTGATCGCAACGCCGAAAGAAGTCCTTCGTCCGCGGCGTGGGAACCGTCGCCAGCCGCAGGGAGTCATCCCCGGACACTTGACGGCCGAGATCCGCCGCGAGGTTCCCGTCCTCGCGGATCGAAAAGTCCGGTGACCTCGCTTGCGACGATGATCGCCGGCATGGCTCTGCTCGCGACCGCGCGCAAGCCGGCTGCGGTCATCGCCGTCGCGCCGGTCGGAGAGGCTCCGGCCGCCGAAGTCGCGGCGCTCGTCCCTGTCCTCTCCGAAAGCTTCGGCTGCGAGATCGTGATCGCCCCCGCCGTGCCGCTGCCGGCCCGGGCGTGGAACGCGTCACGCCGGCAATATCTCTCGACAACGCTCCTCGACTCTCTCGCCCGCGCGAAGCGCCCGGAATGGGAGCGTCTCCTGGGCGTCGCCGACGTGGACCTCTACGTCCCGAATCTCAATTTCGTGTTCGGGGAAGGAGACTCGGGCCGGGGCGTCGCCGTCTTCTCTCTCGCCCGATTGCGCGGAGCGCTCTTTCGGAAGCGGGCGGCGACGGAAGCGGTCCACGAGCTCGGGCACACGTTCGGCCTCGCGCACTGCGACGATCCCCATTGCGTCATGTGGTTCTCGAACAACCTGGCGGAGACGGATCGCAAGGGTACGCATTTCTGTCCTCGTCACCAGAAGGAGCTTGCTCGGTCCCGGCTTTAATTCTCTCGGCTGCCGGGATGTCCGGGGTCGCGAAGGCGTCGGAATCCCGAGGAATACGCCGATGTTCTAAGGGGTGCGGGATCTCTCCCGGCGAGGAGGCTGCGGCGCCGTTTTCGGGACACGAAAGTGTCGGCCGGACCGGCAGCCGAACCCCGACGTCGGATGGGCCCGTATTTTTCATGTTCATGGAACTGGAGGCGGGAAGCAAATCCTCCTCGCGAAAGGAAATGGAATGACGGAATCGCTCAATCTGCCGGTCGTCCCGATGCGCAACTCGGTTCTCTTCCCGGGAGTCGGGCTTCCGATCAACGCCGGCCGCGCCGGCACCCTGCGAGCGATCGACGCTGCCGTGAACGGGTACGACAAGCGGGTCTTCGCGGTCGCCCAGCGCCAGGACGGCGACGAGGTCGCTCCGGAGAAGCTCTTCACGATCGGGACGATCGCGACGCTGTCGTCCGTGCAGCGGGGTCTCGGCGGAATCCGGCTCCTGCTCGAAGGACAGGCCCGCGGGATCGCGCTGCGCTACGCCGCCAACAAGAAGGGCTACCTCGAAGCGACCGTGCAGCCGGCGCAGGAGATGCAGCCTCTCGATCCGGCCGATCCTGCATTTCTCGCCCTCCACCGGGAGGCGCGGGAGCGTGCCGCGGAGCTGGGCCGGAAGATGGGGCTGCCGGAGGAGGCGGTCAACCAGATTCTCGCGGAAGTCGACGAGCCCGGAAGGCTCGCGGACCTCGCGGCCGGTTACATCGACATCCAGCCGGCCGAGCGGCAGGCGCTGCTGGAAACCCTGTCGGTCGAGGACCGGCTGCGCCGGGTCCTGATCCATGTCCAGCGGCAGATCGACGTCCTCTCGGCCCAGGAAGACATCCAGGAGAAGGTCAAGGAGGAGCTCGGCGGGCGGCAGCGGGAGATGTACCTGCGCGAGCAGATGAAGGCGATCCAGAAGGAACTCGGCGAAGGAGAAGGCGCGGACGACGAGTCGTTGAAGGAGCTGCGGGCGAAGCTCGACGCGCTCGATCTCTCCGAAGAAGGGCGCAAGGAGGTCGACCGCGAGTGGGCGCGCCTGACCCGCATCGGCCGGGAATCGATGGAGTCGCAGGTCATCCGCACTTACCTCGAGACGATCGCGGAGCTGCCCTGGGACGCGCGCAGCGACGAGCACCTCGACGTCCAGGCGGCCGCGCGGATCCTGGACGAGGACCACTACGGCCTGAAGGACGTGAAAGACCGGATC
>QHVV01000103.1 GCA_003222385.1 Acidobacteriota bacterium
AACGGTCAGGAGGACGAGGAGCAGCGAGATCCCGTCCATACCGAGGGAATACGTGATGCCGAGAGCCGGGACCCAGGACGTCGTCTCCGTGAACTGAAAGGTCCCCGAATGAAGGTCGAGCCGCGACCAGAGCGGCAGCGCGAGGGCGAGCTCGACGAGCGAAGCCCCGATCGCAAAGATCTTCGCCTCGCGGCTCCGGCTCCTCGGGAAGAGGAGGAGGAGAGCGGCCGCCGCGCTCGGCAGGAAGACGAGAACGGTCAGGATCCGGGTCTGCAGGAGCGCGGTCATGCCGTCATCCGGCCAGCACGATCAGGAGGAGCGCCACGATCCCGAGCAGAAAGGTGAGCGCGTAGTTTCGGACGTTGCCGGTCTGGAGAAACCGCAGAGCGTCGCCCACGAGCTCGACCACGAACGCGCCGGCGTTCAGGAAGCCGTCGATGACGAGGACGTCGACGACCTTCCAGAGCACGCGGGCGAGCCAGGAGAATGGCCGCACGAAGAGCACGTCATAGAGCTCGTCGATCCGGAACTTGTCGGCGATCAGGGCGTACAGCCGCGGAAACGAGGCCGCGAGGCGCTCGGCGGGCCGGCCTGCTTTTTTCGCGTACCAGTCCCAGGCCAGGAGCAGGCCGGCGGCGGCGACCGTGACCGAGACGCCCATCAGGATCCACTCCTTCGCGGGAGAAACCGCGTGGCGCGCGACCTCGTGGCCCGGCAGGAAGATGGGCGGAAAGACCGGGGCGAGAAAAGCCGCGACGCGGTTGGCGCTCTCTCCGAAAACCTCGGGGAGACCGAGGAAACCGCCGACCGCCGACAGGAAAGCGAGGACCACGAGCGGCAGAGTCATCGTCGTCGGCGCCTCGTGGACGTGCGCGCCGACCTCGGCGGAGCCCCGGAACCGTCCGGAGAATGTCAACGAGACCAGCCGGAACATGTAGAAGGCCGTGAGGCCCGCGGTGAAGAGGCCGACCGCGAAGAGGATCGGGCGGTTCGCGGCGAAGACTCCGGTCAGGATCGCGTCTTTCGAGAAAAAGCCGGCGAGCGGAGGGATCCCGGCAAGCGCGAGCGTCGCGACGAGAAAGGTGCGGTACGTCACCGGGAGCTTCGGCGCGAGGCCTCCCATGCGCCGCATGTCCTGCTCGCCGCCGAGCGCGTGGATCACGGCGCCGGACCCGAGAAAGAGACAGGCCTTGAAGAACGCGTGCGTGAGAACGTGGAACATCCCCGCCACGTAGGCGCCGACGCCGCAGGCGAGGAACATGTAGCCGAGCTGGGAAACCGTCGAATAGGCCAGCACTTTCTTGATGTCGTTCTGCGCGAGCGCGATCACGGCCGCGAAAATTGCCGTGACGCCGCCGATCACCGCGACGACGGCCATCGCCTCGGGGGCGAGGCGGAAGAGGGCGTTGCAGCGCGTCACCATGTACACGCCGGCGGTGACCATCGTCGCGGCGTGGATCAGCGCGGAGACCGGAGTGGGACCGGCCATGGCGTCGGGGAGCCAGACGTGGAGAGGGACCTGCGCGCTTTTTCCCATCGCGCCCAGGAAGAGAAGGAGGCAGACGACCGTCAGCCCCGGCGCGAAACGGCCGGGATTGGCCGCCGCGCGCGAGAAGACATCTCCGAAGTCGAGCGTTCCGAAGAGCGAGAAGACGCCGAACATACCGAGAAGGAAACCGAAGTCGCCGATGCGGTTGACGACGAACGCCTTCCGGCCCGCAGCCGCAGCGTATTCCCGCTCGTAGTAGTACCCGATCAGGAGATACGAGCAGAGGCCGACGCCTTCCCACCCCACGAACATCAGGACGAAGTTGTTCGCGAGGACGAGCGTCAGCATCGAGAACATGAACAGATTCATGTAGGCGAAGTAGCGCGCGTAGCCCGCGTCGGTCTCGTCGTGCTTCATGTAGCCGACCGAGTAGAGGTGGATCAGGAAACCGACGAACGTCACGAAGGAAACCATCAGCGCCGAGAGCGGATCCAGGCGGAACGACACGTCCACGGAGAAGTTGCCTGCCGTGATCCATGGAGCGATCCGCTCGACGACGGCGCCGCCTCCATCCCGGAAATAGGGGAGTAGCCGGCTCCAGGCGGCGAGCGTCGCGATTCCAATCGACCCGACGCCGGCAGCCGACACGAAACCCTTGCCGAGTCGTGTCCCCAGGAGCAGACACAGGAGAAACCCGGCGAGCGGCAGGGCCGGGACGATCCAGAGAGCGACGGTCATGTCACCACTTCAGCAGGTTGATCTGATTGACGTCGATCGTTTCGGTGTGTCGGAACAGGGCGACGAAGATGGCGAGACCCACGGCGGCCTCGGCTGCGGCGATCGCGATGACGAAGAACACGACGATCTGTCCCTCGAGGCTGTGGAGCGCCGCCGCGTAACCCAGCACCGCCAGGTTCGCGGCGTTCATCATCAGCTCGATGGCGAGGAAGATCGAGATCGCGTTGCGGCGCAGGAGGGCTCCGGCGAGACCGATCACGAAGAGCGCGCCGGAGGCGAGCAGGACGTCCCCGATCGGGATCCCGTTCGCCGTCACGGGCTCTCTTCCCGGCGCGCGAGAACGAAGGAGCCCACGAGGGCGGCGAGGAGAAGGATCGAGAGCGCCTCGAACGAAAGAAAATGATCGGAGAAAAGGAGCCTGGCGACCGGCGCCAGGTCTCCCGGGGGGAGCTCGGCGGACGGCGCCGCCCGCGTGGCGCCGTAGGCTCGAAGAGACGCGAGGAGCGCCGCGGCGAACGCGACGATCGCGCCCGCCGAAAGGGCCTGGTGAATGGGCCGATCCGGGGTCTGGCGGACCTCCTCGGGCACGTTCAAGAGCATCAGCACGAAGAGAAAGAGCACCAGGATCGCGCCCGCGTACACGATGACCTGGACCGCCGCGATGAGCGGCGCCGCGAGGAGGACATAGGTCACGGCGAGCGCGAAGAACGACACCACGAGCGCGAGCACACTCTTGACCGGATGCCGATGGACGACCATCACGCAGGCGAACAGGATCGCGAGCCCCGCGGCCACGTCGAACACGAGCCTCGGCGTCACAAGGCGTTCCACAGGACGAGCCCCGCGACCCAGAAGAGATTCAGGAGCGCCAGCGGCAGCAGCGCCTTCCAGCCGAGACGCATGAGCTGGTCGTAGCGGAAACGGGGAAGCGTCCAGCGCACCCACATGAAGATCCACACGAAGAACGCCGTCTTGACCGCGAAGATCAGGACCGAGAGCACGACTCCGCCGAGGCTCGTCGGATGGAAGCCGGGGAAGCTCCAGCCCCCGAAGTACAGCGTGACCATGAGCGCGGAGGCTACGACGACGTTGATGTACTCGGCCATGTAGAACATCGCGAACTTCATCGCCGAGTACTCGGTGTGGTAGCCGGCGACGAGCTCCGCCTCCGCTTCCGGGAGATCGAAGGGGAGCCGGTTCGTCTCCGCGAACGCCGAGACGAAGAAAACGACGAACCCGAGCAGCTGGGGAACGACCGTCCACCCGCGGTAGGGAAGGGAGAGCCAGCTCCCGCTCTGCATAGCGACGACGTCGGTCAGGCGGAACGATCCGGCCGCGAGGATCACCCCCGCGGCGGCCGTCGTCATCGCGAGCTCGTAGGAGATGATCTGCGCGCTCGAGCGGATCCCGCCGATCAAGGAAAACTTGTTGTTCGACGACCAGCCGGCGAGGACGATCCCGTAGACGGACAGCGAAGTCACGGCGAAGAGGTAGAGGATGCCGATCGAGACGTCCGCGCCGACGAGCGGGACCGGGTTTCCGCGGATGTTGAGGGTCGCGCCGTAAGGGATGACCGCAAACGTCGTCAGCGCCGCGAAGGTCGCGAGGCCCGGCGCCAGGACGTACAGGAAACGGTCGGCGTGCGACGGAATCAGGTCTTCCTTCATGAAGAACTTGACGACGTCCGCGAGCGGCTGGAGGAGGCCGAACGGACCGACGCGGTTGGGACCCGGCCGGTCCTGGATAAGACCGGCGCCGCGCCGCTCGACCCACTGGAGCATCGGCAGCACGATCAGGATGACGAGAACCGGCGCCAGCACGCGCAGCGCGAGCATGCCGACGTCGCTGGCGCTCACACCGCTCCCGTGGAGACGAAGAGACCTTTCTTCATCAGCCCGCCCCCGGCGAGCTCCTGTTCGGTGACTTCGTCGTAGCCCTCGACCTCTTCGCGGATCTGCGTCCGGACGGCGGCCGGCGTCCAGTTGCGATCGCCCCACCCGAGAGCGACGCCCAGGAGCAGCAGCAGCTCCCAGTGCGCCCGCGCCGGGGGAGGAGGGAGAAACGCGCGCTGGAACCACTGGACGCGGCCCTGAACGTTCGTGAACGAACCCTCCTTCTGGGCGAGCGAAGCGGCCGGCAACACGACGTCGGCCGCCCGCGTGAGCGAGTTCGCGGTCCGCGCAGCCACGGCGAGGAACCGCGCGCCGCGGAGGCGTCCGACCTTTTCGGCGTCGTCCGCGGCCGCCGCGAACGACGCGTCGGCGACGACAACGATCTGCGGAATCCATCGGCCTTCGAGGACGTCGGTGAGCCCGTGCCCTCCCGGACCCGGCGACAGGCCCATGTCTCGGGCGCCGGCATAGTTCGCGCCGGCATGGTCTCCCTCGATCCACTCCGTCTTCGACTTCATGCGCCGCACGCGGGATCGATCGACCACCACGTCGCGGTTGCCGCAGCCGATGTGGTCGGCGATCTTCCGGAGAAGAAAATTCTCCTCGTTCGAGAGGTGCGCGGACCCGAGGAAGAAGATCGCGGACGGCCCGTCGGTCTCGATCGTCGAGCGGATCTCGGACGCGATGCGCTCGACCGCGGCCGGCACGATCGCGTCGCGGACGTCCGAGCCTTCGCGGACCGTCGCCTTCGAGATCTCGCGCGCGTTCAGGCTCTCCGAGAGAAACCGGCCATAGTCGCACAGCCAGTAGTCGTTGACGGCAGGGTTCAGGCGGGGCAGGAAGCGGTAGACGACGCTATCGCGATCCTCGATCGAGATGTTGCAGCCGATATTGCAGCCGGGGCAGACGGACGGCGTCTTTTTCAAGTCCCAGACCCGGCGGCGAAATCGGAACTCCTTCGTCGTGAGTGCCCCGACGGGGCAGACGTCGGCGGCGCAGGCGGACCAGTCATTCGCCAGAGGTTTGCCGTCGTGGGTCCAGACGAGCGTCCGCCCTCCCCGGTCGAGAAACGTGAGCTCGCCGGTCCCCGCGATTTCCTGGCAGAAGCGGATGCACCGGGTGCACTGGATGCATCGCGTCATGTCGGCGACGACGTGCGGCCCGATCGCGGTTCGGTCGTATCCGGCGTACTGACGCTTGCGCTCGTCGTAGCGCGACCTCTGCTCGCCGTACCCGAAGGCGTTGTCCTGCAGCTTGCACTCGCCGGCCTGGTCGCAGATCGGACAGTCGAGCGGGTGGTTGATCAGCAGGAACTCCATGTTGGCGGCGCGCGACTCCCGAACCTTCTGCGTCGTGGTCTTGACGGCGAGCCCGTCCTTGATGGGCGTGGTGCACGCCGCCTGGATCTTGGGGATTCCTTCGATCTCGACCAGGCACATCCGGCACTGCCCCACGACCGAGAGGCGCGGGTGAAAGCAGAAGTGGGGAATCTCGATGCCGGCGAGCTTGGCCGCTTCGATCAGGTTGATTCCGGGGGGCACCTCGATCGGCTTTCCGTCGAAGACGATCGTCAGCGTGTCCTTCTTCGGCGGCGGCGGAGCCGCGGGGGCGGGCGGCGCAGGTGCGCTCATGCGGTGACCGCCTCCACGGCGGCCCGCGGCCCGACAAGACACCGCTTGTTCTCCACGTGGTACCGGTACTCGTCGCGGAACTTCCCGATCGAAGACAGAACCGGCGCAATCGCCGCGTCGGCGAAGACGCAGAGCGTGATTCCGTTCCCCATCTGGTTGGAGATCTTTTCCAGGAGCTCGACGTCCTCCGCCCTCCCCTCGCCCGCTTCGATGCGGGAGAGCACGCGATGGAGCCAGGGAGTCCCCTCCCGGCACGGCGTGCACTGGCCGCACGACTCGTGCGAGAAGAACTTGGCGAGGTTCGTGGCCGCGTCCACGATGCACGTGTCCTCGTTCATCACGATGATCGCGGCCGACCCCAGCATCGACTTCTTGGCGGCGAGGCCGTCGAAGTCGAGCGGACAGTCTTCGATCTCCCCGGCCGTCAGCATCGCCGCCGACGCTCCGCCCGGAATGACCGCTTTCACCTTGCGGCCGTCCTTCATTCCGCGCCCGTAATCGTCGCCGAAGAGGAGCTCCTTCATCTGCAGACCCATCGGCGCCTCGTAGACTCCGGGACGGTTCACGTGACCGGAGAGGCAATAGAGCTTGGGTCCCGAATTTTTCTCGTTCCTCCCGATCTTCGCGAACCAGTCCGCGCCGCGCTTCAGGACGTGCGTGACGCAACAGAGCGTCTCGACGTTGTTCACGATCGTCGGCGCGCCGAAGACGCCCACGACCGCGGGGAAGGGGGGCTTGACGCGTGGCTGACCGCGCTTGCCCTCGAGGCTCTCGATCAAGCCGGTCTCCTCGCCGCAGATGTAGGCGCCCGCGCCGCGATGAACCGTGACGTCGTGGGAGAAGCCGGATCCCAGGATGTTCTCGCCCAGGAAGCCCTTTTCGTAGGCCTCGTCGATCGCTCGCTGGAGGACGCGCGCGCCGTGAAAGAACTCGCCCCGGATGTAGACATAGGAGGTGTGGCACCGGAGCGCGAAAGCCGAGAGGATCTGGCCCTCGAGCATCTGGTGCGGGTCCTCCTCCATGAGCAGGCGGTCTTTGAACGTGCCGGGCTCCGACTCGTCCGCGTTGCACAGCAGGTAGACCGGTTTGCCTTTCGTGTCCTTGGGGACGAAGCCCCATTTCACGCCGGTGGGGAACCCGGCGCCACCCCGCCCGCGCAGCCCCGACTTCTTGACCTCTTCGGTGACCGCTTCGGGCGTCCAGCCTCCCGTCAGCACTTTTCGGAGCGTCTCGTAGCCGCCGTCGGCTAAGTACGTGTCGATCGCCTGCGAGCGCTCCCGCCCGACCCGCGCGAGGAGGACCGGCTCCGACTTCACGGCAGGCTTTCCAGGAGCGCGTCGAGCTTCGAGGGATCCATCGGCTCGTGGTACGCGTCGTCGATCATCATCGAAGGCGCGCGGTCGCAACCCGCGATGCACTCGACCTCGACCATCGTGAACCGGCCGTCGGCGGTGGTCTGTCCGAGGTCGATGCCCAAGCGCCGCCGGCAGTGCTCGAGAAGGCCCCCGGCGCCGGCGAGATGGCACGAGATCGAGGTGCAGAACTGGAGCAGGTGGCGGCCGACCGGTTCGAGGTTGTACATCGTGTAGAAGGTGAGGACCCCGGAGACGTGCGCGGGGGAGAGCTCGAGGATGCGCGCGACCTCCTCGGCCGCCTCGCGGGAGATCCAGCCCCACGTCTCCTGCGCCACCCAGAGAACTGGGAGGAGAGCGGCCTGCTTCGTCGGGTACCGGGACAGGATCCGTTCGATTCGGGCCCGCGCGTCCGGCGGGAACTCCGCGGGCCGTCCCGCCGGAAGGACGGCGTAACGGCGGCTCGTCACCAGTCGAAGGCCTTGTTCTTCCAGAGGTAGGCGTACCCGACGCCCAGGACCAGGAGGAAGACGACCATCTCGCCGAAGAGCGGCGCGCCGCCGGACCGGAAGACGAGCGCCCACGGGTAGAGGAACGCGATCTCGACGTCGAACAGGATGAAGACCATCGCGATCAGAAAGAACTGGATCGAGACCCGCTTCCGGGAGGCGTCGAGGAGCGGCATGCCGCTCTCGTACGTATCGAGCTTGCGGCGCGTTCGAAGGCGGGGGCCCAGCACGGCCGAAAGGAGGATCATCGCGCCGGCGATTCCGATCGCGAAGAGCATCAGCATGAGGATCGGGAGATAGCTCTCGGCCATCCGCACCTCGCGCACACGGGCTCGCGCGGAACGTCGAGGAGGCCGCCGCGCGGGTTGTGAACTTTTTCACAAGCGCGACGGGCGAGTCAACGTGAAGAAAGAATGAAGGAATTCGCGAGAGGTGACGAGCTGGAAGGCCGCTGCGCTCAGGCCATGGGATGCTGCCCCACGGCCGCTTGCTCCCTCCCGGACGGCGTCGAGCCGTCCGCTAAAAAGTTACGATCGCGGCGTGCAGCGGGAATTCCTGCCGGTCGCGCTGGTGCCGGCGTATCAGGCCGAGGCGACCGTTGGCAGCGTCGTCCGAGGGCTTCTGCGCTACGTCCCGCGCGTCCTCGTCGTCGACGACGGATCGACCGACCGTACCCGCCACGCCGCCGGCGAAGCCGGTGCCGCCGTCATCCGACTCCCGGTGAATGCCGGAAAGGGCGCGGCGCTGCGCGCCGGCCTCGCCTGGCTTCTCGAGTCCGAGTCCACGCACGTCGCGTTCGTCGACGCCGACGGCCAGCACGATCCGGACGATCTCCCCGCGCTGCTGTCGGCCGCGAGGGCGGGGGAGCCGTTCGTGATCGGCTCGCGGATGAGCAGCGCGGACGGGATTCCCCCGGTACGATTCCGAACGAACGAAATCGGAAGCCGGATCCTGGCGCGCATGACGGGCCACGACGTCGAGGACGGCCAGTCGGGGTACCGGGTCATCGCCGCGCCGATCCTGCGAAGGCTTTCGCTCTCTTCCCGCGGTTATTCAATCGAGACCGAGATCCTGCTGAAGGCCGCGCCGCACGTCCCCCGTTTTGCGAGCGTCCCGGTGCGCGCGATCTATTCGACGGCGCCGTCCCACTACCGCCCGTTCCGCGACACGTGGATCATTTCGTGGGGCGCCGTGTACTACAAAGTGTTCGAGGTGGAGTAGCCAGGTACCAGTGTCATCCCGAGCGAAGCGAGGGATCTGTCGTCCGGAAGAGATTCCTCGTCGCTGCGCTCCTCGGAATGACAGGAGGAGGCCTGCGCTCCTCGGAATGACAGGGGGAACGTCGCTACAATCTCGCCCTCGTGCCTCCGCCCGTCGTCACCCTCCTTCGGACGCCCGGTCCCGCTCCCCGGGTCCTGACCATCGACGCGGAAGACTGGTTCCACGTCTGCGGAGAGGACTACTACTCCGACTGGCGCCGCTGGGACTCCTTTCCCTCGCGGATCGAGACGACGCTTCATCGGCTCTTCGATCTGCTGGAGGAGGGAGGCCACCGCGCGACGGTCTTTTTTCTGGGGTGGGTCGCGCGCCGGCGTCCGGAGCTCGTGCGCGAGGCGGTCAAGCGCGGCCACGAGATCGGCGTCCACGGCGATCGCCACCGGCGCGCCGATGACATGACGATCGAGGAGTTCCGGGAAGACGTCCGGCGCGCCCGCGCCGCGATCGAGGACGCGGCCGGTTCGCGCTGCTCGGCCCACCGCGCCGCGGAATGGTCGATCCGCCATCCCGCGGACCCTGCCCTCCGGGTTCTCTCGGAAGAAGGCTTCGCGTGCGACGCCTCCGCGACGCCGGTTCCGCCGCTCGGCCGGGCCGACAATCCTCTCGGGCCGTATCGGGTCGAGGAGAACGGCGCCGGAATCGTGGAGATCCCGCCGCTGACGGGGCGTGGTTTCGGGCGCAGGCTGCCGGTCGGAGGAGGCTGGCCTTTCCGTACGCTGCCGGAGGAGCGCGTCGCCTCCGCGGAACGCGCCTATCGGTCGAGCGGTCTCCCGGCCGTTTTTACGTTCCATCCCTGGGAGTTCGATCCCGAGCACCCGCGTATGGTCGGCCTCCCTCCTCTCCTGCGCACGGTGCACTTCTTCAAGCTCGGCGTCCTGCCGGACCGATTCCACCGCTGGCTCGCGCGCGACCGCAGCGTCGCGCTGGAGGACGTGCTGCCCTCGCTCGACACGGCATGATTCAGCCGGGCTTCCTCTTCTCGGGCCAGCTCTCCGAGACGGTCGGCATGGGACGCGACTTCGTCGAGTCGAACTCCGACGCTCGCGAGCTCTTCGAGCGGACGTCCGCCCGGTGCGGACGAGACCTCGAACGGATCCTCTTCGACGGCCCGCCGGAGGCCTTGCACGAGAACCTCGCCGCGCAGGCGGGCGTGTACCTGGTTTCGACGCTCGCCGCGCGGGCGCTGGAGCAGAACGGCGTGCGGCCCGGCGCGACCGCGGGATACAGCCTCGGCAATTACGCGGCGCTGGTCGTCGCGCAGGCGGTGTCGTACGACGACGCGCTCGAAGTCCTGATCGCGGTCGAGCGGGAGACCGAGCGCCTCGGGATCCGCGGTTCCATGGGCGCGGTCGTCGGCGCGCGGCGCGAAGCGGTCGAGGAAATATGTGCGGCGCTGCGGGACCGCGGCCGGCCGGTGTGGATCGGCAACGTCAACGCCTCGACGCAATTCGTCCTGACCGGCGAAGCGAAGGCCGTCGAAGAGGCGCTCGCGCTTCTCACTCCGAAGTCGCTCTCCGTGCTGCCTCTCCCCATGAGCTGGCCCATCCACAGCCCTCTCATGGCCCGGGTCGCGGAGGCCGTCGCGCCGGTCGTCGCGGCGTGCAGCTCGATCCGCGATCCCGCCGTGCCGTACTACGGGCCGGACGGCAAGCGGGCGCGGACGGGGCAGCGGGTTCGCGAGCTACTGGCCACGGAGTTCATCCATCCGACCCTGTGGAACGAAACCTACGAGGCGATGGTCTCCGACGGTTTCCGGTCGTTCCTCGAGGTGGGACCCGGCGACATGCTCTCGAAGATGTCGCGCTGGATCGATCGCACGACCGTATGCCGTCCGATCGGCTCCCTGGAGGCAATCGGACAGCTGGCGGCGGCGTCGGCGTCGGCGTCAGATAGTCTCGATCGAACGTGAGAACCGCCCTCGTCACCGGAGGCTCGCGCGGGATCGGCCGCGCCATCGCGCTCGAGCTCTCGGCGGCCGGTCACCGCGTCGTCGTCTCCTACCGCCAGGACGACGCCCGGGCCAACGAGACGGTCGCCGAGATCCGCACCCGGGGGGGAGAGGCCGCGGCGATCGCGGCCGACGTCACGAAGGCGACCGAGGTCCGCGCGCTCGGCGAGCGCCTTTCGGCCGAATTCGGCGGCGCCGACGTCCTGGTGAACAACGCGGGCGTCATCAAAGACTCGCTCTTTCCCTTCATGAAGGAGGAGGACTGGGACTTCGTGCTCGACACGGATTTGAAGGGCGCCTTCCGTGTGACGAAATCGGTGGTGCGCGGCATGCTCCACAAGGGGTGGGGAAGGATCGTCAACGTGGTCTCGGTCTCGGGAATCTCGGGACACGTCGGTCAGACGAATTACTCGGCGGCCAAGGGCGGGCTGATCGCGTTCACCAAAGCGCTCGCGCTCGAGCTCGCCACCCGCGGGATCACGGTGAATGCGGTCGCTCCCGGCCTCGTCTCGACAGAGATCATCGCCCACCTGAAGGAGGACGCACGCGCCGAGTTTCTCCGGCGCATCCCGATGGCGCGCTTCGGCGACGCCGCGGAAATCGCGGCGGTCGTCGGCTTCCTTGCCTCCGACCGCGCCTCCTACGTCACCGGACAGGTCTGGCGCGTGGACGGAGGAATGGCGTAGACCGCGCGAGACTGAGACGGAAGGGCCGAAGTCCGCCCGCCGAACGGCTATAATTTTTCGCGAGGAGAGCAGATGACCCACGAAAACCTGGCGCCGCGCGTGAAGGAGCTGATCGTGCGGCGGTTGAAGCTCGATATCGATCCGACGACGATCCAGAACGACGCCCCGCTCTTCGGCGAAGGGCTCGGGCTCGACTCGATCGACGCGCTGGAGCTCGTGCTCGGCCTCGAGCAGGAGTTCGGGATCAAGGTCGAGGACGAGGAGGTCGGCGTCAAGGCTTTCGCATCGGTCGATGCTCTCGTCGACTTCATCGAGCAGAAGAAGATCGCCTGATGCTTCCGGCGCCGGAGCTGCCGCACTCGTACCCCTTCCGTTTCGTGGACACGGTTCTCTCGCCGGCGGGCGCGGACTTCCGGCAGGGAACTGTCTCGGCACGCCTGACCGCCAACGGCCGCGCGGTCATGGGAGACGGTCGGGTCGCTGGGACGCTTCTGGCCGAGGCGCTCGCGCAGGCGGCTCTCCTGCTGCAGGGAGGGGACCCGGACGCCGGTCGGCGCGGGTTTCTCGCGGGCATCGAGGGCTTCGAAGTCACGCGGCTTCCGGAGGCGGGAGAGAGCCTGCAGGTGGACGTACGGCTGACGGCGCGGTTCGGGCCGGTCATCAAGTTCGAGGGGGAAGTGCGCTCTGGTTCCGATACTGTCGCGCGCGGCTCGATCCTCGTGCGCCAGGGTTCGTCTTGAAGGATCGAAGGGCATCCCGCGCCTAGGGATGTTCACCGAAGACGACGCTCCGGCAGGAACGACCATCCTGCGCCTCGCCGGAATGGTCAAGCTCGGCGAGACCGTTCACGAGCTCGAGAGGACTCTGGAGCGCGCCGCGAACGAGGGAACGGGCGCCGTCGTGCTCGATCTCTCGGAGCTCGAGTACCTCGACTCCACCGCCCTCGGAACCCTCGTCGGCGGGCTGCACCGCTTGAAATCCGAGGACCGCGACCTCGTTCTCGTCAACCCGAGAGAGCGGATCGCCGGACTCCTCCGGGTCGCCAACCTCGACTCGCTCTTCGAGATCTACGGGAGCGTGGCCGAGGCGCTCGAAGCGATCCGGCGGAAAGCGCAGGGCACGGATGTCCACTGAGGTCGCGGCCTCGGCCGAGTGCACCGCCGAGCCGCCGCACCGTTTTGCGATCGGCGAGCGTCTGCGCGTCGGGAACGGAATCCTCGTGACGCTCTCCCGCGTGGACGAGCCGTACCCTCCGCGCGACGTCTTCGTCACGAACCGTGAAATGAAGATGGGCTACGAGAACGTGTACAAGGCGTGTTTCGTCTGCGTCGACCAGGGCGTGCGCGAAAATGCGATCGCGCTGCCGAAGGATCAGATCGAAGCGGGTCTGCCTCTGGCCTGAACTCCCGGCGTTGCCTCGGGTGGAGGAGTCTCTTCCATCTCGGGCTCTTCTTCGCCGCCCTGCTCCATCTCGGGGACCGTGGGAGTCGGCGGCCGCGGAGTCGCCTGGACCTCCACGACGATCCGGCGTCGCGCCGGCGGCGCCTCGGGAGGAAGCCCGGCGATCGGGGTCGGCGGGGCCGTGACGACCGGCCCGGGCGGGAGCGGGACGACCACCTGCGACGATTTTTCGACGAGCACGCGCGAGTTCCGGGTGCTCTTTTCGATCAGGACTGGAATCGATGGAGTGACGGTCGGCGGGATCTCGGAAGGCGTCGGGACGGTCTCCGCGACCGCGGGAACCGGAGCCGCCGGGACGGGCAGGTCGGCCGGCCGGCCGGGAAGAGGACCGCGCCGTCCGAAGCGGCCCGCGGAGTACGCGAGCGCTCCGATCACGACGACGAAGACGATCAGTGCAGCCACGAGCCCCGGCGGAATCCGTCCTTCCCGATCCACGGCGAGACGGCTCTGCACCGTCCGTGCCGCATCCTCCCGAAGTGGAGAGCTATCGCTGGCGAACGGGTCGCGAGTCGGGAGGTGGCCAGCCCAGGGAACCCGGCGAATCCAGGTGCCCCCGCCCGAGCTGGTCGATAGACCGATTGCGCGCCCAATCGACGACCCGGCGGAGGCGCTGAAGGACGAGAGAGCTCAATCTCGTCTCGAGAACTCTTGCTTTTATGATGCCCGCCGTCGTGGCGGAATAGTGTTGCCAGCCGTCTTTTTCGGAAACCTCGATCAAAACGAGTCCCTGCTTTGCCAGCGCCTCGGCGTCGGTGTAGATCTGTT
>QHVV01000013.1:0-13338 GCA_003222385.1 Acidobacteriota bacterium
ATTCTAGGTGCGGCCGCGCCCGAATCGGTCGACCTGCCACGGGCCATAGAATGGCGGCAGGAGAGACGCAATGTCGACGACGACTCTCATCATCGTCATCCTGGTCATCCTGCTTCTCTTCGGTGGCTTCGGTTTCCGGCGCTGGCGTCGATAAGTCCTCCGCGGCTGTCTACCGGTCTGACTTGTCGGGCTCGTCGAAGCGGCCGCGGAAATGGTCGTCCACGCCGGGCCGAACGCGCTCGTAGACCGCGAAGCGCTGCCGCGCGGGATCCCGGAAGACGAGACAGGGACCTTGCGGAAGCTCGAAGGGCTCGCCCTCCACGGACCACCCTCGATCCTCGAGCCGGGTCCGGATCTCCGCGAGACTGCGCACGCGATAGACCAGGAGCCCGTCGCCCGGCGGCAGATGGTTCGCGAGGAGCGCGACCGGACCCGTCTCGGCGAGACGCACGGCCGCGACCCACGTCCGCCCGTCGCGGATCTTCCAGAGGAGCTCTCCCCCGAGCGCATCGGCATAGAAGGAGATCGCGGTCTCGATCTCGGGAGCCGGCAGGTAGAGATAGTCCAGCGATTCGAACGGAGGCGGCCTCACCCCCGCATCCGGGTTTTCGAGCTCACTCGGGGGGCCAGATGTCGTACGCGGTGAAGTCCACCCAGGCGAGATCACGAGTGTTCGGAATCTGCGAGAGGAGCGCGTCCCCGATCGCCTGCGGCGGGTCGGACAGCCTGCGCCACCATTTCCGGTCGGTCTGGTAGCCGAACTGGAACCCCACCGGCGACGGCGCGAACGTCCGGCCCCAGACCCCGAATTCGTCGACCATCGCGGCGAGCGAACCGAATCCCTGGCTGTCGTCGATGAACACCAGCCCGTCCCGATAGGTCGGCGGCATCTTTTCCGGCAACCAGTGCTTCAAGAAGACCTGGTATCCGGCGTCGGAGGAACGGGCCTCCGCGACCCAGGCCTGCGCTTCCGAATCCGTGACCGCTTTTCCGTACCGCGAGAGGTCCTTGCGGTACCACTCCACGTCGACGCCGAATCCGAGCACGCTCGGATGCGAGCCGTACCGCCGCAAGACCAGGTCGATCAGCATCGGCACGTCGCAGCGCGCCGGTTCCACCTGCACCCACACTCGGATGCCGTTCTGGTCGAAGGCGGAGAAGGTCGTTTCGAACTCGTCGGCGTCGTCGAACACGACGTTCGGCCAGGTCGTTGCCGGATCCGGGTTCGGAAAGTGCGCCCAGCACTGATTCGTTCCCTTCTGTCCCAGCGTCTCGACGACGACCGCGATCTGTTCGCCCTGCGATTCGGGGAACCGCGAGGCCATCGACTGGATCGAGCCGACCCACCACGAGGGTGAGGGAAAAGGAGAAATCCCGTAGTCCGACGCCCGCAGTCCGGCGCGCAAAACGGGTCCCGGCGTCGGTGTCGGCACCGGCGTCGGCGTGGGACGCCTCGCGGCGTTCGCGACCGACGAATTGCCGTGGCCGAAGACGAGAAAAAGAAGAAGAGCGCTGGCGATTCCGATCGAAGCACGGACGGAGCGCGACATTGGGGTCATCCTTCCTGGGCGTCTGCCAACGCCTGCCGGCCGTCGCAGCATAGGGCGTACCAGCTGGCGGAAGGGCCCGGTGACCCTCAGCCGAGGTGTGACGGCCCCGCCCTCTCGCCGTCGCCGGCGTCGACCTTCAGAATGAATTCTTCGACCTCTTCGCCATCCGGTCCGAAAGGACCTCGGTCCTCGCCGCAGATCCTGAACCCGCACTTTTCCAGAACCCGGATCGAGGCGCGGTTGTGTTTCGCGACGCGGGCATGGAGCGGGCGCGCAGTCACGTGATTCAGGAATTCGGACAGCGCGCGGGTGGCGATGCCCCTGCCCCAGTACTCCTTCCCGATCCAGTAGCCGACCAGAGGTCGACCCAGCTGCTGGAAGCTCACGATGTTGCCGGCCACCCGGCCGTCGAAGAGGATGGTTTTCTTCGCGACCGCCGCGTCGGCCAGGACATTCTTCCAGTGCGCCGTGAACGCCTCCCGGTCCCGCGCCGGAAACGCGGCCATCCGGTTGGCCTCCGGATCCATCTGCTGCTCGAAGAGAACGGGGAGATCGGCTTCGGTCACGTCCCGGAGCCGGACGCCGTCCGTCTGGTTATCCGGCGAGCGCGTACTCGAAGACATAGGAATGTCCGCCGCCGCCGTCGATCTGGATCGTGATCAGGCCTTTCTGAAAAACGCTCATGTCGTCGAATCCGGAGAACCGGGCGCGGCTCCTGGAGACTCCCTGGGCTTGGTGGTCAGCCACACCGCCGAGTCCCAGGCGTTGTGGATTCCGATGTAGAGCAGCAGGAGGGCAACGGCCGCGACGACGTAGAGCGCGGCTCCCGGAGCGCTGCCGAGGAGAATGCCCGCGACGACGAGGCTGGCATACGCGAGGAACGGCAGCATGCCGTGCCACAGCCAGTCGGAAAACACCGGCTTGTAGGAGCTCTGCCGTCGCGCGAGGACGATGACCCGGATCGTGTAGGCGAGACCCGCGACCGCGACGGCGAGCAGACAGCCTTTCAGACTGCCGATCGTGTGCCGCGGCGTGGACAGAAGCGCCGAGATGAGCAGGACCGCGCCGAAGTGCACGATGATCGGCGTGGCGAATGCGCGGAGCGCGGTGGGACCCGCCTCGGTCCTGGCCTCCGAGTTCAACGCGATCACGACGAACATCAGGCCGGTAAGCGCCGCCGCCGAAGAGCCGACGATCACGTAGAAGCTCTCCCACTCGGCGAGCGGCGGCAGCGCGGGGACGGGCACGGATTACTTCATGCGCCCGGTGCCGAGATGGTGGGGCAGGTGAGGCTTGCCCGTGAAAACGTGCGGCTTCTTCGGGAGCACCGCGAGAAACCTGCGCCGCGTGACGCCACTCTCCTCCCTCGGCCGTTCCACATCTCTTTTCCGGACACGGGAACTCCTTCCGCAATCGGCCGAAACGCCTCGATTCCGGGTCCGATCCTATGACTTCGGAACGGGGCGAAGCCGACTTTCCGCGTCCGCGATTCCGGGACACTTCGGCTGAGAGCTCGCCGTGGCGTCCGGACTCGAGCCCGAAGTGGCTGGACCGCGCGTCCAGCAGCGCCAGGGACGCTTCCGCCGCTTTTTCGCTCATGGGACGCCATTTCTCCTACGAGATCATGTCTTCCGGCGGCCGGTTGACATGCAAGTATTTACTTGCATATGCTCGGAGCGTGACATGGACATGGACAAAGTCTTCAAGGCTCTCGCCAGTCCCGCGCGAAGGCGGCTGCTCGACAGTCTTCGGGTTCGAAGCGGCCAGACGCTCGCGCAGCTCTGCGCGCGCCACGACATGACCCGCCAGGCGGTGACGCAGCACCTCGAACGCCTGGAGGAGGCGAACCTCGTCGCGACGGTCCGGCGGGGCCGCGAAAAACTGCACTACCTGAACCCCGTCCCGATTCACGAGATCTCCGAACGCTGGATCAGCAAGTACGAACGCCAGCGCCTGGACGCGCTGCGCCGGCTCAAGAAGAAGCTGGAAGGAGAAGAGCATGGATAAGCCCGAGTTCGTTTACGTGACATACATCTCGACGACGCCGGAGAAGGTCTGGAAGGCGCTCGTCGATCCGCCCACGACCGCCCAATACTGGCAGCACGAGAACGTGTCCGACTGGCGGCCCGGCTCGAAGTGGGAGCACCGGCGCTCGGAGGAAGCGGGCAAGGTCGTTCTCGTCGGAAAGGTGGTCGAAAGCGATCCTCCCCGGCGCCTCGTGCTCACGTGGGCGGAGCCGGCCGACGCGGCGCGCGAGGAAAAGCACTCGCGGGTCACGTTCGAGATCGAGCCGATCGGCGACGTGGTCCGTCTGACCGTGACGCACGATCGCCTCGAGCCGGGCTCGAAGATGCTGGAGAGCATCCGCGAGGGCTGGCCCAAGGTGCTGTCGAGCCTGAAATCCTTTCTGGAGACGGGACGGCCCCTTCCGAAGTTGTGGTGAGGGGGCGCCGGCGGGACGGAGCCTAGGCGCCCGGCCCGCGCCGTCGCTCCGCTCCGGCGAGCAGCCGCTCGGTGGCGACGATCGCCCGCGTGTGCTCGCCGCTGCCGATCGAGCCGGCCTCGTCGAACGCCTCCACCCGGAAGCGGAAGAGCTTTCCGTCGCGCCCCAGGTACTCGGCCACGGCGCGCACCCGGCATCCGACGGGCGTCGCCGCGGTGTGACGCACGTTCATCCCGACGCCGACGGACTGCTCCCCCGGCTTCAACAGCCGGTTCAGAAGCCGCGAAGCCGCGAGCTCCATCAACGCGACCATCCGCGACGTCGCGAAGACCTGCGGAAAGGAGTCTTCGGGGGACATTTCCACGGCTCGAGCGGTGTCGCCCGTCTGGACGATCAGGCTCGCTTCGCCGGAATCGCCGATGTCCATCAGAGGACCCGGACGGGAGCGGAACACGTCGCACCGCTCGGCGGGCTCGCGCCGTTTGCCGCGTCGTAGTCCTTCATTGAGGAACGACGAAGCGGCGCTCGGTCAGCACGAACGGGCCGGAATTTTCGGCGGGCTCCGCGACGTCGAGAACCGCGACGACCTCGAACGCGATCGAAATCTTCGCGTACTCCTCGAAGGAGGAGAGAGGCTCTTCGGCGACGAAGACTCTCCCGTCCGAGCCGGTCACCGCTCACGGCCGAGATCGTCGGACGCCCGCGCGGACTTCGCGAGCTCGGGAGCAGCGGCGATCATTTCGCTTTGCGCTTCGTGCCGCTCTTCCTCGCGGGCGTTCTCTTGCGCTTCGGTTTCGGCCTCGCCTTCGCCTTGGGCTTGACGCGCTCCGGAAGCTTCGCCCTACCGGTCTCGCGGTTCCATTCTTCGAACGTCTCGTTGGAGATCTTGCCGGAGACGAGGAGCTCGGCGAACTTCCGGCGCTGTGCCTGGCTCTTGAACGGCATTCTTTGGATCTCCCCCTCAGCGTGTCCGCACGCCGCCGTCCAGGGTCGGCCACCAGCGCCGGACGCGAAGGCAATACTCATCGTACTCTGCTCCGAAGCTCGCCCGGAGCGTCGGCTCCTCGTACAGGCGGACGAAAGCGTGCGTGATCAGAAGGAACGCTCCCGCATACACCGTGAGAGCCGCCGACTCGTAGTAGAGCGCGGCTCCGGCGAGCGCGAGAGCCGCGCCCAGGTACATGGGATTCCGCACGAACCGGTACGGGCCGCGCACCACCATGCGGCGCGGCGGATCGAACGGCGCGGGCGTTCCCTTTCCCACGAGCGCGAAGGTGAAGATGCACCAGAGCGCGAGCGCGCCGCCCGCGGCCGCGGCGACCATGCCCGCGATCTGGCCGACGCGGATCGCCGGCGGGCTCGTCACGCCGGACCACGCGAGGACGCGTCCCGGGAGAAAGACGAGGACGAGACCGATGAAGAGGGTCGCGTAGACGACCGTGCGTGCGAGAGCGAACATCGCGCGCCTTCTCCCGACTACGCTCTCGCAACTCCGAGGCCCGGACGCTCCGAGACGTAACGCGCGACCGTCGCCGCTTCCAGACGAGCGCCGCAGAGTCCGATGTACCCGTCGGGCCGCACGAGGTAGAACGACGGCCGGGGAATCCGCTTGCGCGCGAGCTCCGCGTCGTTGACCGGGTCCGCGGGAACGGCGTGGATTCGCAGCAGGTCACCGAAATCGACCGCCCCGGCGGGGGGCGCCGGCTGCCCGATCACGATCAGGGCGAGCCGGGTGTCGTCGACCTTCTCGAAAAGATCTTCGATGGGGCCGTCCGGCCGGAGCTTCACCCGCAGCCATGGGAAGCGATCGCCCGCGCGCGGCGCGTCGCCCGGAAGCCCGTCGAGCGACTTCGACAGTGAGCTCTCCCGGTACTGGATGCCGGTCTGGGAGATGGTGCGAAAAGCGATGCTCTGGATCCGCTTCATGCTCATCGCGAAGGCCGCGATCCGGGCGATCACCACGGTGCGGAGCAGGCCGGCGAGGCGGCTGTCGGAGACGACCAGCCGAAACGCCCGGTCGGTGCTGTTCAGCAACCGCCGCGCGACCGGGATGCGCTCTTCCTCGTAGGTATCGAGCAGCGCCTCGTCGGCTCGACCTTCGACGACGAGCGCGAGCTTCCATCCCAGGTTGTAGGCGTCCTGCAACCCGGTGTTCATGCCCTGCGCGCCGACCGGGCTGTGGATGTGCGCCGCGTCGCCGAGCAGGAAACACCGGCGGTCGCGGAATCGCCGCGCGCTCCGATGATGGATGCGGTAAGTCGAGAACCACGTGCACGCCTGGAAGGACAACGTGGCCCCGGCTTCTCCGCGCAGCGACGGAATGACGTCCTCGAAGGTCGCGTCGTCCCGGCCCCGCAGGGCCGGAGGCAGAATGCCGACCACCCGCCAGTGGTCCTGGCCGCGCATCGGGAAGAACAGGTGAAACCCCTGCCGCCACAGGTAGACGTTCACTTCGTCCGGAACCATGCTCCCGGTCGCCTCCGTGTCGGCGACGTAGAAGACGTGCTCGTATGGCGCGCCCGGGAACGTGATGCCGCAGAGCTCCCGCACGGAGCTGCGTGCCCCGTCGCATCCGGCGACCCAGCGGGCGCCGACCGTGCGGGTCGATCCATCCGGGAGCTTGAGCGCGACCGCGACGTGGCCGGCTTGCTGTTCGAGGCCGACGAGCTCGGTGTTCCACTCGACCGACATGCCCCAGTCGGAAAGCCGGTCGCCCATGATTCGTTCGTTGTCGTCCTGGCCGAGGACGAGAATGTACGGATACGGAGTCACGCCCCGGCCGGCGTCGCTCAGAGGGACGTGCGCCATCATCCGACCTTCCGACCAGATGTTGGCGCCGTCCCCCCGCTTTCCGAGCTCGAGCGCGCGCTCGACGATCCCGAGCTTCGAGTAGATTTCGAGCGTGCGCGCCTGCACGCCGAGCGCCCGCGTCTCACGCGCCGGCCCGGCGTGGCGGTCGATGATCCGCGCGCGGATGCCCCGCCGGCCGAGCTGATTCGCGAGCATCAGCCCGGTCGGGCCGGCTCCGACGATCAGGACGTCGGTTTCGAAAGAAGCTTTTTCGGTTGGACGGTTGGAAGGCGCGGCCATCGGCATCGTCCCTTCAGCCGCGAAAGACTATGCCTGCATCGGATGTTATGGAGGGAGCAACCCTCCCCGGCCTAATCGGCCTCCCATCCTTCCGGCGGCGCATCGCGGTCGTAGATCGTGATGGCGTACCCGTCGGGGTCGACGAACGTGAACTGGCGGCCGAATCGGCCGGTTTTGAGCGGTCGCAGAATCGTGACGCCATCTTTGACCAGCGCGTCGTGAACGACGTGGCTGTTCGCCGTCTTGAACCAGAGAGCCGGCACCAGGATCGGGCGGGGAATTTTCTCCAGGTCCAGGCCCGGCGGCGCCGGCCCGATCGCGAAGAGGATCGGATAGGTCAGAAAGGTGACCCCCGCACCTCCCGGGACGCGGAAGCCTTCCGGGTCGCGCCGGAAGCCGAGCTTCCGCTCGTAAAACTCGGCGGACGCCGCAACGTCGCGGACGACGAGGCCCACGAAGGCGGGACCGCTCAACTCGAAGTCCTTCGGCATGATGTTCTCCTTTGAGGTAACGCTCTTCAAGGAAGCTTTCGCGCCAGCACGAAGGTCGAGGAGGCGAGCTTATGCGAGGCGGACGAACGGAGGAACCAGCGGTCCAGGGGAACGATCAGCCGACCCAGGACGCGGAACAGAAGCCAGACACCGCGGCTCACGACACGGGTCGGCAGCTGCTCGCGAGCCCAATTCGAGAGAAGGTCGACGAGGGTAAACGTCGGTCCGACACAAGGTCCGGCGCTGATCACTTCGAATCCGGCCCGCGTGAACAAAGAGGAGTGACCTCGAAGAGTGAAGTTCTGGTAGTGCTCGTGATAGCCGTGGTAGACCTGAAGAAAAGGCGTCGCGGCGAAGACGCAGGCGCCGGGAGCGAGCACCCGGTACATCTCCGCGACGGCCGACTCGGGTCGCTCCAGGTGCTCCAGGACGGCCTCGCAATGGATCGCGCCGACCGACGACTCGCGGAACGGCAGAGCGTGCGCGTCGCCGACGACGTCGACGTTGCCGAAGAGACCGACGTTCAAAGTCCGGAGCCGCGGATCGACGCGCCGAGGCCCGCCGCCGATCGAGATTGCCGGACCGACCGCGTGTGCCAGCGCCTCCTCCAGAGCGCGGGTGGCGGCGACGCTGCGCGGCGGGTCGATCTCGCCCGCGCGGCGAATCCAGGATCGGGCGCTCGAATATTCGTGGGCGACCGCTTCCATCGTCCTCATGCCGACTTTCCGGCGATCGAGGCCACGATCGGAATACCCACGAACGGAAAGTGCCCGAGCAGCTGGATCCACCATCGAATTCCGATCGTCGGCGGACGGTGCGTCAGCAGGGGAATGACCGCCAGGGACATGACGATCCAGATGAACGGCCCGTAGAGAGCCGCGACCTTCAGCAGGCCGTTTCGAGAGGCGAGCACACGCCGGATCCAGGGCGACCGCATGACGAGCAACAGGAACACGGCGGACCATCCGAAGGCCACGGCGAAGTGCATGAGGACACCGAGCAACGCCGCCGGGACTCCTCCTTCGAGCGCTTTTTTGCCCACCACCGTACTGGCGACTCCCTGAAAAAGGCGCGTCACCGTCGAGTTGTAGAACACGACGCTCAGGAAGCTCGAGAAGAGCCCGTCGACGACCCCGGTCAGGAGTCCGGCGCGCACCAGCCTGGCGAACATGCGCGTCCGAGGCTTCGTCAAGTCAGGACGCCGAGCTTCTCGAGGAGAAGGACGAGGAGCAGCAGAACACCGAGGGTCGCCCAGATCACGATCTGAGTCGTCCTTCGGGTTCTGGAGCACGCGTTGCATTGAAAGCGCAGGACCGAGGAGTCCCCGAGCACGCCCCCTCGAAAAGCCTGCATGGCGCCGAGAGGTCCGGTCACCTCCGGGCCGAGCATCCTTCCCTCGACCGGTTCGAACCACCTTTGGCACCGCCGACAGATCCGGTGGCGGCTCGGATCCGGGATTCCTTTAACAACGACCATGCCCGTCGCGTCTCATCTCTTGTACACGTCGGTGTTCAGGTACTTCAGGCCGGAGTCGGCCATCAGCGTGAGGACTCGAGCGTCCGGTCCGAGCCGCTCGGCGACCCGGATCGCGGCAACGACGTTCGCTCCCGAAGACGCCCCCGCGAAGAGCGCTTCCACCCGCGCGATCCGCCGCGCCATCTCTTTTGCGTCGGCCGTCGTCACCGGCACGATTTCGTCGACGAGGGTCGGGTCCCAGAGCGGAGGAGTGTAGCCAATCCCGACGCCCTCGATCCGATGGGGCCCGGTCGGACCCCCTGAGAGGACCGAGGATTCGGCGGGCTCGACGGCGACGATCCGGACGCCCGGTTTGTGCCGCTTGAGCACGGTCGCGACGCCGCGCGAGGAAGCCGCGGTTCCGACGCAGTGGACGAAGGCGTCGATCTTCCCCTTCGTCTGACTCCAGATCTCTTCCCCGAGCGCACTGTAGCCGGCGATGCTGTCCCGGTTGTTGAGCTGATCCGTCCAGTAAGTGTGAGGCTTCTCGCTCAACCGGCGAGCGGCTTCGATCATGTCCACGATCAGCTGCTTCGTGGTGAGGCCTCCCTCGCTGCGGACGAGCGTGAGCTCGGCGCCGAGCGCAGCCATCTGATCCAGCTTCTCCGGGCTGAACGCATCGGAGCTGACGATCTGCAGACGGTAGCCTCTGGCGGCGCAGACCAGCGCGAGAGACGCCCCCGTGCTGCCGCCCGTGTATTCGATGACGGTGTCTCCGGGCTTCAGCCGTCCGTCCTCCTCGGCACGCGAGATCACGAAATTCGCCATCCGGTCCTTGAGGCTGCCGGTCGGGTTCTCCCACTCGAGCTTCACGAAGACGTCGGCACAACCGGGTGGTACGACCCGTCGTAGCCGGACCATCGACGTGTTTCCGATGGCTTGGAGAATGTCCATGGGCCGAGTGTCGCGCATCAGCGGGTCCCTCACTCACCGCCGTTTCTTCTTCTTTGCGGCCGCTTTCGCCCGATCCTGTCTCACCCGGAGCTTCACGATTCTATCGATCAAGGCGTAAGGAATCGGCTGATCGAGCGGAAATCTGAGGTTGCCTTTCTCTCCGGCATAAGGCGCGATCGCTCTCGCCAACCGCGCATCGCCCGCCACCGGCGGGTAGAGCCCGATGTGCTTCTTGAACGCGGCGAAGTACACCAGGACTCCGTTCAACGTGAACGCCGGAATCCCGTAACTGATGGTCTCTTTCGCGTCGGGTGCGGCGCCTCGGATCGTTCGCCGTACTCTCCGAAGAACCGCCTGGACGTCCGGCGGGAATCCCGCGATGTATTCGGCGATGCTCCCGGGGCGTGTCACGTTGAGTCTGGCGGCCGGGAGATCACCCCCGGGTCTGCGGATTGTCCCGGCGCCAGAGCGATAGCGCCAGGCCGACGGCCATCAAGACGAGGAGTCCGAGGTTGACGAACGAGCCCGGCGGCGTTCCGATCCTGGGAATGGGCAGGAAGAGAAGAATCAGTCTTCTGACGAGATACTCCACCAAGAGCAGCGCAAACATGAAGGGAACCAGGGAGCGATATCGAGCAAGAACCAGGACGCACAGCGCGCAGATCACAAGATGCGAGAGCCCCAGAAGCGCGAAAAGGGATACCACCGCCCGTGCGCCCGTGGGCGTGAAGGTGTCGAGGGGGATCCCGTCGGCGGAGATCGCCACTTTGTGACCGTTGAAGATGGAATTCAGGCCGATGGCGGCCTTCATGAAGACGACCACCGCAAAGAGCCAGAGCGCGAGCTTGTACCCGCGATACGTGTTGTCGGCGCGCAGAGGAAGAATCTGGTCGAACATCGCTTTCCTCCTGTGGCCTCCGCTCTAGCGAGGCGACTTAGTGGCCAGCCCTGAGCGCCGGAGGTCGTCGGTCGGGGCGGGCGTTTTCGCGCCCCGGATCAATAGCCAGAAGATGATCGGCAGTTCTCCGAGCGAGAGCGGCATCGCGAATCGGGAAACCACGGGCGCGTACTGTGGCAGGGTCAGAGCGGCGAAGCCATCGGCGAAATCACCGACCCCTGCGATCAGGAGCAGGACTCCGAGCACCCGAGGGATGAACCCCGACCGGATGACCAGCTTTCCGAAAGGGAAAAGCCAGAGCCCCCAGAAGATCGACGCCACGGCGATGCCCTGGCTGTGCAGACGGAGGAAGAGGTAGGCCAGGGCATTCAGCCGGGACTTCTCGAACACGGACAGGAAATCGGCGTTGCCGGCGAGCATGAGTGCGGCGATTTCATTGAGTACGTTGACGAAGACGATTGGGACCGAGACCAACGCGAGGACCGCCATCTGCCACGCATTGGTCTCGCTGACCGGCTTGAGCAGGCGGTAGAGCGCCAGAACCAGAAAAATGAAGACGATCTGGTGGATCAGTTCGCTCGCGATGCCGATGCGCACAAGCGCCGCGGACCCCCTGATGTTGTCGGTCGTCGCGGTCGCGTTCCCGGAGACGATCAGCTTGCCGGGCACATACAGGAGGCCGATGGGGGCGGTGAGCCCGAGAAGGAGGTAGAGGACCCCGGCGACTCGTGCCTGATGCCGCGTCGAGGTCATCTCTCTGCCTTCTCTTGGAACGAAGCGAGAGGCTGCTACCCCTTCTCCCCCGGTGCCCGATACTTGATCGATGACGCCTTTTTCAAGGCTGCGAGCGTCTCCTCGACGGTCAGCAGGACAGTCGTCTGGAGGGAGCTCAGGGCTCCGCCGGCGCCGATCGCGAGCGCCGTGGCCGCCATCGAGACATTATCCGGAGCCTCCCACAGAGTGTATCCGTCGTGATCGCCGAAGGCGTACCAGAAACCGTGCAACTTTCCGCCGACCGCCTCGATGTACTGCCTGGCTGCCACTCGGCGGTCCTCGGGATTCTTGATGAGTCTCGCCCATGTTGCGGGTGTGTAACTGAAACGGGTCAGGTAGAACGCCATCGGTCTCCCTCCTTCTTTCTCATTTCGCCGGCGGTCGAGATGTGCTGGATCGGACCTGAGAGCGACCAGCCCTCCCGCGGCAGCGACACCGACGAAATCGCGGCGAGTGATCCTGCTCATGGAATCCCTCAGTCCCCTGAGATTCAGGATTGGGGAGCGGGGGTTGATCTCCATCGATCGCCAGAGTGCTTCACGTAATTCGCCAGAACGTAGGACCAGGGGATGACAATGAGATCCGCAGGGATGCCGCCGACCATAGCCTTGGTGAGCCCCGTCGATCGGACGGCGGGCCACATCGGCAGCGCGATTGCGAGTAACCAGATCACCTTGTAGAGCAGTTGCATGAGAAGCAGAGGCAGCATCTTCAGGGGATATCGAAGTCCAAGGGCGCTCAAGGCCGACAAAGCCGCCCAGAAGCTGAAGGCGACCCCCTTCACAGGGTCCCACGTTTCTTGGTGATGGATGATGCTCGGCCAGACGTTGAGCCCGAGAAACACGAAGTTGAGCAGGTAAAGAAGGCGCATCAGATAGAGGCGGAACAGAGACGTTTCTTCAGGCATGGCACGACGTCCTCTCTTCAAGTAATAGGTTCGGGGAACCATTCCTCGAGGCCCGAGCAGGTCGCGCAGGACTTCTCTTCACCGTCCGGAGCGCTCCAACGACGTGGCGATCCGCTCGAGCTGCCGCGAGATCTCAGCCAGATGGTTCTCGATCTGCGCCATCCGTTCCTGGTTCTCGACGATGTATTTTCGATACCCACCCTTCCCGAACATGCGGGCAAGTCCCGCTACTCCACGGCACGTTTTGTCCACTGCCACAGGCCGGCGGTCACTGCGGCTGGCAAGCGGGAGCCGGTCTGCCTCGCCACCAACACGATCTGTCCACGGTGATGTCCCTCGTGGGCCACGAAGTAGGTTAGCAGGTGACCCACGTCCAGCTGTAGATTCCGCCACACGTAAGCCGGGCTGGCGGGGATCTTGCCGCCGCAGCGGCATCCCAGCCATAGGAGCGCCTCGATGCTCCGGCTACTCCTGTTCAGTGCGGCGATCAATTCGCGCCGGCTCACCTTCCGGCGGTCCACGGAGGACGGAACCGGGATGCCATGGGGCCCGCCCAGGGTCTTGAGCCACATACAACGGGCGTTGTGGAGGTGGCCGGCCAGCATGCGGACCGTCTTGCGCGGGGCACCGGGGACCCGAGCCTCCCAGACCGCGGTGGGGAGGCGGCTGATGAGAAAGACAGTGACCTGGTGATTGGTTCGCCAGGCCGCCAGGACGGTCTCGGCGAGATCAGGCGTGGCGGGCATTTCAGGCCTCAGCCGACCTGTCGCGCTGAC
>QHVV01000013.1:13361-14442 GCA_003222385.1 Acidobacteriota bacterium
ACGCCATGTCAGGCGGCCCCTTTAGGGCGAGGTCCTTCCGCATCAGTTGGGTCGCAGCGGGAGGCGCGCCATCCAATGATCCCCACTGCCGCCGCGACCATCACGATCCCCACTATCATCAGCATCGCACCGTATTCCCGTACGGATGGGGAGTGTGGAAAGGTCGGGACGAGCGGCGTCGCCGACAGGTCCAAGGGGCTCAGAAGCAGATGTTGAGCGACGTTCCACCCCGAATGCAGCGCTATTGGAGCGGCAACCCCGCGTGTGCGCGCGAATGCCGCGCCGTACAGAAGCGACCCCGTGACGTTCCCAACCAGCGCGGGCAAGAGCCGGTACCCGCCTAGCGTGAGATGCGAGACCACGAAGAGACCTGCAACTATCACTTGAGCCGGCCAGAAGCCGACGAGCCGAATCAACCGCCAGAATCCGTAGCCACGGAATGCAATTTCCTCAGCGGCCGCTGTCGAGAGGATTGCCCAGAGGATCAAAGCGGCACTCGTACCACTCCACTGAGAGTTGGGGACCCATCGAAGGCCGAAGGCAAGGGCAAATACAAGGGCGCTGATGCATCCGAGGGCAATTCCTCGAAGAAACCAGTGAGTGCTCACTCGCCCGACCGGCCAGGGATCGAATAGAGCGGCTGGAGCCAATTCGCTCGCATCTCTGCGAACCAGTCTGACGGTGAGAGCGACGGCAAGCGGAACGAAGATTGTTGGGTGCGCCGATCGGCGAATGGCGTCCGGCCAGCTCAGCGGGACGAATGCTGCGCCGACGACCGCGAGGAGAAAGAATGCCGTTCCGAGTGTGAGGAACAGGCCGAGACGTCTCCACTCCGGTCCCCTGGAGTCGAGCGCAGGGGCGCCGAATGACGTGGACACCGACTCCTTCATCGCGTGCTCGTCGGGGTATAGCCGTGGCTGCCTAGCGGACTTCTAAGCCCAGCGGCGCCACCCGGTTGAGCTGCTGAGCGATGCCACGAGTGCTCGGCGCCAGAACCGCTGATGTTCGAGAGAACACCCGGGTGGCCTCCGCTGCAGCTAGAGGCCAGGCGACCCGCCGTAGCCACCTCAATGGTCAAGCG
>QHVV01000177.1 GCA_003222385.1 Acidobacteriota bacterium
TGCGCCGGCGGGGAGCTCGCGTATTCGTCGCCGACGATCTGGACGCCCACGCGGAGGGTCTTCAGCCGCGGGTCGTCGAGCGACTTGAGGTCGAGGCGGCGGTCGGCGAGGGTGACGAAGACGTATGTGGACCGGTAGTACGGCCGGGTGGTCGCGGCCATCTCGACCGCAGAGGGAAGCCCCAGAACGACGTCGCACAGTCCGGCCTTGAGTGTGTTGCGGAGAAAGCCGCGTCGCTGCGCCCACCAGGTGTATCGGACGCTCGCGTGGAGGTCCTTCGCCAGGAGTTCTGCGATGCGGTTCTCGAAACCTTCCAGCCGGTCGTTGGAGAACGGAAGGTTGTTCGGGTCGGCGCAGATCTTCAGCTCGCGAGTCCCGGAGGCGGCGGTCGACGACGCCGCCACGGCGAACCCGGCGACGAACGCGGCCGCGGCGACGCCTCTACGGAAGGGCGAACGCATAGAGCATCCCTCCCTTCGTCGTCGCCTGCGGCAGGTCCCGCATCGCGCCGACCATTCCGAGCGCCGCCGTCTGGTCGCGCGGATCGAGGTCGCCGACGACGATCGCGCCGGCCCACCCGCCGACGCCCGACAGGACCGCGACGTATTGCTTCCCGTCGGGTCCCTTGTAGCTCACGGGCTGGCCGATGATTCCCGAGCCGACCTTGAACTGCCACAGAAGCTCGCCGGTCTTCGCGTGGACCGCCTTGAACCAGCCGTCCATCGTTCCGTAAAACACGACGTCGCCCGCGGTCGAAAGCGCGCCCGACCAGACCGGGAACTTCTCTTTCAGGCTCCAGACCTTCGCGCCGCCAATCGGATCCCACGCGTCGAACTCGCCGCGATGGCCGCCGGGGCCCGCGTACATCTTGACGTTCGCTCCCACGAAGGGCGTTCCCTCGATGTAGTTCGCCTCCACGCCCTCTTCGTCCTGGCAGAGGTTGTTGTGCGGGATGTAGAGCAGCCCCGTACGGGGCGAGAACGAGGAGGGCTGCCAGTCCTTTGCGCCCGGCGCGGCGGGACAGATGTCGCGGACGACGACTCCCACGTGCGGCCTCTTCTCCTCCACCTCGATCGGCCGGCCCGTCGCGAGATCCACGCCGCGCGACGTCGTGATGTAGCCGAACGGCTTCGCGGAGATGACCTCGCCGGTTGCGCGATCCACGACGTACATGTAGCCGTTGCGATCCGGGTGGAGGAGGACCTTGCGCTGTCGCCCGCCGATCGCGAGGTCGACGAGCACGTTCTCGTTGACTCCGTCGTAGTCGTAGAGGTCGTGCGGACTCCATTGATACGCCCAGGCCGCGTCTCCGGTCTCGGGCTTCCGGGCGAAGACGGCCGCCGTCCACTTGTTGTCCCCGGGACGCTGGTCCGGGTTCCACGGTCCCGGATTCGACGTGCCGTAGTAGACGAGGTCGAGCACCGGGTCGTAGGAGAGAAAACCCCACACCGTGCCGCCGCCGATCTTCCAGGTCTCGGGCGGCCAGCTCTTCACTCCGAGATCGGCGCCGCGGTCCAGGGCGTAGAAGGGATGGAACCCCGGGCCGATCAGCACGTCCTTGTCGGGGCCGGTGGTGTATCCCCGCCAGACTTCCTTGCCGTTCGACGCGTCCAGCGCGGTCAATTTTCCGCGGACGCCGAACTCTCCTCCGCTGTCGCCGACGAGGACTTTTCCTTTGACGACGAGCGGGGCCATCGTGATCGACTCCCCCGTCTGGATGTTGGCGACCTGCGTCGTCCAGGCTTCCTTGCCCGTGTCGGCGTCGAGCGCGATCGTCCGGCCGTCGAGCGTGTTGTAGAAAATCTTTCCGTCGGAATAGGACGCGCCGCGATTGACGACGTCGCAACACGCGACACCCTGCGCCGCGGCGATGGGGAGCGGCTTGTACGCCCACTTCGCGGGAGCGCCCGGCTTCGTCAGGTCGAGCGCGTAGAGGACGTTGGGGTAGGGCGTCGCGACGTACATCGTCCCGCCGACCACGAGGGGCGCCGCCTCGTGGCCGCGGTTCCCGCCGGTCGAGAAGGTGAAGGCGACCTTCAGGCCGCGGACGTTCCCGGTGTTGATCTGGTCGAGTCCCGAGAAGCGGGTCCCTGCATAGTCCTTCGCGGGCGTCAGCCACTGGCCGTCTTCGGCTTCCGCCGACGACGTCGCGCGCGGCTCGTCCGCGCGAGAGGCGGTCTGCGCCGGCGTCTGGTGCGGGCTTTCTTTCCGACACGCGGCGAGCGCCGCAACGATTGAGAGGGAGAAGAGGAACGATCGTCGAAGGAGGTTTCGGTTTCGGATCGTCATCACCTCACGAAATCGAAAGTCCCAATTCCGCGGATGCTATTGCACGCGACTTGCCAAGAGGATCACGCCGGCCGGCGACTCCGGCTCGCGCCCGGTACCCGATTTCGCCACCTCTCCCGAATCCGGATCGATCCCGGCTCGGCAGGACGCGCGAGCCAGAATTCGTCCAGGCGGTCGATGAGCCACCGCCGTCCTTCACGCTTCAAGCCGAAGCGCAGCCGCCTTTCGCGCCGCCCAGCTCGGAGAAGGCCGCTCGCCTCGGCCTCCTCGTCCGAGATCCATTCGGTCTTCCCGCGCACGTCCCGAACTTCTCCGAGCCCCACCCGGACTTCCTTTTCCCACTCCTTCAAAACCTCGGGTCCGGCCCTCTTCTCGAGCCTGCTCGAAAGGAGCGGGGCCGCGCTCTCGAAGCGCGCCTTCGAAAGATGCACCAGAAACGTCTCCACCACCGCGCCGGGCGTCTCCGCGGAGGGCGGGTGGCGCAGCGCGCCCGCCAGCGCCACGAGCGCGATCGCCGCCGCGGGAACCGCCGCCAGACGGAGAAAGAACTTCACGGACCGGATTCGAGCAATGGATGTGCCGTTCGCCGGCTCAGGCGACTTTCCGGCGGAGCAGTTTGAGCAGGGCCTTCTCGGATGCCCGGAGTCGCCGGCGGCTCGTCACGAGCTGCTCGACCGTCTCGAAATGGTTCGGGATCGTCTTCCCGCGCTCGAAAGAATCCAGCACGGACGGGTAAATGTACGAGGCGCGACAGACGGATGGAGTGTTGCCGAGAACGTCCGCCGTCTCTCTGACCGCGGCGACGACCTTTTTCCTGCGCGCGGCGCGGCTCTCGGAAGGATCCGAGCCGGCCCGAGCGAGCGCGCCCGCGCAGAGCAGGGTCCCGGCCCAGGTCCGGAAATCCTTGGCGCTGAACCGCTCCCCCATGACTTCCTTGATGTACTGGTTGACGTGCCGCCGCTTCACGTCGACGGTCCGGCCGTCCTCGGCGACGTAATTGAAGACGTCCCGGCCCGGGAGCTTTTTCAGATTCCGGATGATGGAAGCGACCACTCGATCGCGCGTCTCCACCACCTGACGCTTGCCGGACTTTCCCGGGAAGTCGTAGCGCACGAGGTCGCCCTTCACCGTCACGTGCCGGTTGCGCAGGGTCGCGATGCCGTAGCTGCCGTTTTCGGACGCGTAGACCCGACTTCCCGGACGCAGGAAAGAGGTGGACAGGATCCGGAGAATGCAGGCCATCACCTTTTCGCGCGGCAACCCCGGGAGCGCGAGGTCCCGGCGGACGGCCGCGCGCATCTTCGGGAGAGCTTCCAGGAAATGAACGAGGCGGCGGAATTTCTTCGCCTCGCGCCGCCGCACGTGCGCGTCGTTGTAACGGTACTGCCATCTTCCCGCCTTGTCGCGGCCGACCGCCTGGAGCGCGGACCTCGCGGAGGCCGCGATCGCCGTGCCCTTCCAGGCCGGAGGCAGCACCAGGGCTCGGATCCTCTGGAGGTCGTCCGCTCCCGCCGGCTCTCCGCTCGACGTCACGTACCGGAAGCCCTTCT
>QHVV01000178.1 GCA_003222385.1 Acidobacteriota bacterium
TGATCCTTGGCATCGGCGCCGGCTGGTACCAGCACGAGTACGAGGCGTACGGCTACGAATATCCCGAGACTCCGGAACGGCTTCGCATGCTCCGTGAGGCCCTGCAGGTGATCAAGGCGATGTGGACGGAGGACGAGGCCTCGTTGGACGGGCGCTACTACCACCTCCGGGGCGCAATCAACGAGCCGAAGCCGGTGCAGAAGCCACACCCGCCGATCTGGATCGGTGGTGCCGGCGAGAAGGTGACGCTCAAGCTCGTCGCCCAGTACGGCGACGCCTGCAACTTCAACGCCGACGTCGAGACGGTGCGCCACAAGCTCGAGGTGTTGCGCCAGCACTGCGAGACGGTCGGTCGTGATTACGACTCGGTCTTGAAGACGCTCGAGTTCTACTCGATGATCGGCGATGAGCGCGAGATCGACCGCGTGGTCGCCGACCACGCCCGGCGCACGGGGCAGGAGGAGGCGTACATCCGCTCCTGGCATCCCCTGCACGGCGACGCCGACCGCATCGCTGAGCTGATCAACGAGTACGCCGAGGCCGGGATCGAGTACTTCATCATCAACCTGCCGAACGCGTTCGAAGGCGGGGTCTTCAGCCGGTTCGCCTCGGAGGTGTTTCCGAGACTCGGCTTGCGGGCAGGCGTCTAGGCGACCATACTCGGCGCGGAACAAGCAAACCGCGCAACGCCAAGGAAGCCCCCATGATCCCCTGCTCAGGCGTCAGCCGCTGGTCTCTTACTTCGTGATCGCGTTCGTGTGGACCTGGGCCTTCGTGATCGTCTTCTTGATCCTCTTCCCGCTTCCGGACGTGATCGTCTGGACCACCCCGGGCGACCTGGGTCCTTTGATCGGGGCCCTGGTGGTAACGGCGGCCGTGGCCAGCAGGACCGGCGACCTGTTTCCGGCGGCAAAGAACAATGAGGTCGCGCCGGTGATCGCCTTCGTTGGCCTCGCCCTGGTCATCCTGCTGTTCACGCGGGGCAGGCTGGGATACCACGCCGCTCAGCCAATTCCTGCCTCGCAACCCGCCTACTCGGCTCCATGACGGCGCAAAGGGCCCGACTGCTCGGCTGGGCCGGCTTTGGTCTCACGCTCGCGTGCATCCCGCTGACGGCGCTGATGCTTGTCCAGCCTCTTCGCGCGGCCTTGCCATGGGAGGCGGTCTGGAGCACCGCCGTCGCCTTTTTTGGCGCCGTGGCCTTTTCGACGGTTGGTGCTTTCATCGTGTCCCAGCACCCACGTCATGCGATCGGGTGGATCTTCGCCCTCTCTGGCCTCGCGACGGCCGGTGCCGTCGTGCTGGGAGCGTACGCCGAGCTTTCTCTGGCGCCTGGCTGGTCGTTGCCTGCGGCATCGGTCGCCAATGACGTTTCACACGTCCTGATCCAGAGCGGCATCTTCCTACCGCTGACCCTCGGCCTGCTTCTATTCCCCGACGGCCACCTTCTGTCGCGAATCTGGTGGTTGGCTGCAGCCTCCGCAGTGTTCGGGCTCCTGCTGCGGCTGATTTCGGACGCCATCACCACGCCCAATTCCAATGCCTTCGACCTGGGCGACGTGGGGGTGCTGTTCACAGTGGCCTCGGCCGTCGCCGGTCTGGCGGCCCTGGCGGTCCGCTGGCGGAGGGGAGGTCCGGTGTTGCGCCAGCAGCTGAAATGGATGGCCGCGGCTGCGGCCGCGGTGGTGCTTGCCTTCATCGGCGACATCGCCGTCAACGTCTGGAACCACGATCTGCTCACGAACGACGCTGAGTTTCTGGTCTTCACGCTGACCTACACGCTGGTGCCGATCGCCGCCGGCGCGGCGATCCTTCGTTATGGCCTCTACTCGATCGACTTCATCATCAATCGAGCGCTCGTCTACATCGCGTTCACCGCGATCCTGGCGGGCCTGTACACCGGCTTTACGGCGACACTCCAGCATGTCTTCGTGACTGTCACGGGGCAGTCGTCCGACGCGGCGATCGTGATCACGGTGGCGTTGATCGCCACCTTGTTCACTCCGGTCCGGAACGCCCTGCAGCGGCTGGTCGACAGCCGCTTCAAGGACGCGAGAGACCTCGAACGCCTGATGCAGTCTCTCGAGGCCGAGGTCGGGGCGGTGATCGATGTGATGGATGGCGAGCGACTGGCCGAGAGGTTGGTGCGAACCGCCCGCGAGGGAGCTGACGCGACCGGCGCGGCGCTCTTCCTTAACGGTGCGTCCGATCGCGAGCCAACTTACGTCTCGGGTAACTGGACCGGCCAGGCCGCGCTCGTCGTTCCGTTGCGTGCAGGTGATCAGGAGGTGGGCCGGATTGCGCTCACCCCACGGCGGCACGGCGCGCCCTACGTCCAGCGTGAGCGCGAGCGCCTGCAACAGGCCGCCGACATGGTGGCCGTCGGCTTGACGCTCGGCCGTCGCCGGCAACCGGTCGAGGTGCTGGCGCACGCCGAACGCGCAGAGGGCGCGCATCTGTCTTGACGCGGTTTTTCGGTACCCGGCGTGCGGCTGGTGTATGGGGAATCGCGTTTGTCGTCTTGCTTCTCGTCAGCGCTGCGATTGTGTCGCTGCCGACGGCATCCGAATCATCGGATCGGATCGCGTCCTTCTACAAGGCTCATGGGCAATTGATCGTGATCCAGCAGGTTTTGGGGGCGATTGCCCTCGTGCCGCTCACGGCGTTCATCCTGTCGCTGAGACCTAACCGGTGGCTGCGGCCCGCCCTCGTCGTTTTCGCGGCCGTCGAGCTGGTGACGAACGTGGTGCCTCTCGTGATCCTTGCGGCAGCAGATCGGGCAACGTCTCTCACCCTGGTCGAGGATCTCGCCGACTCTGCGCTGTTCGCTGCGACCGCGGTGCTAGTGGTCGCGGCTACCCTTGCCGAGCCGGTCTGGCTCCGTGCCGTCGCCGTGCTGGTCGCCGGCACCTGCGCGCTGCGGGCAATCCTGGCTCCGCTTGGCGTTTCAGCGCTGGATGCCCTGGCGCCGCTTGCTTTCGTCGCGCTTATCCTGCTGCTCAGCATCCGCGTATTGGCCGGAGCCGGCGGTGGACGGGTTCGACCCGCGGAAGATCCCGCCTGACGACGGTTCGGACGTGACCGCCGGCGATCTTCTGGTTGGGACTGGCCACGCCAAGCGCGTTCTAGCGATGAGTGCTGATCCTTCTAGTGGCGATTCTCGCCTGTGAAGCCGATCTCACCCTGGGCGCCTGCGCGATCGGTCTCGGCTTGCGCGACAGGCGCTGCCTTCTGACTTTTCTGGCCACCGGCGGGGTGGCGCTCGGGTTCGGGCTGGCCGTCTTCTTGGTCTGGACCCTCTGGTTCGTGGCGCCGCGCTGCATCGGCGATGGCGCTTCACTCAGCTGCGTCAGCGATCACGCTGCGTCCGGGTTGGCCTATCTGGGTCCCGGCGCTTTGGTTCAGTGGACGTGGATGCTGAGCATCGCGCTGGCGGCAAGGCGCGTGACGAAAAGTCGAAGACTTGCGCATGTTTCGGGCTGAAAACGGGTAAGTAATAGGGAATCGCCCGTGGTAGGGCGAACCTCGTTCAAGGGCAAGGTTCGAGCCCTCGGAGGCAGTGCACCATGAGTGTTCTGCTGCAGTCCCTTCTCGTGTTTTTGGCCGTGCTCGCGATTTATGTGCTCTGGAGGTCGATCGTGGTGATCGGCCCCGCCGAGAT
>QHVV01000181.1 GCA_003222385.1 Acidobacteriota bacterium
TCGTCACCCCGACGACGCGCCGTTCGGCGACCAGCCTCGACAGCCAGCGGTCAACCGCGTCCGGAGGAGCGGCCCGCATCCGGATCTCCTCCTCGGTCAGATCTCCGAGCGAGAGGAGGAGGTCGTGGAGGGCGTCGGGGTTTCCGACCGGGCGCCCCTCGAGCCGCTGGAGGCTGCGCTCGAGCTCCTCGATCGCACGCGCGTCGAGAAGCTCGCGCAGCTCCGCTTCTCCGAGAAGCTCCTTCAACTGCGCCTGGTCGACCGACAGCGCCTGCGCCCGCCGTTCGGCCAGCGGTGAGTCGCCGTCGTAGATGAAGTTCGAAACGTAGGAGAAAAGAAGGGAAGCCGCGAACGGCGACGGCGCGCGCGAGTCTACGGTGACGATCCGGATGCGCCGGGAAGCGACGCGGCGGAGGATCTCGACCAGGCCGGGCAGATCGAATACGTCTCGCAGGCACTCCCGGTAGGTCTCGAGAAGGATGGGAAACGAGCCGTACCGCGACGCGACTGCGAGCAGGTCCGCCGCGCGTTTGCGCTGCGCCCAGAGCGGGCTGCGGCGGCCGGGGTGACGTCGCGGCAGAAGGAGAGCGCAGATTCGCCGCGGCCGAGGACGCCGCGCGGCTGCGCGACGCGCTCGGCGTCCCGCCGCCGCCGGGCCTGCCCGACGCGTTCCTGGAAGACGTCGAGGATCCGCTGGGCGATCTGGTGTCCCGCTGGGCGCGGACGCACGGTCCGTTCCGCGCCGAGGACGTCGCCGCGCGGTTCGGCCTCCCGATCGCGCCGGTCCGGGCGGTTCTCGAGAGGCTCGCGGAGAAAGAACGGGTCGTCGAAGGGGAGTTCCTCCCGGGAGGGCGAACCCGCGAGTGGTGCGACGCCGGAGTTTTGAAGGCATTGAAGCGGCGCTCGCTCGCGAAGCTCCGCAAGGAGATCGAGCCCGTCGACGCTGCCGCGTTCGCGAGGTTCCTCGTGGAGTGGCAGGGCGTGAGCCGGCCCCGGGCCGGTCTCGATGCGCTCCTCTCGTCGATCGAGCAGCTCTCCGGCGCGCCGGTTCCCGCGTCTGTGCTCGAAACGGAAATCCTCGCCGCCCGCAACCTGACCTACAAGGCGGCGGACCTCGACCTCCTCTGCTCGGCGGGAGAAGTGATGTGGCGCGGCCTCGAGTCGGTCGGTCCGCACGACGGCCGGATCGGTCTCTACCTTCCGGATCGATATCTTCTGCTCGCGCCGCCGCCGGGACGCGCGGAGGGGAAGCTTGCCGGCGCGGTCCGCGACCTGCTCGAGCGCCGGGGCGCGCTCTTTTTCTCGGATCTCGCTCGAGAGACGGGCGCGTTCCCGCGCGAGATCGTCGATGCGCTGTGGGACCTGGTCTGGTCGGGAGAAGTCACCAACGACACGCTCGCCCCGCTGCGGGCGTACGTCCGGGGGCCGGCTTCGGGCGGTTCGCGGAGGCAATTCCGGGGGCGCTCGTTCCGCTCCCGTCGCGCCGGACCTCCGGGCAGCGAGGGACGGTGGTCGCTTCTGCCCTCTCCCATGGCGGGAAGCTCTTTGATCGGGGGATCTGGTGGTCCCCCGGGCCCCCAGGCTCCGACCGAAACCGAGCGCCGCGCGGCTCTCACGATCTCGCTGCTCGAGCGCTACGGCGTGCTCACGCGCGAAGCGGTCCATGCCGAGAACGTCTCCGGAGGCTTTTCGACGGTCTATCCGATCGCCCGCGGGATGGAAGAGGCAGGTCGCGTGCGGCGCGGCTACTTCGTCGCGGGGCTCGGAGCGGCGCAGTTCGCGCTTCCGGGAGCGGACGACCGGCTGCGGGCGCTGCGTCAGGCGTCGGAAGAACCGCAGACTCTCGTGCTGGCGGCGACCGATCCGGCCAACCCGTATGGCGCGGCGCTCGCGTGGCCCGAACGGGAGGGCACGCGGCCGCAGCGCGTCGCCGGCGCGCAGGTCGTGCTGGCGGATGGACGCCTCGTTGCGTGGATCGGGCGCGCCGAGAGAAACCTGCTGACGTTTCTGCCCGAATCGGAACCGGAGCGCACGGAGAGCGCGCGCGCGATCGCCCGGGCGCTGGCCTCGCTGGTCACGGGCGAACGGACCCCGCGCGATCGGAGGTCGCCGTCCATCTCCGCGAAGCCGGCTTTCTGCCCGGCACCCGCGGATACCTGAAACGGACGCCGCCGCGCGAGCCCGAGGAGTCTCCGGTCCCCGGTCTTCGCTCCCGCGCCGGCGAGCCGGAACACGCCGATGCCTGAGGGCGACACGGTCCTGCGCGCCGCGCGCGCGCTCGGACGGAGCCTCGAGGGCAAGCGGCTGACACACTTCGGTTCCTCGCTGCCGCGCCTCGCCGATGCGAACCTGTCGGGCCGTCGGGTGCAGACGGTCGAGGCGCGCGGGAAAAACCTGCTCGTCCGCTTCGACGACGGCCGCGCGCTCGTGACCCACATGCGGATGACCGGTTCGTGGCACCTCTACCGGCCCGGCGAGCCGTGGAAGAAGCCCGCGCGGCTCGCGCGCGCCGTTCTCGAGACGGAGAGCTCCGTCGCCGTCTGCTTCAGCGCTCCGGTCGTGGAGCTCCTTTCGGCTCGCGAGCTCGACCGGAATCCGCGCCTTCGCCGCCTGGGCCCCGACGTCCTGTCGGCGGAGTTCGACGACGCCGAGGCGGTCCGCCGGTTGAAGTCCCGGGCACGGACGGCGATCGGCGAGGCGCTCCTCTTCCAGTCCGCGGTCGCCGGCGTGGGCAACGTCTACAAGTCGGAGACGCTTTTCCTCTGCGGGATGGATCCGTTCGCTCCGGTCGCCTTCTTCTCGGACGCGGAGCTCTCCGGAATCGTGGCGAAGGCGCGCGAGCTCATGTCCGCCAACGTGGACGGCTGGCCGCGGAGGAGCGCGGGCACGCGGCGGACGCGCGCCAGCGGCGGATACTGGGTCTACGGACGCCGCGGCCGCCCGTGCCGGCGCTGCGGCGCGCCGGTCAAGAGGCGTCGGCAGGGGAGCGCCGGACGGTCGACGTACTGGTGTTCCGTCTGCCAGCCTCCGCGCGCGTCCCGATGAGCGCTCCGACGTCCCGATTCGCCCTTGTCCTTCTCGTCGCAGCGAGCTGTCTCGCGGCCTCGCTCGTCTCGGCGTGCCGGAAGAGCGAGGAGACCGGATCCGCTCCTCCCGCAGCGGCTCGCGCCCCGGCGGTGGAGGCGGCCGACGTGGCCCGGACGCCCGCACCTCCCGGGAAGTTCCGGCGTGTGATCTGGATCGGTCTCGACGGCGCCGACTGGGACTACCTGACGCCGCTCGCCGCCACGGGAAAACTTCCGAACTGGTCGAAGCTCGCCCGCGAGGGTTATGGCGTCTCTCTGGAGAGCTTCGTCCCGATCCTCTCGCCGCTCGTCTGGACGACGCAGGAAACCGGTGTCGGGCCGGACGTGCACCGCGTCCTCGATTTCCAGGAAGTCGACGCGAAGACCGGCCTCCTGGTTCCGGTGTCGGAGGCGTCGCGCAAAGTCCCGGCGGTGTGGAACGTCGCGTCTTCCCGCGGCCGCAAGGTCGGCGTCGTCGGCTTCTGGGCGACCCATCCGGCCGAAAAGGTCAACGGATTCTTCCTCTCGAATCGGATCGATCCCAATTCCGCGAGCCCGACCTCGAGCGGCGTCGGCTACCCGGAGGCTCTCGACGAGACCGTTCGCCGTGTCACGGCGCGCGAGGGGAAAATCTCGGCCGAGGATCTGAGGCCCTACCTCGCGGTCTCCGATTCCGAGATTCGTGCGCTGCCGGCGACGCCTTCCTTCGACGACCCGGTTTCCGCGCTTTCTGCGCTCCTCACGACCACGCGGATCACGCAGCGTCTCGCCCGCGAGCTCTACGACGCCGAGCGACCCGACTTCCTGTCCGTGTATTTCGAGGGGACCGACGAGGTCGGGCATCTCTTCGCGCCGTACGCACCGCCGCGGCTCGACTGCACGGACCCGGCGGCGTACGAGCGATTCCATCGCGTACCCGAGACGTACTTCGCGATGGTCGACGGCATCCTGGGCCAGTGGATGCGGCGCGCGCGCGAAGACGGGGCTATTCTCGTCATCACCTCGGACCACGGCTTCCGCTGGGGCGCGGACCGGCCGTGCGGCCGCGCTTCGAGCGAAGAGGCCACGGCCGCCTCCTGGCACCGACTGGAGGGAGTTCTCCTCGCGTGGGGAGACGGGGTGCGGCCGGCTCCTTCCGGCGCAAAGGCGACCGCCTTCGACGTCGCGCCGACCCTGCTCGCGCTCCTCGACCTGCCGGCCGACCGACGGATGCGCGGCTCGTCCCTGCCGATCCGGCCGGAGCTGGTCGCGCGCAAGGAGTCGGACGTCCTGGCGAAGATCTCCGTCGAAACGGTGGCGTCGGCCGCGATCGATCGGGAACAGGCCGCGGAGTACACGAAGAAGCTGATCGCGCTGGGCTACATCTCCGCGCGCGAGAGCGCCGGGCAGGCGACCGCTCCGCGGACGTCGGCGGGACTCACGAAGGGGGGCTGGAACAACCTCGGCATCTATCGCCGCTACTCGCTCCACGACGATGCCGGAGCGCGAACTGCGTGGGAAGAATCGCTGAAGCTCGACCCGGCCTATCACTCGCCGCTCTTCAACATCGCGACGCTCGAGCGCGACCGCGGTCATTTCGGGGAGGCCACGCGCTGGCTCCTCGAGGCGCTCAAGGCCGGGCAGCCGGCGCCCGAGGCGACGGTCGAGCGATGGGCGGCGGAGTTCGAGAAACGGGGGGGCGACGGCGTCGCCCTGTTGCGCGCGGCGCACGCCGCCTTTCCGCAGAGCGAGCCCTACGCCCGGAGCTACGCGCTTCTCCTCTCGCAAAAGAATCTTTGCCGCGAAGCGCACGAGGTCATCGAACCGCTCGAGAGCTCCGGCAAGTTCGAGACATTGAACATCGCGGCGGTGGTCGAGGCGTGCCTCGACCGGCCCGACAGGGTCCGGACGCTCTTCACCCGATCGCTCGAGCTCGAACCCAACCAGCCGCGGGTCCGCGACGCGCTGGCTTCTCTGCCGCGTTGACCTCTCGCGGCCGCGCCGCTCCTCCGAAACCTTCGCGCGATGTAAAAAATTTGCAAGATGGCGCTCGGCGCGTCGTCCCGACGACCGGGCAAGCGGGAAACGCGTCCGAAAATCCGGCGAACCGGATTCGGCCTTTGGCGGTGACAGCGACCGGCTCCAGTCGTCCTTCGAGCGGATCGCTCCGTCCTTTTGTTCGAGGCATGTGCATCCCGTTCGCGACTTTCGGCCTCCGAAGCGAGCGCGCGTGAAGTGTCCGGGATTTTGGGAATCCGTCCGGACTTCTGAAGCCGTCGATTCGACGTGGTTTCGCGCGTCGCCGTTCGTCCTCTCGAGATCGCGTTTCGTCCCGTGCACCCCGCGTGTCGGCGCGACGTCGACAAAACGCCGCGTGGCAGCCGCGTTGCTCTTTGGTCCCGCTCCAGAG
>QHVV01000014.1:0-13978 GCA_003222385.1 Acidobacteriota bacterium
CAGCGGGACCTCGCGCCGGGGGTCGCCGAAGACGAGGAAGCCGATGATCTCCCCGAGAAGGGGCTGGTGGCCGACGAGGAGCGCCGCGCGCCAGCCGCTCTGTTCGAGCTCCCGCGCGACGGCTTTCGGATCGCGGCCCGGCTCGAGCGACCGGGAGTCGACGACCTTCGCGAGGCCGAGGGCCTGCGCGGCGACGCGAGCCGTTTCCCGGGCGCGTCGGTAGGGCGAGGTGAGTATCGCCTCGATACCCGGTTGGAGCGCGGCCAGCCCCCGTCCGACCGCGGCGGCGCGGCGCACGCCGTCGCGGGTCAGGGCGCGGTCCTCGTCCTTTCCGGATTCGGAGCTCTCCTCCGCGTCGGCGTGCCGGAAGATCCAAACCTGCATGGAGCCGGAGTTTAGCCCGGCGATATTCTTACGGCTTGGCGCTATCGACCGGCGACCTCCTCGGTCCATACGAGATCATCGCTCCGCTCGGCAAAGGTGGAATGGGAGAGGTGTACCGGGCGCGCGACGTCCGGCTGGGGCGCGAGGTCGCGCTGAAGGTCCTGCCCGAGACCGGGGCAAACGACGCCGAGACCCTGGCTCGCTTCGAGAGGGAGGCGCGGGCCGTGGCGGCTCTCAACCATCCGAACATCCTCTCGATCCACGACACGGGCGAACACCGCGGGGTCCCGTACGCCGTCACCGAGCTCCTCGAGGGAGAGAACCTCTCCGACCGTCTGCGCTCCGGTCCGGTCGCACCAAAGCGCGCGACCGAGATCGCCTGTCAGATCGCGGACGGGCTCGCCGCCGCGCACGCCCGCGGGGTCATCCATCGCGACATCAAGCCGGAGAACATCTTTCTGACGAACGACGGCCGCGCGAAGATCCTCGACTTCGGAATCGCGAGGATCGGCCCGCGCCCCGGCGACATCACGTCACGCATGGCCGCGTCGCGCGGGTCGTCGAGCTCCCAGTTCGTGATGGGAACCGCCGGATACATGTCGCCGGAGCAGGTCCGCGGCAAGCCGATCGACTTCCGGACCGACGTCTTCTCCCTGGGCGCCGTCTTTTACGAGATGTTGACCGGCCGGCGCGCCTTCGACCGTCCGACCATGATCGAGACGATGACGTCGGTTCTGAAAGACGATCCGGCGAAGTTCCCGGAGACGGAGAAGATCCCTCCCGAGATCCGCCCGTTCATCTTCCGCTCTCTGGAGAAGGACCCCGCCGACCGCTATCAGGCGGCGCGCGATCTGCTCCTCGATCTTCGCGCTTTTCAAGCCGAGCAGACGCACGAAGCCGCCGAGCGCGTCCAGTTCCGCGCCGAGCCGCCGTGGAAGCACCGCCGCACTCGGGTCCTGCTCCGCGCGACGGGAGGAGTCCTTCTGTTCCTGCTCGGGATCTTCGTCGGTTCGTGCTGGCAGCGCGGGCGGATGGCCGGTTCGCCGGCGGCATCCTCTTCGGCGCCCGCCGGCTCCCGTCCCTGACAGGCTAGGCCGAGGCGACCTCGGGCTCGAGAGTCCCCGGGACGACCGGCAGCGTCGCGGGCCGTTCCTTCGGGACCGGGATCGGAGCGGCGCAGCACGCTTCTGGACAGCCGTCGTACAGCGTCCGGCGCTGTCTCGGCTCGTACCCGGCGTCGGAGATCAGTCGCCGCATCTCGGGCTGTGTCATCCGGTTCCGGGCGCCGGCCGCGTAGACCACGTTCTCCTCGATCATGATGGAGCCGAGATCGTCGGCTCCGAACGCGAGCGACGTCTGGCCGATCTTGGGCCCCTGCGTGACCCAGGAGCCCTGGACATGGCGGAAGTTGTCGAGGAAGAGCCGGCTGACCGCGAGCGTCTTCAGGTACTCGAAACCTCCCGCGGTCTCGACCTGGCCGTCCAGCGCCGTGTTCTCGGGGACGAACGTCCACGGGATCCACGCGGTGAACCCGCCGGTCCGGTCCTGGAGATCGCGGATGACCCGGAAGTGCTCGACCCTCTCCCCGTACGTCTCGGCGATTCCGAACATCATGGTGGCGGTCGTTCGCATCCCGAGCGCGTGTGCGGTCTCGTGGACGTCGACCCATTTCGCCGTGGGAACTTTCGTGAGCGACCAGACGCGCCGCCGGACCGAGTCTTCGAGAATCTCGGCGCCGCCCCCCGGGATCGACTGGAGGCCGGCGTCGAAGAGTCGCGCGATCACGTCGTGCATCGACCACTTCGTCATCTTCTTCAGGAAGTAGACCTCCGGAGCGGACAGCGCGTGGAGATGAATCGTCGGGAAGTTCGTGCGGATGAACCGGAACATGTCTTCGTAGAAAGAGAACGGCAGCTCGGCGTGAACGCCTCCCTGGAGGAGCACGCCGGTCCCTCCCAGATCGATCGTCTCCTGGATCTTCCGTCCGATCTCGTCGAAGGAAAGGACGTAGGCCTCCGGGTGCTTCGAGTCCGGCCGGTAAAAAGCGCAGAACTTGCACCGGTAGACGCAGACGTTGGTGTAGTTGATGTTGCGGTCGACGATGTAGGTCGCCACGCCGGGATCGTTCTTCCGCTCGCGGACCTCGTTCGCCGCGGCGCCGATCTCGAGAAGGTCCCCTTCGGAGAGAAGCGTGACCGCCTCTCCGGTCGAAAGGCGCTCTCCCGAAATCGTTCGGTCGAGGATTTCCTGCGCGGCCGTCATCGCCCGCATTCTAGGTCAGGGCCGGAGCGCCTTGCCGCCTACCACCCGGCGGCGAGCGCCGCCGGAAAAAGCGCCACGGCGAGGACGAGGGCGACGCCGATGCGATTCCCGCCGAGCCGCGCCAGCGCGACACCGAGCGACACGCACGCGAAGAGCGCGAGGTCGATCGAGTGCCGGGTCCCTCCGTACGGGTACAGCCGCAAGAGACCCCCGGCGACGGCGATCCCGAACGGGACCGAAAGAAGGATCACCGCCGGACTCCGCCGCGCGGCCAGGAATCCGATCCCGAGGAGGACGAGAATCCCCGCGACGGCCGCGGCCGCCGGCGAGGCGAACAGAAACTGAAACAGGGAGACGGTCTGCCGGGCGACGAAGCGCAAGGCTCCCTCTCCGCGCTGGAGGTAGCTCGCGCGCAGCCAGTCGTCCTGGGCGTATTTCTCGATCCCGCTGCCGCGAAGTTTCGAGATCTGGCTCGCGTAGAGAAAGACGAAAACCGCCGCGAAAGCGGCCTGGCCGATTGCCCACGTTCGGAGGAGAACGGCGGGCCGCCGCTCGGCGACGAATCGGACCGCCGCGTACGCGAGCGCCCCGGCCCAGAATCGGAGCGCCAGGTAGTCGGTCAACAGGGCGAGCGTGAACAACGCCCCGGAGAGCGCAATCCAACGAGGCGAGCTCTTTTCCAGACCGTTTTCCAGCGCCGCGAGGGCGGACGCGATGAAGAAGAGCGCGATCGGGTATGCCCGGAGCTCCGCCGAGACGAGCACGACCGTCGGGAGGAACGCGAGCAGCGCGAGCGTGGCGAGCGCCGCCGTTTCGCCGAACAGCGTTCGGGCCCAACGCCAGGCGGCCCACAGAAAGGCGGTCCCGAACGCCACCGACAGCAGACAGAGCTGCCATCCGGACTTGACGACCGGCCGCCAGAAGTGGAGCAGCAGAACGAAGAGAGGCGGGTGGGCGTCGGGCAGGCTGCGCTGGTACAGCTCGAGAAAGCTGTCGGGACGAGCGAGCCAGTCGTGGAGCGTTTCGTCCGGATCCACGAAGGACCGGCGCGCGGCGAGAAGCCGGGCCGCCAGGCCGAGCGCGACGATGGCGACGGCGGCGCCGCGCGCGCGCAGGTCGAGCCGGCGCTCGACCCCGCCGATTCCCTCGCCCGTCAGCCGGGAAGCGTGAGCTCGAGCGGTCTGGCGCGCTCGATCCACCCGTCCTCCGCCGCCAGCCGGTAAAACAGGTCGAGTCCGGCGAGGTCTCCGGCGTCGAGCTCGTAGTGGAGCGAGTGGCGGAGATAGTCCTCGACGACCGCTTCGGAGAGGCCCGAGCCGGCGGCTTCGCGCGCGACCAGCCGCGGGAAGTTGCGCTGACCGGCGTCGTATGACGCGCGCACGACCTGCTCCGCGCGCGCTTGCGAAACACCCGGCCGGACCGCCCAGAACGCGAAGACGAACGCGTGACCCGAAAAAGCGCGCCACTCCGCCGCCAGGTCGAGGACGACGTGGCCGTTCAAACGCGCCTTGAGCGCGGGATCGCCGATCACGAGCGAGGCGTCCGCGTCGCCGGGGCCTTCCCGATACTGCGGTTCGAGGCCGTATCGGCGCTTGAGAAGGAGCCGCGTCAGGACGGCCGAGGTTCGCGAAGCCGGATCGAGCGCCACCGTGCGGATCCTCTCGCGGGAGACGTTCGAGACGAGGAGGACGGACCGCACCTCGGACGCCGCGGCGATGCCGAGCCCGCCCACGACCCGGAGGCCCGGGATCCGCTGATACTCGATCGACGGGATCAGCCCGACGTCCGCCTCGCCCGAAGCGAGCTTGTCGGCACAGACGGAAGGAACGTCCCGCGAGACGGGGACGCCGGGGGGCGGGTCTTCGAGGAGGCCCCAGATCAGGGGCCTCGCGTTCAGGTAGTCGACGACGGAGAAGCGCACCGACCGGGCATTACCCCTGCGACATCAGGTTCAGGAACTCCCCGTTCGTCTTGGTCTTCTCGAGCTTTTCGGTCAGGAGCTCCATCGCCTCGACGGTCGAGAGCGGGTTCAGCACCTTGCGCAGCACCCAGACGCGGTTCAGCTCCGCCTTGTCCATCAGGAGCTCTTCCTTCCTCGTGCCCGACTTGTTCAGGTCGATGGCCGGGAAGACCCGCTTGTCGACGAGCTTCCTGTCGAGATGCGTTTCCATGTTGCCCGTTCCCTTGAACTCCTCGAAGATGACGTCGTCCATCCGGGAGCCGGTGTCGATGAGCGCGGTCGCGATGATCGTGAGCGACCCGCCCTCCTCGACGTTGCGTGCCGCTCCGAAGAAGCGCTTGGGGCGCTGGAGAGCATTGGAGTCGACGCCGCCCGACAACACCTTGCCGGAGGGAGGCACGATTGCGTTGTAGGCGCGGGCGAGACGGGTGATCGAGTCGAGCAGGATGACCACGTCTCTCTTGTGCTCCACCAACCGCTTCGCCTTCTCGATGACCATCTCCGCGACCTGGACGTGGCGCGCCGCCGGTTCGTCGAACGTGGAAGAGATGACCTCGCCCTTGACGGACCTCTGCATGTCCGTGACCTCTTCGGGGCGCTCGTCGATCAGGAGCACGATCAGCGTGATCTCGGGATGGTTCGTCGAGACCGAGTTCGCGATCGCCTGGAGGATCATGGTCTTTCCGGTGCGCGGCGCCGCGACGATCAGACCGCGCTGCCCTTTTCCGACCGGCGCGACCAGGTCGAGCACGCGCGCCGACATGTTGGCCGGCACTTCGAGCTTGATTCGGTCCTGCGGATAGAGCGGCGTCAGGTTGTCGAAGAAGATCTTCTCGCGCGCCACGTCCGGGTGCTCGAAGTTGACCGCCTCGACCTTGATGAGAGCGAAGTAGCGCTCCCCCTCTTTCGGCGGCCGGATCTGACCGGAGACGGTGTCGCCGGTTCGCAGGTCGAACTTGCGGATCTGCGAGGGCGAGACGTAGATGTCGTCCGGCCCCGGGAGATAGTTGTACTCGGGCGCGCGAAGGAATCCGAAGCCGTCGGGCAGGCACTCGAGCACGCCCTCCGAAAAGATCAGCCCCTTCTTCTCGGTCTGCGCCTGCAGGACCTTGAAGATCAGGTCCTGCTTGCGCATCCCGGTCGCGTTCTCGACCTCCAGGTCCTTCGCGATCTTCAAGAGCTGGGGGATCTTGATCTCGTGCAGCGCCCGGATGTCGAGCGTGTCGCCCGCCTCGATCGCGACGTCTTCGCCGGCGGTGTCCGGGAGACCTTCGACGGGAGGCTCGAGGGTCTCCACGTCGGAATCGTGGTTGGATCTCTTTCTGGCCATGGCTGGCTAACGGGCCTTTCTAGTGAGCGAGCGCCCCGCCCTCGGCCGGCCGCGCTTCGGCTTCGAGCGTCGCGGCGGTGGGAGGAACTCCTTCCATCGCGATTTTGATGACCTCGTCCATGTTCGAGACGAGATGAAACTCCATCTTCGAGCGGACCTCCTCAGGCAGGTCGTCCAGGTCCTTCTCGTTTTCGGCGGAGAGAATGATGGTCAGGATCCCCGCGCGGTACGCCGCGAGGACCTTGTCCTTGATCCCGCCGACCGGGAGCACCTTGCCCCGCAGCGTGATCTCACCGGTCATCGCGACGTCTTTCAACACTGGAATCTTCGTTACCGCGGAGAAGAGCGACGCCGCCATCGTGATTCCGGCCGAGGGACCATCCTTCGGGATGGCCCCTTCCGGCACGTGGATGTGGATGTCGTACTTCTCGTGGAAGTTCGCGTCCGCGTCGTACATCTCGGCGCGGCTGCGCACGTAGGAGACGGCGGCGCGCGCGGACTCCTGCATGACGTCGCCCAGCGATCCGGTCAGGAGGAGGTTCCCCTTCCCCTTCAGCAGGCTGGTCTCCGTGGTCAGGATTTCCCCGCCCGCTTCCGTCCACGCGAGACCGGTCGCGATCCCGATTTCGGAAACCTCGCCCTTCCGGCGATTGCGGAACTTGTGCTTGCCCAGGAAGTCGCGGATGTTGTCCGCGGTGACGCGGACCGGTGTCTCGACCTTCTTCTGCACGATGCGGCGGGCGACCTTCCGGCAGACGTTGGCGATCTCCCGCTCGAGGTTGCGGACTCCCGCCTCGCGCGTGTAGTTCGTGATGAGCGAGAGGATCGCGTCGTCGGCGACGTCGATCTGATCGGCCTTCAGGCCGTTCGCCTCCCGCTGTTTCGACACCAGGTACGTCTGGGCGATCGCGAGCTTCTCGTTCGGTGTGTAGCCGGAGAGCGGGATCAGCTCCATCCGGTCCTTCAAGGCCGGAGGGATCGGATCGGCGACGTTCGCCGTGGCGATGAACATGACCTTCGAGAGGTCGTACTCAACGTCCAAGTAGTGGTCCACGAAAGTGTGATTCTGCTCGGGATCGAGGACCTCGAGGAGCGCGGAGGCCGGGTCGCCCCGGAAGTCCGACGACGTCTTGTCCACCTCGTCCAGGAGGAAGACGGGGTTTACGGTGCCCGCCTTCTTCATCATCTGGACGATCTGGCCGGGGAACGCGCCGATGTAGGTGCGCCGGTGGCCCCGGATTTCGGCTTCGTCGCGGACGCCGCCCAGCGACAGCCGGACGAACTTGCGATTGAGCGCCCGGGCGATCGACTTCGCGAGCGAGGTCTTTCCCACTCCGGGAGGGCCTACGAAACAGATGATCGAGCCCTTCGTCTTCTGGACGAGCTGGCGGACCGCGAGGAACTCGAGGATCCGCTCCTTGACCTTCTCCAAGCCGTAGTGGTCCTCGTTCAAGATCTTCTCGGCGCGGGTCAGGTCCTTCGATTCGCGGGAGGCCTTCTTCCACGGCACCCCGACCAGCCACTCGATGTAATTCCGCGAGACCGTCGCCTCCGCCGACACCGGCGGCATCGCTTCCAAGCGGCGCAGCTCCTGCTCCGCCTTTTCCCGGACCTCTTTCGGCATCCCGGAGGTCGTGATCTTCTTCTTCAGGTCGTCGACCTCGTCGGTCCGGTCGTCCTTCCGGCCGAGCTCCTGATGGATGGCCTTGATCTTCTCGTTTAAGTAGTACTCCTTCTGGGCCTTCTCCATCTGCTTCTTGACTTTGTTGTTGATGCGCCGGTCGATGTTGACCTTCTCGATCTCGACCTCGAGCAGATCCTGCAGCTTCTGCAGCCTCTCGTGCGGCGAGATCGCCTCGAGGAGAGCCTGCTTCTCGGGAGTCGAGACCGCGAGGTGCGCGGCGAGCGTGTCCGCGAACCGGTCGGGGTCATCGATCTTGAGCGAGGCCGCGAGTCCCTCGAAGGCGAGATGATGGGAAAGCTTCGCGTACTGCTCGAAGAGGCCGAGCACCTTGCCCATGTACTCCTTCAGCTCTTCGACCTCGGCCGGGCGGGAGGCGACCGGCTCGATTGCGACGGCCAGATAGCCGCTTCGCTCCTCGAACCTAACGATCAGTCCGCGCCGCACCCCCTCGACCATGACCTTGATGTGTCCGTTGGGGAGCTTGAGCGACTGGGCGACCGTCGCGACGACCCCCATCCCGTGGATGTCCTCGGGCCGGGGCTCGTCTAACTGAGGGTCCTTCTGGGCGGAGAGGAAGAGCCGCTTTCCGGGCGTCGCGAGGGCGGCTTCGAGGGCGTGGATCGACGAATCGCGCCCGACGACGAACGGCGCCATCATGTGCGGAAACACCACCATGTCCCGAAGCGGGACGAGCGGGAGAACTTCCCCCGACCGGGTGGCGATTTCGTTCGATGTCATGAAGCTGTTGGTCCTTCCTGGGCCCCGGAGGCGGCAAACCGCGCGGGGCGCGGCGTCCAAGGGTAGAGAGGCTCTACCCCGCCTTGCGGAGAATCGTGATGGGGTTCGTGTGGTGCTTGACCACGTCCTTGGTAATGACGCATTCCTCGATGTCCTCGTCCGAGGGGATCTGGTACATCACCTCGAGCATGAGGTCCTCGATGATGATCTTCAAACCCCGTGCCCCGACGTTCCGCGCCAGAGCCTCCTCGGCGATTGCTTCGATGGCGTCATCGGTAAAACGAAGCTGGACGTTCTCGAATTCCAGCATCGTCTGATACTGCTTGACGAGCGAGTTCTTGGGCTCTCGCAGGATCTCGACGAGCGCTCCCTGATCGAGCTCCGTCAAAGTCGCCACCACGGGCAGGCGGCCGACGAACTCCGGGATCATCCCGTACTTGATCAGGTCCTCCGGGTGGACCTTCTCGAGGAGAACGCTCGACCGCTTTTCCTTCTTCGTCGTGATCTTCGCCCCGAAGCCCATTGTCTTATCGGTCATGCGCCGGCTGATGATGTCTTCCAGTCCGACGAACGCCCCTCCGCAGAGGAACAGGATGTTCGTCGTATCGATCTGGATGAACTCCTGGTGCGGGTGCTTGCGGCCCCCCTGCGGCGGCACGTTGGCGACGGTCCCCTCCAGGATCTTGAGCAATGCCTGCTGGACCCCTTCGCCCGACACGTCGCGCGTGATCGACGGGTTCTCCCCCTTGCGGGCGATCTTGTCGACCTCGTCGATGTAAACGATCCCGCGCTCCGTCTTGTCCTTGTCGTTGCCGGCGGCCTGATAAAGCTTCAGGATGATGTTTTCGACGTCCTCGCCGACGTAGCCCGCCTCCGTCAGAGTGGTCGCGTCGACGATCGTGAACGGAACCGACAGGAGCTTGGCCAGCGTCTGCGCGAGAAGCGTCTTCCCGGTCCCGGTCGGCCCGATCAGAAGGATGTTCGACTTCTGGAGCTCGACGTCGAGCTTGCGGTTCTTCTCCAGGTAGTCGATCCGCTTGTAGTGGTTGTAGACGGCGACGGCGAGCTTTTTCTTCGCCTGTTCCTGCCCGATCACGTAACCGTCCAGGAACTCCTTGATCTCCTTCGGCTTGGGAAGCTTGGTCTCGGGGGTCTGGGTCTCCAAGACCCGGTCCTCGGCGATGATGTCGAGGCAGATATCGACGCACTCGTCGCAGATGTACACCGTGGGGCCCGCGATGAGCTTTTTGACGTCCCTCTGGCTCTTGTTGCAGAAGGAACAGCGAAGGACGTCGCCGTTACCGCCTTTCTTCGACATTCTGCCTCCGGGAAGGGACAGGGAATTCTAGGCGTGCAATCGCGGACGCGTCAACGGTTCCCTTTTCCCTTTCCATGACTTTAGCACAGCCCCTGCGAGGATTAACGTGCCTGCCGGCCGCCTATTCCATACGACGGAAGTCGACTCCCTTTCGATCCGAAGCACATCCCGTTCCAGCGCCGGGACGCCGACGCGTCGGACGAAAAGGAGACATCCGCGCGGCGCGCGACCCGGGTCCCGCCTTTTCCGCGGCGGCGTCGGAGGTTACCCGGCGGCTTTCAGAGCGACGTCGTCGCGGCGATGGTAGATCGCGTCGACGAGACCGTACTTGCGCGCGTCTTCCGCCTCCAGGATGAAGTCGCGGTCCGTGTCTTTCGCGATTTTCTCGATCGCCTGGCCCGTGTGGTGCGCGAGGATCTGGTTCAGGCGCTCGCGCTGTTTCAGCATGTCCTTCGCGTGAATTTCGATGTCGGACGTCTGCCCTCCCAGTCCCTGGGCCCACGGCTGGTGGATGACGAGACGCGAGTTCGGCAACGCGTACCGCTTGCCCGGCGCGCCCGCGGCCATCAGCACGGCCGCCATCGAGGCCGCCATGCCGATGCAGATGGTCGAGACGTCGGGCTTGACGTACTGCATCGTGTCGTAGATCGCGAAGCCCGACGACGTGATGCCTCCCGGCGAGTTGATGTAGAACGAGATGTCCTTGTCGGGGTTCTCCGATTCGAGGAACAGCATCTGCGCGATGATCAGGTTCGCGATCTGGTCGTCGATCGGAGTGCCGAGAAAGATGACGTTGTCTTTGAGCAGGCGCGAGTAGATGTCGTAGGCGCGCTCCCCCCGGGCCGTCTGCTCGATCACCATCGGTACGAGAACCATTCCGCCCCCCTCGCCTTCTTCGTTCTTCAAGTCGGTCAACCTTCCACCCGTCGGCGCCATTCCTGGACCGGCCTAGCCCCGATCCGCTGCCGGCATCGAGGGTAGCACTCGCGCCGAGGAGATCAAGAGGTCGAGCGTCCGGGAGAGCCGCATCTCGTCGCGAAGAGCTTCGAGACCTCCGTTCTTGGCGAGACGTTCCCGCAGTTCCGAGGTCTCCACGCCGCGGCGCGCCGCCGCTCGCTTGATCTCGGCTTCGAGCTCCGTGTCGGTGATCGCGATCTCTTCCCGGCGCGCGATCGCGTCGAGAGCCAGGTACTCGCGGACCCGCCGTTCGGCGCCGGGCCGGGCGTCCTGCTTGACCTTCTCCCACTCGACCTCTTTCGCGTCGACGCCGTTTGCCGCGAGATACCGAGCGTACTCCGAGAGAGATGCATTCAGCTCCGACTCGACGAGGACGCCCGGCGTCGGGATGGCCGTCTTCGAAAGGATCGTGCCGAGGATGTCGTGCCGGAACTTCCGGCGCCGTCCCGCTTCTTTCTCGCTCCGGAGGTTCGCGCGGACCTTTTCGCGAAGACTCTCCGCGCTTGGCGGGTGCAGGTCCGCGGGGCCTGTCCCCGCCACAGCGCGCGCGAACTCGTCGTCGAGAGGCGGCAGCCGTTTCTCCTTGAGAGCGACCAGGGTCACTTCGTAGTCGACCGTCTTCCCCCGGAAGTTCTCGTTCGGAAACTCGTCGCTGAAGGTCTTGCGGAACGGGCGCGTTTCACCGGGCCGAGCGCCGGTCAAGGCTTCGTTGATCTCGGGCATCGAGTCGGAATGGCCGACTTCGAGAGTGATCTTCTCGTCCCGGAAAGTGCGGGGGTTCTGGCCCGGCTCCAGGATTTCGACGAACCGTCCCGCGATGTCCGCGACCGCGTAGTCGCCGGCCTCCGCGGGACGTCCCTCGATCGGATGGAACTCCGCGTGCGACTCCCGGATTCGATCGAGGACGGCCTCGACCTCCTGCGCAGACGGCTCGACGGAAACGTCCTCCACCGGAATGCCGCGGTACTCGCCCGGGTCGACGACCGGCTTCAAATCCAGGTGAGCGGAGAAGCGAATCGGGCCGGGCGGGGACCACTCGAGGTCTCCGACGCGGGGAGACCCCAGGACCACGAGATTTTTCTCTTCGATGGCCGAGGAGACCGCGCCGGGGAGGAGCCTCTCGAGCACTTCTTCGCGGATCTGGCCGGCGAAACGCTGGACCACCAGGTGCTGCGGCACGTGGCCGCGTCGAAATCCGGGCATCGACGCCCTCTCGGCGAACGAGCGCAAAATGGCGTTGTAGGTCCGCTCGACGTCTTCGGCGGGAACCTCGATCTCGAGCGTCGTCGAGGTTTCCGACTCGTCGCGCGTGCTCCGGACCACCATGCGCCGGAGTCTACTGGACGGGTGAGAGGCGGTCCGACGCCCGCGGCGGAGGCCCGAACGCGATCAACTCCGCGGCGAGATCCGGCGCGAACCGGGCCGCGGCCGACTCACGCGGATACGCGGCGCGGGCGCGGGGGGGCCCGCGGAGGCGAGCGCAGTCGAGACTGCCGCGAAGACGTCAATCCTCCCCCAACCAAAGACCGGGTTGGGGATCGCCGAGCCGGGAATCCCTCCGCACGATTGATCCGAGGTCAGGGGGACCGCGGTCGCGCGCAGGAGCGCTTCGGTCTCGGGGACCCGGTTCGCCAGCCAGGGCGCGGCCGACCAGACGAGCGCCACCGCGCCGGAAACGTGCGGGGTCGCCATCGAGGTGCCGGAGAACCTCGTATACGTTCCCCCCGGCACCGACGATCGGATCTGGACGCCGGGCGCGACGACGTCCGGCTTGATGCGATTCGAGCCGTCGACGGTCACCGGGCCGCGGCTGCTGAAGCTCGCAATGGAGTCGGCCAGAGTGGTCGCTCCGACCGAGAACGCCGCTTCGTAGGAGGCGGGCACGTCGTCGATCGTCGAGCATTCGGAGCCGCCGTTTCCGGCGGCGATCGAGAGAAAGATTCCCGCGGCCCGCGTGTTCTCGACGACGCCGCGCAGGACGTCCGGATCCGTGCAGCCCTCGCTCGGCGGACAACCCCAGGAGTTGCTGATGACGTCCGCCCCGAGATCCGGCCGCGGATGGGCGCCCGCCGAGTCGGTCGGAGCCAGGAAAAACTGGAAGCACTCCGTGTAGCGGGCCGGCGTCCCGTCCCCCCGGTCCATGTTCCGGCATGCGATCCAGCGGGCGCCCGGCGCCATTCCGATCTGGTTGTCGCTTCCGTCCGTCCCCACCGCGGTGCCGGTGACGTGCGACCCGTGCGAGCTGTCGTCGCAGGGAACGGGCGAATCCGCTCCGCACGGATTCCCGGGGTTCGCCGTGTGAATCGAGTCGTGCCAGTTGTAATCGTGCGAGACCGAAGTGCCGTCGAAGCCGCGATATCGGTTCTTGAGCGCCGGGTGCTCCCAGTCGACCCCGGTGTCGGCGATTCCCACGACCACGCCCTGACCGGTGAACCCGAGATTCCAGACCGAAGGGGCGTGGACGATATCCAGGCTCGCTTCGACCGCGGACTCGGACAGCGGCGCGATCCCGGGCTCCTGTCTCTGCGGGAGGGGCATGTGGACCGGGCGGTTCGCGGCGACCAGAGCGACGTCGTCGCGCGAAGCGAGCTCCTCCGCGAGAGGGCGGTCGGCTTCGACCGCGACCATGTTGACGAGGTAGAACGCTTGAAACCGCGCGCCGGCGCCGGCGAGGCGAGCGAGGAGCGGGCGCTGCGTGGCGTCGGCGGTCGATCGGAGGGCCTCGTAGACGAACTGCTTCCGTTCGGCGCGGGCCGGGATGTTCGCCGCCCCGGACAGGTCGGCCTGCCGATGCAGCACGACGAGGATCGAGGCGGTCTCATCCGGACGCTTTCCCGCGAAAATCGCGTCGAGGACCGTCGCGTCCGCCGCGAAAAGAGGGAGGGACAGGAGTCCCAGAACGAAGATCGGGAGCAGGCGCTTCAGACTGGACACGGGACTCGGGTAACGCATCGGACCGACAAACTATGCCCCAGCACTCCATCGATTGCCGAACTTCCGATCTCGGGATGCGGCGGAAGAAGGCAGGGACGAAGTCTTACGACGATCGTCGGGTAGGAATCTTTCCTTCGCAAACCGTGACTCCAGTCACGCAAACCGGCGGCAGGCGGAGGCTACACTCCGCGCACTCCCATTGCCGCCACCGGAGGACAACCGATGACGGAAAGGCGTCGTTTTTCGAGGATCTGAAAGCGGTACCCGGTGGAATTCCGTGTCGCCGCAAAGACGTGTTTGGGTTTCACGCACAACCTATCGCCGATCGGATTGTTCGTCTGTTCGGTCTATTTCCCCAGGCCCGGCAGTCGGCTATGGCTGCGCATCAAGGTCGCCGAAGGCAAGAGCTTC
>QHVV01000014.1:14023-15404 GCA_003222385.1 Acidobacteriota bacterium
TCGTTCCGAGCGGATTCTGCGTCCGGTTCGATCACGCCCCCGAGGAGTATTTCCAGCTCCTGGCGCGCCTGTTTCGCGTCGCGGCGTAGGTTCCTGGCTCGGCGATTTTGACCACCGCCTGAGATTGGTGCGAGAGGAGGGACTCGTGCCGGCCGGTTGCTTCGCAACGCGCAGCCTTCGGCTGCGGCCAGCGCTTGTCTGTCGGCGGGGGAGATCCCCCGCATCCCCCTGAGGGTTCTCGCCCTCCCCTCTCGCACCGAGCGAGGCGAGCCCAGGATGGTTTCTGATTCTGGTGCGAGAGGAGGGACTCGAACCCTCACGGGTTTCCCCACGGGATCCTAAGTCCCGCGCGTCTGCCGGTTCCGCCACTCTCGCGTTGCGAGGAATGGTAGGCGCGAAGTCCTTCGGGTTCAATGAGAACCCGTCAAGGTTCGAATTCCTCACAGAACACTCGCAGGCGGCGATTCTGGTGGCTGTGCCGTCCGACGTGTCGTTTCAGACGGAACGCGATCGTGCCGCGAGGGATGTCGCAGTCGTGCGCGTTCAGCAGGGCGTTCATCGGCTCGCTCTCCGTTCGCTCGCCGCTGCCGGTCGCTCGCGTTCTGCTTGCTCCGGCTCGAACCGGAGAATGTCGCCAGGCTGGCACGAGAGTGCCTCGCAGATCGCATCGAGCGTCGAGAAGCGGATCGCGCGCGCCTTGCCAGTCTTGAGGATCGAGAGGTTGGCCAGCGTGATTCCGATCCGATCCGCGAGCTCGGTCAGCGTCATCCGACGATCGTGGAGTACGTCGTCGAGCTTGACGGCGATCGCCATGTCACACCATTCCTTCGAGGTCTTCGCGCATGAGCGTGCCTTCCGCGAACACGCGGGCCAGCAGGAATGTGAGGAGTACGGCGAGCCAGCCGTTGATCGAAAAGCCGGCATCTAAGTGGAGCGGATGCGCCGGAGTCGAAACGGACTTGGCGATCGCGCCGATGACGAGGCTGAGAAGCTGCAGCACGAGCAGCGCCCAGGCGATCGCCTGAAAACGGTACGCGTTCGCGGCGACGAACGGGTCGCCTGCGCGAACCGTCTCGACGATCGCGAGCAGCCGTTTGAGGACGGTGTAATTGAGCGGGATCACGGCGAGACCGAGCACGGCGATTGCGCGCAGGCCCATGACCAGCCGTTCTGCCTCGGGCGAAGGAGAGAGTTTGAAAGCGGCCATGATCCATTGTTCGTTCGGGATGACAACCAGCAGAGCGAGGATCGCGGCACCCATCAGCCAGTTCAGGACGATGAGGATCCGCAGCACGACGTGCGCGATCGGCAGCGCGGCGGATGACGAGCTTGGCCTTGGCATGATTCACCACCTCCGTGTTTATCGAATATCAATAAACTA
>QHVV01000015.1 GCA_003222385.1 Acidobacteriota bacterium
TGATCCGCGCGAGCCGAATATGGCGCGTCCGCAGGCATGTTCACGGTGCCATCACCTCGACCTAGCCCGAATCGTCTGAGCGGCAGCGGGTTACGTTTGCGCGGATATGCATGATGCGAATCCGCGTTATGCGAATCGGCATTATGCAAAAAGAGGGCAATTGGTGGACCTAAGTTCCCACAATACGAACCCACCCGGCGTGTTCGACGGGGAGGCCATCCCGATCTCCGACGGGGCCGACGCAAGGCTTGAGGAGGCTGTCGCCGCCCTTCGGGAGTTTGTCGATCAGCGTGGTGGCCTTCCAACCGCGCAGAGCTGGACCGAGGCCGGGATGCGGCCCTCGGAGAAGACGATCCGCCGGCAGTTCGGCAGCTTCCGTCGGGCCATCCAACGGGCTGGCTTGTCCTTGGATTGATGTACATCTCCCCGCCGACCGGCATGTAACTGGAAACGGCAGCAGTAGCGGCCGCGTACGACGTTATCTATTGGATCGGGAACGGAGTCTTAGACCCGCATGGACGACTGAACGAGGTCAAGTTCGATGAGACGGTGGGGGCGCCCCGTCCCAGGCGGGGTGTACCCGCTCCCAGGGGCGCTGGTGAAGCCGAATCGTTCATAGAAGCGCGAGGCCGAATCGCGAGCGTTCGCCCATAAGAGGATCGTGTTGGTGGCTTTCAGTCGCCGAATCGCCTCGGCCGTGACGGCGCTCCCAAGGACGCGTAGATACATTTCCAGTTCTTCCTTGGAGTTGTAGAGTGGCCGACATGACAAGGGTCGAAGGAAAAGGTGTTGTGATTGACCGCTCAGTCGACGATGTCTGGAGGTTCATGACCGACATTTCGAACATTCCACAGTGGGAGGAGAACCAGGCGGACTGGAAACAGACCTCCGAGGGACCGATCGACTCGGGAACAACCTTTCAGATCATATCCCGACCGTCCATCGGCCGAACCTTCGGTTGGGAGATTAAGACCAACCTCCGAATCACGGAATTCGAGCCCAATCGGAAGTTCACTACTGAGGCCACCAGTGGGTTTTTGGAAGGCACGAAAATCAGCTACTTGATGGAACCGGTGGAGGGTGACCAGACGAGACTGAGTCGGGTGACCGAATTCAGGTTCCATGGCCTGGCCAGGCTGATGCGACCATTTCAGGCTCCGCTGGCAAGGCGAGACGGTGGAGTTGAGATTAGTGGTGTGAAGCGAATCTTAGAGAGCCAACCCGGTCGCGATGGGTCCTAATCAGGTCTAGGACGCCTCTCCCGAGTTCAATCTCGGAGCTCAGATAGTGTCCCTCCCCCCGACCACTAACTTGACTACGACGTGGGAGCTCTCGCAGCCCGTCGAGGCAGGAGTCGCGAAATGGCCAGGGTCAGCAGCGGGAGCTGGCACAGCGCATAAATAACGTGGGCCGTGTAATGGGCGACGCTCTGCTCCGGCAGGAAGGGCAGCCAACCCAGCGGCCGCACCGACACCAATGCGCCGGCCAGGTTCACGGCGGCATAGGTCGCCAGGGCACCGGCGGCAGGGGCCCCGCTCGATCGACTCCACCAGATGGCAAGCCCAGCCGCGATTGGCACCATGAAGAGGTCCCCGTCCGGAGTCAATCCAAGCAGAGCAGGGACCCGGTGAAGTTCGTGCGCCCAAATGCCAAGCCACGAGACCGCCGTCGCGACAATGACTCGATCGATCCTCACGAGAGGAGCAGACGCTGCCCGGCCTCCACGAGCCAACGCTCATAGCGCTCTGCGGTCCAGCCCCTTTCGCGGACAAGTTGGCGGAAGGTCTCACGGCCGCCGATCGTGTACAGAATATCGGTCGCGCTCCGAACGTCCAGGTCACTGCGCAGCGCCCCTCCTTCAGCGAGCGATTGTGCGACGGCCCGCACCGCAGCGAGGTGGCGCTGCTGCCAGCGCTGCCACTCCCGCGACAGGTTGCGATCGCCACCCGCCGCCGTTCGCAAGACGTCGGCCACCACCTCACTACGCTCGTGGAGCTTGCGCAGGATGCCGGCGCCAATCTCGAGCTGTCGGTTCGGATCGGTTTCATCAAGCACACGCTCGACGCTGAGGTCCGCCGAGCTCGTCACGAGGTCCGCAAGGCTGCGGACCAGGTCGGGTTTGGATCGGAAGTAAAGGTAGACCGTCGGGAGCGAAACACGCGCCGAGTCCGCCACAGACTGCATCGTTGCCGCACCGTAGCCCCGTTCCTTGAACACGCCCTCCGCGGCCTTAAGGATCGCAAGCTGGGTCCGGTTGCGTTGATCGTGACGCGCCGGCGAACTGTAGGGGCGGGTCGTTACGCGTGCGTGCGCCATTGGCTATATGATACCTCTAGTTCCCTACATGCTACCTATAGCAAATTCAGGGGACAGGGGAGCCGCACATGGCCGATACCATCGTCAATCCGCTCACCGGCTACACGCTTACCTTCCTCGAGGCGACCGATGAGTTGTTTCGGTTCCGCGAGGTCGCCCTGCCGAGCACGTATGGTCCCGCCATGCATGTCCACCCGCTCCAGGAAGAGCGCTTCGAGGTCATTCGCGGCAGCATCGAATTCGTGATGGGGAGCGATAAAGTGGTCTGCCATCCGCGCGAGAGCGTCGTGGTTCCAGCGGGCGTCCCGCACACCTTCCAGATTGCCGGCGATGGCGAAGCCGATATGTTCGGCGAGTACCGACCCGGCCTACCCGAGCACTCGCGTAGGTTCTTCGAGGTGTACTTCGCCCTGGCGCGTGCCGGGTTGACCGACGCGAAAGGTTTGCCGAAGATCTGGCAGATCGCCGTGGAGATGCCCATGATGTCGGACCACGTCCGGCTCGCCTCCCCGCCCTGGGCGGTCCAGCGCGTCGTTCTCGCGCTACTCCGCCCGATTGCACGGCTAATGGGCTACCAGCCGTTCGAATTGGAGCGCAGCACTACTGCTTCCGAAATGATGCCTGGCTAACAGACGTCGACTTAGCGGACCTCCTGTCCGCGATCTCGCCGAAGGCGATCAAGCGTTTCAGGGTCGATTCGTCACGTGCGGAAACTGCAACTGGCAGGGAGTGACGAAGCCCGGCGCCTACGGATAGCGCGAAGGTGCGGCCGGCCAAGTCACTCGAAGTACTGGGTGTGCCGTATTCATCGCGTCCCGAAACGGCCCCAAACGGATCCGCAGGTCACGCAATGCGCGGTCAGGTCGGAGCCCCCGCAGCTCGCGTTGCCGAAGCATGCGCCGGATCCCACGCGGCGGCGCTGGCCTTGATGGATACCAGATGTTGTGGCGGTGGACCTAAGTTCCCACAGTACGAACCCACTCGGCGTGTTCGACGGGCGAGGCGATCCCCTGTCCGACGTGGCCGATACCCTGATCGAGGACTCATGTCGCGGCTCTCCTCCGATCACTGAGCATTTGGTTCCTTTCTAGTTCAAAGTGGTCTGATGGAGGCAGCCGGCGCGACGCCCGCGGCTGGAGACCGCAGTCCCAGCATCCTCGAGCGGGACAGTGAGCTTGAACGGGTCGATGCCCTCATTCAGCGGTCGCGCCTCGGCCACGGGGGTCTGGCTTACGTGGAAGGCCCGGCCGGGCTTGGCAAGACGGCGCTCCTCGCGGGCGCACGGGCGAAGGCCGAGACAGCAGGGATGATGGTGGTTGAGGCCCGGGGGTCCGAGCTCGAGCGCCCGTTCGCTTTCGGGGTCGTGCGCCAACTGCTCGGCCACGCGGTCTGGCGCGGCGCCGACCGCGCGGGTTTGCTCTCGGGCGCGGCGGCGCTGGCCGCGCCGCTTGCCGACCCACGCGCTGTGGCAGACGAGCACCAGACCGCGTCGGCCTCGTCGCCCTGGCCGATGCTGCACGGGCTGTACTGGCTCGTGGCGAATTTCTGCGAGGAACGCCCCCTGGCGCTTCTGGTCGACGACGCCCACCTGGCCGACACCTCCTCGCTCCGGTTTCTGGCGTTCCTCGCGGGTCGCCTGACCGAGCTGCCGCTGTTCGTCGCCCTCGCCGTCCGGCCGGCCGAGGGGGAGGCCGACGGGCCGCTCCTCGGCGAGCTCTCGTCCGCGTCCGGGGTGGAGATCATCCGACCGGCGCCGCTCTCGCCGGAGGCCGTCGGGACGCTCATTGCAGAGCGGCTTGCACAACCGCCCGACTACCAGTTCCGCGATGCTTGCCACCAAGCGACGGGTGGGAACCCGTTCTATGTCGGCGAGCTGCTTCGCGATGCTGCCCAGCGTGGTCTGCAGCCGACAGCGCAGGAAGCAGCGCGCGTGAGGGAGCTCGTTCCGCCGGCCATCGCCAGGGCCCTGCTGGTCCGGATCGGGTCGCTTCCCCCGGCCGCCCTGCCGCTGGTGCGAGCCTGCGCTGTGCTGGGCGACGGCGCCCGGTTTGCCGACTGCGTCGTGCTCGCCGAGGTGGGTGCGAAAGAAGCGGTTATCGCAGCCGACATGCTGGTCAAGGCGTCGATCCTCTCACCGGGGCCGCGCCCCACCTTCGCCCACCCGATCGTGCGGACCGTCGTCGAGGCCGACCTCGGGCCGTACCACCGAGCCGCGCTGCACGCAAGGGCGGCTGTGCTGCTGAACGATGGCGGGGCCACGGCCGAACAGGTCGCCCTCCACCTCGCGCTCACCGAGCCGGCCTCGGACTCCTGGACGGTCGAGACGCTCAGGGCGGCTGCTCGGGCGGCGTTCCAGACTGGAGCTCCGGTCGAGGCCGCTGGGTATCTGCTGCGCGCGCTCGCCGAGCCACCCAAGGCAGCAGTCGCACCCGACGTGCTGTTCGAGCTGGGGTCGGCGGAGGCCTCGGTCGGCGCCGAACCAGGCCTCGGGCACCTCGCCCAGAGCGTGGCCACTACCATCGACCCCCGCCTGCGGGCGACGCGGGCTCTTGCGCTCGCTCAGTTCGAGGTTTTGGCCGACCACTTTCCTCGGGCCGTGGCGACGCTCGGCGATGCACTCGGCGTGCTGGGGGAGCATGACCCCGAACTCACGCTCGCCCTCGAGGTCACCCGCTACTGGGCAGGCCGCCAGGACCTGAGGACGTACCCCAGCGTGGCGGGCCGACTCGGAGACCTCAGGCTCCGCGCCGACGGGCCCGACTCCGCCACGAGGCGTGAGCTGCTCGTTTACCTCGCGCTCGAGGCGACCAACACGGAAACCTTCGCCAGGGCGTGTGATCTGATGGATCGAGCACTGGCCGCCCCCGGGCTGCTGGCGTTCCACTCGGCGGAGTCGGTCCCCGTCGTGACCGCGGCGTTCGCGCTCTGCTGTTTGGGCTGTCTCGACGCGTTCGACGCGCTTTATGACGAGGCCCTCGCAGATCTGAGTCGCCGCGGAATCCTGCTCGGGTTCGTCGCGCTGTCCACCTTCCGATGCACGGCCCTACTCCGTCGTGGGCGGCCCGTGGACGCCGAAGCAGAGGCCCGTGGCACGCTCGAGGCGGCGGCGATGGCTGGGTGGAGATACGGATCACCCGCGCTCGTTGCGTTCCTCGTCGATGCGCTCCTAGACCAGGGAAGGGAGAAGGCCGCCAAGGCGGCGCTCCAAGAGCACTGGGAGTTCTCGCGGGAACTCCCCACCTCCTTCGCGGTCAACTTGTTGCTGGATGCCCGTGGTCGCCTGCGGGTAGCGCAGGCCGACCCGCGGGCTGGGCTCGACGACCTGATGCTGTGCGGCGAGCGAGTGGAGGCCCTCGGCGTCCGTTGTCCCGGCGTCATCGCCTGGCGGTCCCACGCGGCGCTTGCCCATCTCGCCCTCGGCCAACGTGCGGCCGCACGCCGGCTGGCGGAGGAGGAGCTCGCGCTCGCCCGTCGGTTCGCCGGCCCGAGCGCAGCGGGCGGAGCCCTGAGCGTCCTCGGATTGGCTCTCGGTAGCGGTGAGGGCATTGAATGCCTTCGCGAGGCGATCGCGCTGCTGGAGACGTCACACGCCCGCCTCGAGCTCGCCCGAGCGCTCGTCAATCTCGGCGCGGCCTTGCGTCGATCCGGCCAACGCGTCCAAGCTCGCGAGCACCTTCACCGCGGTCTCGAGATGGCCACCCTTGCCGGAGCGGGCTCACTCGCGGCCAACGCGCACGAGGAGTTGCTCGCGACCGGTGCCCGCCCTCGGCGAGTCTTCGTCCACGGGATCGACGCCCTGACCGCTAGCGAGCGACGCGTGGCGCGCATGGCCGCCCAAGGGCTGGCCAACCCCGAGATCGCTCAAGCCCTGTTCATCACCCGCAAGACAGTGGAGAGCCACCTCGCAAGCGGCTACCGCAAGCTTGGCATCGCCTCCCGGGCTGAGCTCGGCAAAACGCTTGAGGGAATGGGATCGTCCTGAGCAGAAGGGGCGAAATCCCTTTCCCAGCGCACCGCAAAAAGTAGGGAGGCTCACCTATGCGAAATCCTCGAGAGCGGTGCATCATCGAGCGCGCGGAGCTAACCGGGATGTCCGCGTGATGCGCTGCAACAACCTCGCGTTCGAAACCGAGTCGGATTCGATCCTATCCGTGGCGCAAACGCAAGAACGAAAGGAGTAGCCATCATGCTCAAGAAGATCCTGGCATTCGCTTCCGCGGCCGCAACGAGCGCAACACTCGCCACCCTTGGCGCAATCACGCCCGCCTATGCCGAGGGCGCACAGTTCCCAAGCACCAACGCCTCCTGTTTGGGGTGGTTGGCCGAGGCCTCGAACCCGAACGCCAGCGGCGACCACATCGCCCTCATCGCGCAGAACGGTGACGCGAGCACCCTCGCGCATGCGAGTCCGAGCAGCGGCGGTTTCCCCGGGCTGATCTCATGCGTGGTGCAGATCCCGTAGCAAGGGCACGTCTGTGACGCAGAAGACAACGCGGGCGCAAATTGATTGATGCGGTCGGTTGACCAAGCGCTTGGGTAACAAGAATCGCGCGGATTAGGCTCGACGGCGCTGGCCGGACCGAAATGATCCAAAAGGCATGGAGGTAGACAAAATGTTGGGAGGGATGTACATGAGCACCCTTCGGAGACTCATCTGCGCGGTCGGCATAGGGAGCCTTGGAATTTTCGGCGCGGCACCTCTCACAGCGACTGCCGCAGAGCCGGTTATCTTCACCCAAACGATCACAGTCAGCACCCCGATTCCGGCCTTCTCCTGTCGACCTTACGGCTACAGTTTCGACACCCTCGCAACCTTCACAGTCGAGTTCCATATCATCAGATTCTTCGAGGGCTCAACGCTCGTCAAAGAGATCCGCCACATCGATACCACAGGCACAATCTACCGCTCGGATGATCTGTCCAAGACGATTCCATACGGCGCCAATCTCACGCGCACGCTCGACCCCGCCAGTAATACGATCACGATTACCGGGCTGTTCCGCTACACCCATCCGGACGGGAGCGGGATGGTAGCACTGGACGCGGGCAGGACCTTCGTCATCCCGCCCACGGTTATCACCGACACGGGGCCGACCCAGGTCGAGTGGCAGATGGCGGTCTGCGCCATCCTGGCTGCGGAATGAAGCCAGGGGCAGAATATTTGATCGCGCGCGTGGTCATCGCGGCTTGCCGGGCTGGCGTGTTGACACATTAAAGGAGGTGGCGGCATGTTCATCCACGGAACGCGCGTACAAACCCCGCCGGAGAGCGTCGAGCAAGCGATCGAGAACTTCCAGCATCAAGTGATTCCGAGCGCCCGCTTGGCGCCCGGCTTTTTCGGCGCGGTGCTGCTCGCCGATCGCAAGACCGGATCGGGCATCGGAATCACGTACTGGGAGACAGGCGAGGCTTTGTCGGCGAGCGAGCAGGTCGGAATTCAATCGCGCACCCAGGACGTCAAGAACGTGCCTGGTACCCAGATCGTCAACGTCGAAAGGTACGAGGTCGTGATCTTGGATCGGGCGCACCCGCCTAAACCGGGCGAGTTCGTCAGCGTCCACACGATCAGCGGCGACCCCGATAAGGTCGACGCGGCCACCGTGTTCGTGCGAGACAAGGTTTTGGACGTGCTGAGGTCGTTCAAGGGGTACCGGGCGACCGTCATGGGGGTCGACCGGCAGATTGGCCGCAGCGTTGTGTCCACCACATGGGACACCCTTGCCGACCTGGAGGCGAGCAACAGCGAGGTGAGCGTGCTGCGCAAGGAGGCGGCTCACGCCGCGGGAGCTGACGACGTTCAGGTCGAGATTTTTGAAGCGCCCGTCTTGGAGTTCCACCTCGCCTCGTAAGAGCTAGACCGCGATGTGCCCGAGGCCGATCTCATCAACTCAAGCAATGCGCTGCCCTTCTGTCGACCCGACAAATTCGCAACGGTCTGGCATCTGATCTTTGCGTTGTTACGGCCTGGAGGTCACGTCAGCGGACAACACTTCGGCGACCGCGACGATTGGGCCTCTAATCCCGATACCTCCTTCCAAACGCGCAAGGATGCGTACAAGCGTTGGCCAGTCCCAATCTTCGTCGCCGGCGCCTATGTCCGCATCGTCACCGAGGACGGCCAGCTGCTACGGAGCTGACCATCGACCTAACGCGTAACTACCAGCCGGTGGGAGCGACCAAATTCTTCCGGGATGACCTGACAAAGGCTTCCGGGATGACCTGAGACATGACAGTGGTGGAGCCGAGGGGTCTAAAACTGACAAAGGTCGCTGACACTGGTGCCTCCAATCCAGCGAGAGGAGGACCAGGTGATCGAGAAGGTTAACCAGGAACGCTGCCAAGCGTCTGGCCATCATCCGACACGCCCAAGAGGTCAGCCACAACGTCGCCCTGACGTGCAGGTATTACGGCATCTCCCGGGAGGTCTTTTACAAATGGCAGCGACGCCTCGATAGGTTCGGCGTCGAGGGGCTGCGCGACCGATCCTGCCGTCCCCACAGCAGCCCAAGCGCGACTCCGGAGGAGACAGTCGGCAAGATCCTCTACCTCCGTCAGCACTACCACTTCGGACCGTACAAGATCGCGATGTACCTCCAGCGCTACCACGACATCCAGATCAGCGTGTCCGGCGTTTGGCGAATCCTCAAGCGCCTCGACCTGAGTCGGCTGCCGACCTCGCAGCGCTACAAACGCCACACCGAGCGCTGGAAGAGGTATGAGAAGCCCCAGCCCGGGCATCGGGTTCAGGTCGACGTCAAGTTCATCTCTCCGATCGCCGGCACGCGCAAGAAGCACTAACAGTTCACCGCCATCGACGACTGCACCCGGCTTCGCGTGCTCCGGATCTACGACCGACTCAACCAGAAGGTGGCCGTCCAGTTCATCGACTACGTGCTCCAGCGCCTGCCCTTCCACGTCGAGCTGATCCAGACCGACAACGGGTCAGAGTTCCAGGCGGCTTTCCACTGGCACGTCCTGGATCGCGGCATCCAGCACGTATACATCAAGCCGGCCACGCCAAGGCTGAATGGCAAGGTCGAGCGGTCGCATCGAATCGACGACGAGGAGTTCTACCGCATGCTCGAGGGCGTGGTCGTCGACAACACACAACTCTTCAACATCAGGCTCCAGGAGTGGGAGCACTACTACAATTTCGAGCGCCCCCACGGCGGGCTGGCCGGCCAGACACCCTACGAGCGACTACGCGAGCGAACCCAGGCACCAGCTGTCAGCGTCAGTCGAACAGTGGTGGACCCGAGGGGATTCGAACCCCTGACCTTCAGACTGCCAGTCTGACGCGCTCCCAACTGCGCCACGGGCCCACGCTGCGCTTTCGGTTGTTTTAGTTAAGGATACCGTCCGCCTCCGGCGACCCCTGGCCCACAGCTACCATCTCCCACTGGCCATCAACCACAAGATGCGAACACGCGACATCACGACCAGCGAGCTCAAGGGTGGCGGATATTTGGCGCTGCCTGACACTGCCGGCCCACATCCTGCGGTCGTCGTGATCCACGAGGCTTTCGGCCTCAACGACAACATCAAGCAGATCAGCGATCGGTTCGCTGACGCAGGTTATGCGGCACTCGCGGTGGATCTCTTCACAGACCGCAACCGCGCCATCTGCATGGCTCGTTACATGGCCGGCATGCTCATGGGCTCGGTCAATCGATACGGAATCGACGACCTCAAGAGCGCGCTTACTTTCCTGGCCAAGCTCCCGGAGGTTGACGTCCAGCGGATGGGCGCCATCGGGTTTTGCATGGGCGGCGGCTTCGCCATCGCTTGGGCCTGCACAGACTCGCGGCTGAAAGCGATCGCGCCTTTCTACGCTGCCAACCCCCGACCGCTCGAGGTCGTCAAACGACTGTGTCCAGTGGTCGGGTCGTACCCCGAGAAGGACTTCACCGCAAGAGCCGGGCGCTCTCTAGACCAGGCCTTGACCCGGCACAAGATCGTGCACGACATCAAGATCTACCCCAACGCTCAACATTCCTTCTTCAACGACGCCGGACGCGCATCCAACCCGGAAGCCGCGGACGATGCCTGGCGGCGGGTGTTGGGATTCTTCGGCGAGCAGCTCGGCAGCAAAGCGAGCCCGACCTAATGAACGTGCTCGTCACCGGAGGCACCGGAACCGTCGGTCGCCACGTCGTCATGTTGCTGCGGCGATCGGGCCACCGCGCGCGCATCCTGAGCCGTGAGCCACGTGGGCACGTCGACGCGGTGCAGGGCGATCTGAGGTCGGGCGCTGGGCTGGCCAAGGCGCTCGCCGGGATGGACACGATCATTCACGCCGCCTCCGCGACGCGTGAGCCGCTGGCGGTTCGGGCGGTCGATGTGCGCGGCACCCGCCGCTTGCTAGAGCTCGCCCGCGACGCGAAGATCCGGCACGTCGTCTACGTGTCGATCGTGGGCATCGACGGAGTTGCCTATCCCTACTATCGGATCAAGCTCGCCGCGGAATCCGTGGTGCGAGAGGACCGTGTGCCCTGGTCGATCCTGCGCGCAACGCAGTTCCACAGTTTTCTGGAAGGCGTGCTGCGCGCTTTTGCTCGGCTCCCCGGAGTCATCGCCATCCCACTCAGCTGGCAGTTCCAACCTGTGGAGTCGAAAGAGGTTGCGCAGCGCCTGGTCGACGTCGTGCTCGACAAGCCCGCTGGCATGTTGCCCGACTTCGGCGGCCCCGAGGTGCGCGACTTCAAAAGCATCGCGAACTCGTGGCTGGCGGCGCGCCAAGACAGGCGACGCCTCCTGAACCTCAGGGTTCCCTTCAAGCTCTCCCGCATGTTCGCCGCGGGCAAGCTGACCTGCCCGGACCACAAGGATGGGGTGATCACCTTCGACCAGTACCTCGCGGAGAAGTACGCGCTGTCATGACCAAACTCGTTGATCGATTCGGCCGGACGGGATTTGCCGCCTTGAGCAGCCTGATCTGGGCGCTGCCGATGGCCGCGTGGGCAGGCTCCGCCGACCTTTCGCCCATCGACAAGACCGCCTACCCGTGGGTCGCGCTCGCCATCGGCCTCGTGATGCTCGTCGTCTGGCTCGTCCTGCTGAGCAGGCTCGGCAGGGTCAAGGTCGTGCCACGACAGCGCCGGTTCGAGCTGAACCAGATGTCGCGGTCGGAAAAGCGCTGGATCCTTGCCCTGGCCGCGTTCGCGACGGGCCTGATCGCCTGGCTCAACGGCGCCGCCACGGTCGACTGGGCGCCGCTGGTGTCCGCGGTCACCGCCGGCAAGATCGGTCCCGCATTGCTCGCCGCGGCGCTGGCCGCGTTTCTCATCGCGATGCTGACCGGCGTTGCGATCAGCTGGCGCCGCGCGACCGCCGCCTACCGGGAGCGGGCCGCCTCGTCCTTATCAATGTGAATCTATGGGACCTATACCGACTCGGCCTTCCGCGCGAGGTTGGCCAGCAGCGTGCCGAACTCCTTCGAGACCTGCGGTCCCAGCATCCCGCCCATGACCCCTCCCAGCGGACCGCCAACCTCGACGGTCTGGCTGACTTTCGTCTTTGCTCCCGCCGGCTCGATCCGGCAGTTGAAGCGAAAGGTCGTGCCCGGCACGACACTTGTGACAAGCGCAAAGCCGCGCGCGGACTGAACGTCGACCAGCTGCATCTTGTGATGCTGACCGGCCTTGGTATTCATGATCCCTGTCGTGCCCGATGCGAACCCACCTTGCCAGTCCATCGTCGACACATTCGGATTCCATTCGCCCCAGGTGGACATGTCCGACCACACGCTCCAGACCTTCTCGGGCGATGCCGTCGTTTCCACCGAGGTGCCGTACTCGCGCGCCATTCGCTTCCTCCCTGGTAGGCCGGCTCAGCTCTCAACGAGGGTCAGCGCCGGCGGAGACGTCACTTCAGCCGCCTTCTCTTTCGTCAGGTTCAAAAGGATGATGACTCCGATCAGCAACGCGGTGCCGACAAGCTGCACGCCGTAGATCGGCTGGTTGAAGCCCCAGGGTGGCGGAGCGGAGGCGATGAACGTCGCCGCGACCGGGTACGCCATCTCCGCGATCGTGGCCAGCGAAGCGGGCGTCCGGGAGAGAGCTCGGTAGTAGAGGAGAAGGGCGAGCAAGCCCGGAACCAGCGCGATCGCGAGCAGGTTGGGTACGAAATCGCTGAACCGGTAGTGGGAAAAGGCGCCGACTCCGTACTGCAACAGCACTATCGTCACCAGCAGCGGTAGGGCGAGCGTGAAGCGGAGTGAGGTCATGCTCCAGAAGCTGATGGAGCCGAGCGCAAAACGTCCGAGCACCGTTCCGCTCGCCCAGAGCAATGCAGCGCCCAGCGCGAGCAGGCCAACTTCGACGCGTCCTTGCTGCAGCGCCGACACAGGCGCTGTCGGATCCTGGGCGAAGACGACTAGATAGACGCCGATCATGGCGACGATCAGCGCCGGCCAGAACCAGGGTCGCCTCCGCTCGCCGAGGATGATCCAGGCGAGGACAATCGCGATCAGGGGCTGGGTCTGCTGGAGGACGAACGTCTCCGCAAAGACCTTGTATGTGGCTGCCTGC
>QHVV01000016.1:0-6395 GCA_003222385.1 Acidobacteriota bacterium
CTCTCTCGTGAAATCGATCGAGCCCGAGATCGTCGTCGCGAACGTGATCAAGCCGACTTCGTCCTGCGGCTTCACCGCGTCCACGAATGCATGTGCGGCCTGGCGCGCCTCGTCGATCTTCAGCAGCATCGATCCGGAGACGTCGAGAACCAGCACGACCGACAGCGGAGAGTCGGCCGCATCGAAGGTCTCGATCTTCCGGGGCTGCCCGTCGTCGAGGACGGTGAAGTTCTTCGCGGTGAGCCCGGGGACGTAGCGGCCGTGCCGGTCGGTGACGATCGGAGCGACGGTCACGACGTCCGCGCTGGCTTTGGAGCTGAACCCGGCCGAGAGCGTCCGGACCCGGGCCGACGCGACCTCGCGGCCCGCGCGGCGGAGAGCAACCGAGATGTCGTGCGCCCGGAGCGCGTCCCCCGCCTGCCAGGAGAGCTGCCAGGGAGGCTGCGTGACGGTCCCGAGCTTGCGGCCGTCGACGAACACGTCGAGCTGGTCGCCGGCCACGTAGCCCTCCACCGACGCGACGATCCTCGAGTTTCCGACGGGGATGTCGACCGGCGCGGGCGAAACGACTTTGACGCGGGGCGGGTAGGGCTCCCGGAGAAGGTCCTCGGCGCGCCCGCCGCCGGCGAGCGCCAGGGAAAGAGCGAGGAGAAGTGGGACGGCGGAGAACCGGGAGGCGGTGCTCACTCGCTTTCTTGGACCGGGTCGGCGCTCTGGTCGCGAACGAGTCGACCGGCCTTCAACGCTTCCTCCAGCAGCAGGTCGATCTCCCGCGCGTCGAAGGCGCGGCCGCGTCGAACGAGCGACCTCCAGTCGAAGGCAAAAGCCATCCGGACATCAGCCAGCATTTTATCGACGCCTTCCGGGAGGACCACCGGCAGGACGGCGGCCGGGAGCCCTGCCTCGGCCACCGCACGCGCCACCGAGACTTTCCAGTCGTAGAGCCGGTCGCTGAAAAGCTGCGGGGTCCGATAGGCGGCGAGGCGCTCGTAGGCCGGAAGATCGCGATCCGTCAGCCGCAGTCGGCCGTCGTACGCGACTGCGCGGGGTCCGAATTCGGCGATGCGTTCGCGCGCTCCCGCCTCCCCGAACTTCTCGCGCAGCCGCTCGAAGGCCGCGGGAGAAGCGGATGACGGGAAGGAGCCGAGCGCGAGGCGACGCCCGATCCGATAGAGATCGGTGGGCGAGAGCTCTTCTCCGACGGCGTACGCCGACGCCTCTCCCGGACCGAGCTTCGCGACACGTGCGAGGCGCGAGCGCGGAACGAGATCGCGGGCGAGCTCCCGCCACGTCCGCAGGCGCTCGCGCTCCGCGCTGCCCTCGAGAGTGACCGCGAGCTCTTCGGCGGTCCGACAGGACGCCGCGACGAAGGTCATCGCGTCGTCGTCCAGCCGGGCCGGGGACATCCGTCGGATCGGCCCGACGAGACCCGAGCGGATCTGCTCGTTCCCGATGAAAGCCCCGGGCTTGTATGGGATCTGCTCGGCGTGCAGGAGGCCGAGAACGTCGGGAAGACCGAAGACCGAACCGCTCACCCGCGAGCCGCCGCCCGACTCCCTCGGGGCGAGCGTGGTCGGCCCGAAGGACGAGACGAGGACTTTTCCTCCCTTCTCGACGCGACGGAACGAGTGGCGCCGCACGAAGTCGGGGTCCTGGTAGTACAGGTCCTCCGGATCACCCGCCGAGATCGAGTAGACATGACCGAGCATCGCCTCGAGGCCGCGTGCGGCCACGAGGGCGTCCAGGGCGCGCAGGTCTGTGGGGAGAGCTCCCGGCGCGCCGGCCGGGGAGCGCAGCGCGGCCGTGACGAATTCGCGCGCCGCGGTCTCCTCCTCGTTCGACGCGCCCCCGGCCGCAGGCACACCGGCGGAGTCGGCGATCCGCAAATGCGTGGCCAGGTCCACGAGCATCCGCCGCGCAGAATCGGCGTCGCCTCTTCCGGCCGCCGCGACGAGCTCGGCCCGCGCGCGCCGGATCTTTTCGAGGTCGTCGAGGGAGGCGAGGCGCTGCTTTTCCCGGAACTCGCGGCGCCGGGAGAGCTCGTCCGTCGTGGGATCGAAGAGGTAGCGCCCCCCGCGCCACTCGAGGCGGACGGGGGCGGGAGGTCCCACCAGGGCGCGCGCGAGGAGGTCGTCCGCCTTCGCGGCTTCCTCGGGCGGCCCGGCGGCAGCCGGTGCGGCCGCGGAGAGCGATGCGAGCAGCCGGTCGAAGAGCCACGAGAGGAGCTCCGTCGCGCCCAGCTCCGGCGACCCGGGTTCCCCGGCGAAAAGGGACAGCTCCAGGTACGCGGAGAAGAGGTCGCGGATCGCGGGCAGAGGAAGGGCGTTCGACCTCGCGAGCTGCGCGAAGAGCTCCGCGCCCGTCCCGAAGAGCCCGCAGACGACCTCGGTCGCCCGCGAGTCCTTGCGGCGGTCCAGTCGATCGAGCAGGGTCACGTACCGCCGCGCCACCTCCGGCCCGACGGGAACGTCCTCGAGCACCGCGTATGCCGGGAAGAATCGGTCGACCCCGCTCCGGAGAAGGGCGACGAGGCCGGGCTCCCGAAGCTCGGGGCGGGCTTCGACGAGGCTTGAGACGAAGAGGAAGCGCCGCCGCTCGGTTTCGGACGACGCCCCTTCGCCTTCCGGAAAAAGGGGCAGGAATGCCGCGACGTGCGCGAAGTCGTACGGATCCCGCCGCGCGGTCGCGATCCCTTCTCCCGCCCGGATCGAGCGATACAGCCGCCGGAACCGCTCGACCGATTTCGCGCCGGAGCCTTCGGCTCCCAGGACCAGAGCACGCGCCGCCGCGGCCGGCAGCTGCTGCAGCGAGTCGACGACGTACGCGCCCTTTCCCGCGTCCCTCTCGTAGAGCTGCCGCAGAAAGCGGGCGGGCTCCGACGGGGAGGCCCCGAAGAGGTCCGTCCAGACCGGATCCGCCTCGCGGCCTCCGGGCAGATCGAACCTCCGGCCGTCGAGCGAGATCGCTTCGGGAAAACGGGAGAAGGAATCGAGCGCCCTCTCGAAGAGAAAGCGCAGCGCCTCGATGCTTCCCGCGCCGTTTCCCGCGACCGCGCCGAGCCCGTCCAGTGTCTCCGCGTCCAGGTCGTCGACGGCGAGCAGCATGCGGGAGGCCCGGACGTTCTCGACGAAGGAGAGAAACGCGTCGGCCGCGCTCAAGCCGGGCTCGCGGAGGATCTGCCGCCACGCCGCGAGACCCAGAGGAAGAGGCACGGTCCCGTCCCGAGGCGCGACCACGACCTCTTCACCGGCGCGCAGCTTCGACAGGAGAACCGGGATCGGAATTCCGATCGCGGCGAAGAACCGGCGGCGGGAAAGGGCCTCGGCATCGCTCCGGCTCTCCGTCGTCCACGAGCCCGGCGAGCCCCCTTCGACTTTGATCCCGAGCCACGCCAGGGCGCGCCGGGCATGCTGTTTGTCCTCCTTCGACGACGCCGAGAAAACGGCGCTCGCGCCGAACTCCCGCCGCCAGCCGCGGAGATCCCGGACGAACTCGACGACGGTCCGGCGTCCCTCGACGTCGGACCATCTCGCCTGCGACTCTCCTTCGAAGAGCAGGACCTCGTGAACGTCCCGGAAGAACGTGGCCGCCGGACGATCGGCGTCGAGCCGGAGGAGCCGGCGGACCGAAGCCGGCCCGCCCGGCACGTTCACCGGATCTCCGGCGGCGATTCCGAGGACGCTCCGGAGAAAAGCGGCGAGAGAGACGAGGAAGAGGCGAAAGGTTGTCGGGCGGCGCCGCGCCGTCATCGGACGATCAGAACACGAACATGCCGGCGGCCGCGCCGAACATGAGGAGCGCGACGAGGGACACGACCGCGAGGCTCAGGCGGGAGCTGGGCTGCCCCTGCATGAGGCGGCGGTCGCCCGCGACGAGCAGGACCCCGACCAGCAGGAACGGAGCGAGCAGACCGTTCACGATCGCCGTCCAGTAGAGCGCTTTGACCGGATTGACGTCGGCGAAGTCGAGGGCGATTCCCACCACCGTGGAAAGGACGATCACCCCGTAGAAGGAACGGGCGTTCTTCAGCTTCTGGTCGAGCCCCTGTTTCCAGCCGAACGTCTCGGCGAACGCGTACGCGGCCGAGCCGGCAAGCGTCGGGATCGCGAGGAGGCCGACGCCCACGATCCCGACCGTGTAGAGGGTTTCGGCAAAACGGCCGGCGAGCGGACGCAGCGCTTCCGCGACCTGCCGAGAGGTTTCCAGGTTCGTCCGCCCGTGGGCGTGGAGCGTCAGCGCGGTGGTCAGGATGACGAAGAACATCACGAGGTTGGAGAAGAACGTGCCCACCCCGACGTCGAGCTTGCGGTCGCGGATCTCCCGCGAGGTCGCGCCGATCCGGCGGACGAGCATCCGGCGGCCGATCGCTTTCTCCTCCTCGACTTCCTGCGACGCCTGCCAGAAAAAGAGGTAAGGCGAGATCGTCGTCCCCAGGATCGCCACGAGCGCGGCCCAGGTCGCGCGGCCGCCCGGCCACGAAGGCACGACCGCGTCGTGCAGGACCGACGGCCAGTCCGGATGAACGTCGACGGCGGCCGCGACGTACGCCAGCAGGACGAGGGCGAGCCACTTCAACACGGTCGCGATCTGGTGATATCGGAAGCGGATGATCGCCCACGCGATCCCGACCCCGAACAGGACGACGAAGAAGTGCGAATTCCACCCGGTGAGCATCTCCGCCGCGTCCGCCATGCCGGAGAGGTCGGCGCCGATGTTGATCGTGTTGGCCGCGAGCAGCGCGAGCGCCGCGGCCACGAGAAGCGGCCTCGGAAACTTCCGCCGCAGCGCGCCCGCCAGGCCTCGCCCGGTCACCATCCCGATCCGGGCGCACATCATCTGCACGGCGGCCATCAGCGGCCAGGTGAGGATCGCCGTCCAGAGAAGCGAAGTTCCGAGGCGCGCTCCGGCGACGGAGTACGTCGCGATGCCCGAGGGATCGTCGTCCGCGGCCCCCGTGATCACCCCCGGACCCAGCACCGACAGGAAGCGCCGGACGAAGCCGGAGCGGGAAGGACTCGTTTCCGAGGCGGGAGCGGGCTCCTTCACTTCCGGTTGGACGTCGACGCGAAGAAATCGCGGGTCGCCTGGATGTCCCGGCCGATCTGCTCGGACAGGTCCGTCACGGACGGGAACTTCCTTTCTTCGCGCAGCCGGTCGAAGAAGAACAGGCGGACTTTCTCTCCATACACGTTCGCCGAGAAGTCGAGGACGTACGTCTCGATGGTCGTCGCGAAATCCTCGTACACGGTCGGCCGCCGACCAATGTTCGTGACGCAGTCGAACCGCCTTCCGAACGACCGGATGTCGATCTGCGTGACGTAAACCCCGTCGGCCGGATGGAGCTCGTTCTCCGGCTCGAGGTTGATCGTCGGATAGCCGATCTTCCGGCCGACCTTTTCTCCCTTGGCGACGAGTCCGTCGAGCTCGTATTCGCGTCCCAGCATGGCGTTGGCGCGCGCGACTTCTCCCCGCGCGATCGCCGTCCGGATCCGGGTCGAGGAGACCGGCTCCCCCTCGAAAAAGACTTCCTCGACGCCCGACGCGATGAAGCCGCATTCCGGGCCCATGCCCGTCAGGAGCGAGAGGTCTCCGCGCTTGCCGCGGCCGAAAGCGAAGTGGCTGCCGAGAAAGAGCTCCGAAACCGCCAGCCGCCTCTGGAGCACGGAGCGGACGAATTTCTCCGGCTCGACGAGCGAGAAGTCGCGCGTGAACGGGATCACGAGGAGGGTCTCGATTCCCAGCGCCTCGATCGCCTCCTCCTTCTGATGCAACGTCTGGAGGCGCCGCGGAGCGCGGTCGGGGCGCAGAACCGCGAGCGGATGCGGCTCGAAGGTGATCGCGATCGAGGGCCGGCGGGTCTCGCGCGCGCGAGCGACCACGGCTTCCAGGATGCGGCGGTGACCGAGATGGACGCCGTCGAAATTTCCGATCGTGGCGACACCGCCGCGCGGAAGGTCCGTCTCCCGGAGCGGATCCCGGACGACGTGCAGGGCCGTCATCGGCGCCGGCGTCGGCGTCGGCGTCGGCGTCGGATAATCCGGCTCAGACGATCCCGCCGACCAGGTCGTAGTCGTGTGCTTCCGAGATACGGACGCGGACGACTCGACCGAACGAGATATCGCGGCCGCCGGTGTCGTTGATGAGGAGCCGCCCGTCGATCTCGGGAGCCTGGGACCGGAGCCGCCCCTCCAGCAGGTGCTCGGTCTCCTCGCAGGGACCCTCGACGATCGCCTCGACTGTGCGCCCGAGGAGCTTCCGGTTCTTCTTCCGGGCAATCGGTCTCTGGATCGACAGGAGGAAATCCCTCCGGCGCTCCTTCTCCTCGGCCGGGACGGGGTCGCCCAGCGGCTCGGATGCCGATCCGGGCTCGGGCGAATACGCGAACGCTCCGACGT
>QHVV01000016.1:6526-19635 GCA_003222385.1 Acidobacteriota bacterium
CGCCGCGCCGCATGCGCGAGAGCACCGGGCGCGACACGTGCTGGAGCGGGATGTCCACGTAAGGCAGGAATCGCGGCTCGGCCGCCATCAGCCGGAGCACCGATTCGTCGAGCGTCTTCGGATACGCGTAGAGGAAACGGATCCACGGGAAACGCGTCCCGGCGGCGAGCGCCTCGACGAGGAGGGTCAGCCCCTTTCGCTTCAGGCCGAGATCCTCACCGTAACGCGTCGTGTCCTGCGAGATCAGCACGAGCTCCGAGACGCCCTGCGCCTCGATTGCGCGCGCCTCTGCGACGAGCGACCCGATCGAGCGGCTCCGCTGGCGGCCGCGCATCTGCGGGATGGTGCAGAACGAGCAGGGGTTGTCGCAGCCCTCCCCCACCTTCAGGTAGGCATAGCCGCGCCTGCGCGAGAGGACGCGCGGCGCCGCCTCGTCGTAGAGCCGCGTCGCGAGCGGCTTTTCGGTGAAACGCGGAAACGCCGGCAGGCCGGCCGCCGCGGCCGGCGCCTTCTCGAGCTCGTCCAACCCGACGAACGCGTCCACTTCCGGGATCTCGTCGGCGAGCTCGCGGCCGTATTTCTGGACCATGCAGCCGGCGACCACGACGCGATCGATCTCGCCCCGGCGCTTGCGCTCGACCTGCTCGAGGATCGTGTCGACCGACTCCTGTTTCGCCCTGTCGATGAACCCGCAAGTGTTCACCAGCACGACGCGCGCCCGCCCGTCGGGGACGATCTCGTGGCCCGCGAGCTGGAGGTGCCCGAGCATCACTTCGGTGTCGACGAGGTTCTTCGCGCACCCGAGCGAGATCACTCCGACGGTCGGAAGGGACCGATCGCTCACGGATAGATCCTCTTCAGCGTGCGCGGATACGGGATCGCTTCGCGGAGATGGTGCGTGCCGCACATCCACGTCACGAACCGCTCGAGTCCCATCCCGAATCCGGAGTGCGGAAACGTCCCGTAGCGCCGGACGTCCAGGTACCACTCGTAAGCTTCGCGAGGAAGCTTGTGCTCGGCGAGCCGGCGCTCGAGCAGCTCGAGGTCGTGGATGCGCTGCGACCCCCCGATGATCTCGCCGTATCCCTCGGGCGCGAGCATGTCCAGGCCCAGGACCACGTCGGGATCTTCCGGGTCCGGCTGCATGTAGAACGACTTGATGGCCGTCGGGAAGCGCGACACGATGAGCGGCCGGCTGTTGCCCTCGGTCAACGCGGTCTCCTCGTCGGCGCCCAGGTCCTCGCCGAACTGGATCGGAAACCCTTTCGCCGCGAGCCGTTCGATCCCCTCGCGATACGTGATCCTCGGGAACGGGCGCTCGACGGCCTCGAGCTTCGACGTGTCGCGCTCGAGCCGCGCGAGATCTTCCGCCGAGCGGTCGAGCGTCCTCGCGATCAGGTAGGTCACGAACTCTTCCGCGAGATCGCACAGCCCGTCGAACTCGAGGAACGCGACCTCGGGCTCGATCATCCAGAACTCGGTCAGGTGCCGCCGAGTTTTCGACTTCTCCGCGCGGAACGTCGGCCCGAAGCAGTAGACCTTTCCGAACGCCGCGGCCGCCGGCTCGAGGTAGAGCTGACCGGACTGCGAGAGGTAGGCCTTTTCGCCGAAATAGTCGGTCTCGAAGAGGGTCGAGGTCCCCTCCACCGACGAACCGGTCAGGATCGGCGAATCGATGAGCGTGTATTCGCGCTCGTAGAAGAAGTCCCGGATCGCCTGCGACACCTCCGAGCGCACGCGTAGCACGGCGTGCTGCTGCGAAGACCGCATCCAGAGGTGGCGCTGGGACATCAGGAAGTCGACGCCGTGCTCTTTCGGCGTGATCGGATAGTTCTCGGAAGGACCGAGGATCCGGACGTCCGTGACGGTCATCTCCCAGCCGCCGGGCGCGCGCGGCTCTTCGCGGACCCGGCCGCTCACGACGAGCGAGCACTCCTGGGTCGCGCGCTCCGCCTCGGCCCACGTCTCGGGGGAAACCTCGCTCTTAGCGACCACCGTCTGGAGGTAGCCGGTGCCGTCGCGGACGATCAGGAACTGGATCTTGCCCGACGAACGGCGGTTGTACAGCCAGCCCCGGACCGCCGCCTCCGAGCCGCTCTTTTCGCCGATGCGGGAAATGGACGTCGCGTCTTTTCCGGTCATAAAAGCGGGCGATTATAGATGTCGCGGGGACAAGTCTTCGACCTGCACCCGCCGTAGTCCAGTGTCGCGCTCGTTCGCTCGGGATCTGGCCGCGAGCGAAAGGCGGTTCCCTTTACCTGACTCGGACATGTCTCTCCAGAACCGTCTCGCCGCCGTCTTTTCCGACGAGCGTGATCCGGAGGGTGTGCGGACCCGGAGGAACGCTCGGCACCACGAACCCGAACCCGCAGTTCGCGGCATCGGAATAATCCGGATGGACCGCCGGAATGTCGGGGCGCGGCCCGCCGACGACCCCCGCCGCTCCCGGACCCAGCTCCGTCGCCACGCGAATCTCGGCGATTCCGGAATCGTCGAGCGCCCAGCCGAAACCGAAAGCTCCAGCCGCGACTTCCGCGTTCTCCGTCGGAATGTCGATCACGCCGAAGGGGGGAGCGAGCTCCGACTCCGCAGTCGACGTCAGCCGCGCGAAGTGCGCCGCGGCCCGGTCCCGGTCGGACGGCGGGATCCCGGTCTCGAAAGGGCCGGCCGGAGCGATGCGAAAGACGAAATCCCGCTGACCGTCGTGCGGGAAGCTGCCCAGCGTCTCGAGCCGTCTCTCGAGGACCGCGCGCCGCGTCGCCCGTGTCAGGTTCAGACGCGCGAGGCCTTCGACCTCGTGCGGGTGGAGGATCAGCAGCGCGCCATCCATCGCGACGGCCCTCTCCCACGCCTCGTCCGGAATCGGCCGCTTCTCGAATGAGTCCTTGAGCTCGTCGTAATGGCGCGGCGCGAAACCCGAGTAACCGTTGATGAGGGGCTTCCAGTGCGCGGTCGACCGGAAGACGTGCTCCGCGTCATAGTCGAACCCCATCGGAAGTTCGAGAACGGCTCCCGGGATCTTCACGCCGGCGAGCCACCGGTACACAGGCGCAGGATGCCGATCCACTGGAGGGAAATCGATCGGGGCGGCCCGGTACTCGATCGCGGTGAGCAGGAGCGCCGACGCGACGAACGCCGCGCGCTCCCGGCGACTACGGACTCGCGACAGAAGAAGCGAAAGTCCCCACGCCGCGAGCACGCCGAGCGCGAGATGAAACAGCACCATGCCGCGTGCGGGAACGCGGATCGCGCGGAAGAGGAACCCGAAGGACTGGAACAGGAACGTGTAGTACGGCGTGTACCCCCCGGCCGCGACCAGGAGGCCGGCGAACCCGATGGCGACGAGGAGGCCCGCGCGCCGGTCGAGCCGGCGGGCTCGGAGATAGTCGGACAGGTTTGCGTGGGCGAACCGACGCGGAATCGCCAGAACCAGGCGCAGGAGAACGAAGGCGGTCAGAAAGACGAGCGCGCGTCCCGGATCGCCCAGGTTCAAGGGACCCACGCGGAGGTGCCGGATCAGAAGTCCCACGACCCCCGCCGCGAACGCCATCACGGCGAGGCCGTCCAGAATCCGCGCGGTCCGGCGGCGCCACCCCGCGATCTCGCGCTTCGGCGGCGGCCGGGCTTCGCGCGCGCGCCGAAGGCGAGAGACCGCGTACACCGCGAGCGCGACCGGAAGGACCCCCGGGAACATCTCGGCCTCCGGGCGGGCGAAGCGCTGCGTGAGCGGCGCCCACAGCTTGTTCTGCGAGCCGGCGACGAGGAGAGCCGACGGCCGCGCCGAGTAGAACCGCATTTCGCCCGCCGAGCGGCGCATCCCGTAGAGCTTCGCCGCTTTCGCGTACGGGACGTAGAACGGCAGCACGACGACCGCCGCGACCGCGGTCGCTCCGATCGTCTGACGGATCCGCCGCCGCGGGGACAGACCACGGTTTCCAGAAAGTCTGTCGCCGTGCGGGATTCCCCGTCGGAAACCGTGGTCTGTCCCCATTCCCGTCAGCCGCTCCCACGCGAGCACGACGGCGAGGAGGATCCCCGAAAAGATCGCGTAATGCACGTTCGTGAGCGCGTTCCAGGCGAAGAAGATCGCGAAGAGAACGAGGTCGCGACGGCGGCCGGACTCGAGCCATTTGAGGAGGAAGAGGAGCAGGAGCGGCAGGAACGGCCCCCACTGGTACTGGACGTGCGGAATCTGCGCGAGGCGCCAGGGCACGAAGGCGAAGATCAGCCCGGCGAGGAGGGAAGCGATCGCGTCCCCGGTGATCTCCCGCGCGAGCGCCCACGCGCCCATCGCGGAAAGGAACATGCCGAGGAGGAAAAGGTAGTTGTAGACGAAGAGCGTCGAGGCGCCCGACGCGAAGAGCGGAAAGCCGAAGACGGCGGCGCCGAACAGGTTCTCGGAGAAGGCGAGAGCGTAACGGGCGGGGTGAAAGATGTTGGCCTCGAAGAGATGGAACGGGTCGCGGAAGATCTGGTGGAAGTCCCAGTGAAAGATCCACGCGTTCAGCTTGGCGTCCCAGAGGTCCCCGAGGCCGCTTCCCATCCGCACGGCCTGCGGCCAGGTGAGAACGACCGTCGCGGCGAGGAAGAAAACGGCGGCGAGGAAGATCTCCCGCGCCCGGACCGGCGGTACCCCGCCCGCTCGCGGCTCCGCTCGCCCCGCGCCGATCAACCGCGCCGGGTCTGAACGTTCCGGGCCAGCATCATCGCGGTCTGGACGCGCTGCATGCGCCGCTGGCGCTTCTGCGTCGCATCCACGTCGGTGATGGGCGGCTGGTTGCTCCGGATCTCGCGCAGGAGCTTGTCCGCCTCCTGCGAGAAGAGCGCGAAATCTCCGGCGCGGAACTGCTTGAAGGTGAGCTCGCTCGGAATGATGAATCCGTCGGCGATGTCCTTGAGCATCAGGTACGCGGAGCCGCCCGTGAAAACGGTCACGCCCGATAAGCTATCAGCACTCCGACCGCCGTTCTCCGCCCCCGCCAGCTGATAGCATTCCTCGCTCGAAAATGCCAAGCGAAGGAGTGGACTACCTGGGCTTCGACGCCCTCCTGACCGAGGAGCAGCGGCTCATCCGCGACACCGTCCGCGGCTGGGTCGAGGACCGGGTCCTGCCGATCATCGAGGAGGCCGCCTGGGAGGGAAAGTTCCCCACCGAGCTCGTTCCGGAGATGGCGGAAATGCACCTCTTCGGCGCGACGCTCTCGGACTACGGTCTGCCCGGCCTCGACAACGTCGCCTACGGTCTGATCATGCAGGAGCTCGAGCGCGGAGATTCCGGCCTGCGCTCGTTCGTCTCGGTGCAGTCCGCGCTCGTGATGTACCCGATCCACGCCTTCGGCTCGGCCGAACAGAAGGACCGCTGGGTCCCGAAGCTCGCGTCCGCCGCGGCGATCGGATGCTTCGGTCTGACGGAGCCGGACTTCGGCTCCAACCCGGCGGGCATGCGGACCACGGCGCGAAAAGACGGGAACGGCTTCGTGCTGAACGGAGCGAAAGCCTGGATTACGAACGGGTCGATCGCGGACGTCGCGGTCGTCTGGGCCAAGCTGGACGGCGTGATCCGTGGGTTTCTCGTCGAGCGCGGGAACCCCGGGCTCTCGACGTTCGAGCACAAGGGAAAGATGTCGCTGCGCGCGTCGGTCACGTCGCAGCTCGCGTTCGAGGACTGCCGGGTCGGGGCGGAAAGCATTCTCCCGGGAGTCGAGGGTTTGAAAGGGCCGCTGTCGTGCCTGACACAGGCCCGCTACGGGATCGCCTGGGGCGCCCTCGGCAGCGCCATGGCCACGTACCAGGCCGCCCTGGACTACGCGAAATCGCGCAAGCAGTGGCGCGACCGGCCGATCGCGGCGCACCAGCTCGTTCAGGAGCGCCTCGCCTGGATGATCTCGGAGATCACCAAGGGTCAGCTCCTCGCCTGGAAGCTCGCGAAGATGAAGGACGAGGGGACGATGAAGCCGCATCACGTCTCGATGGCCAAGCGCAACAACGTCTGGGTGGCGCGGGAGTGCGCGAAGCTCGCGCGGGAAACGCTCGGCGCGAACGGGATCGTCAACGAATATCCGGTCTTCCGGCACCTCGCGAACATCGAGAGCGTGTACACGTACGAGGGAACGCACGACATCCACACGCTGGTGATCGGCGAGGCCGTGACCGGCGTGCCCGCCTACAACCCGCCGATGGAATGAAGCACGCGGCGATGTCGCCGCGTGCCTCATCCCGAGCGAAGCGAGGGATCCCGCTACACCCGCCACAGGTTGAGCGCCGTCGCCTCGTCTTTCGTCCTCTCGATCGGCTGCTCGGCCACGAACAGCACGAACTCGAGCGTCGCTGCGGTCACGGCGGAGAAGAGATGCCCGGCGCGCGGGACGCACTCCCGGTCGGAGACGACGGCGTGGAGATGGACGAACGGCTTTCCGTCGACGAGACCGAGCGAGCCCGAGGCGGAGGCGAACTCGACTTCGCCCGCGATCTTCGTCCGGTCGTAATCCTTTCTTTCGAGGTCGTAGTAGCCGAGCTCGACTCCGCTCGCCGCGCCGATCCCCGAGAACCAGCCGCCCGAAACGCCTTCCCGGCGGGCGATTTCCGCGAGCGACGAGTGGACTTCTTCTCCTGTCTCCAGCCGGATGAAGATCCGGGAACCGTCTCTTCGAAATTTCATTGCCGGATCATCGCCGAGAGACGGCCGCCGAGTCGACGTCGAAGAAACGCAGAGGCCACTCCCTCGCTTCTCCCGCGTAATCGACGCCGATCCGCGGGGAGACGCCGATCCGGGGACGCCGGGCGCGCGGACGCCGGAGGATGCGCAGGTCCCCGCCTCCGAGCAGGTCCCGTCCGCTCGACTCGCCGGTGATGCCGAGCGCGGCGCAGAGCCGGCCGGGCCCCGAGAGCAGCCGCGCCGGAGCGTCCGGCCCCCCCTCCGCCGCCCGCAGGAGCACGGCTTCGGCCTCGCCGGCTCGCCGCGTCACGACGTTGACGCAGTGGTGCATTCCGTAAACGAAGAACACGTACAGATGGCCTCCGTCCGAATACATCGGCTCGACGCGAGAAGTCCGCCGGCCGCGGAAGGAGTGTGCCGCCGCGTCGCCCGACCCGAGATACGCCTCCGTCTCGACGATCCGCGCTCCGTACCAGCGTCCGCGGTGGCGCCGGGCGATCCACGCGCCCACGAGATCGCTCGCGACCTGCACGGTCGGCCGCCGGTAGAAGGAGCGCGCGGGTTCCTCGAGCCCGAGCGCCTCCGGGTCGAAGCGCAACCGGGCGTCGGGAGGCGGCTTCGCTATCATGCGACGAGTCTATGAACATCGTGGTGACGGGCGGTGCGGGCTTCATCGGCTCGCACATGGCGGCTCGCCACATCGCGGACGGACACCGGGTCATCGTCGTGGACGACTTGTCCACCGGCCGCCCCGCAAAGGTCCCGGCAGGAGCGCGGCTGGTCGAGGCGGACGTGGCGGAAACCGACCTCGAACCGCTCCTGGCGGAAGAAAAGATCGACGTCGTCTCGCACCACGCGGCGCAGATCGACGTCCGCCACAGCGTGTCGGACCCGCTCGACGACGCGCGCTCGAACGTCCTCGGATCGCTGAAGATTTTCGAGGCCTGCCGCCGCGCCGGAGTGCGCCGGGTGCTCTTCGCATCGACAGGAGGGGCGCTCTACGGAGAGCCGCGGGACGGCCGCCCGGCGCCCGAGAGCCACGCGACCGATCCGGTCTCGCCCTACGGCTGCGCGAAGCTTTCGATCGAGAAATACCTTCACTACTACCGCGTCATCCACGGTTTCGAGGTCCAGGTCCTGCGTTACGCGAACGTCTACGGGCCCGGCCAGAACGGGCTGGGCGAGGCGGGCGTCGTCGCGATCTTCGCCGAGGCGATCCTCGCCGGGAAGACTCCGAAGATCCGGGGGGACGGAGAGCAGACGCGGGACTACGTCTTCGTCGGCGACGTGGTCGAGAGCGCGGCGCGCGCCCTCTCGGCCGGCAAGAGCGGCACCTGGAACGTCGGGACGGCAGTGGAGACTTCAGTCAACCGGCTCTTCGAGCTGATCGCGCGCGCTCTCGACTACCACGGTGCGCCGGAGCACGTCCCGCCGGTCCCCGGGGAGCAGAGGCGCAGCGTCCTCGACGGCTCGTCGGTTCGCCGGGACCTCGGCGTTCCCGCCTGGACTCCTCTCGAAAAAGGGATCGAGATCACCGCGGAAGCCTTCCGCCGCGAGCAGAGACCCTCCGCTTAGCGATTTTCCGCTACGGCCGCGCGATAGACGAGGTCGGCCGCGACGACGTCCTCCACCGCGACCCCGACCGACTTGAACAGAGTGACATCGTCGGGCGAGCGGCGGCCGGCCGCCGCCCCCAGGATCACTTCGCCGATTTCCGCGTCGATGCGTCCGGCGGCGATCACGTCGCCGGACTCCTTCGAGGCCGCCTCGCGCTGCTCGACGAAAATCCGCGCCCGCGAGAGAACGGCGTCGTCGAGCTCGCGCCAGTCGGGCCGCGACGCCCCCACGGCGTTGACGTGCGTTCCGGGCGAGAGCCATTCCCCGCGAAGCACCGGAGTCTTCGAGGTCGTGGCGACGACCACGACGTCCGCGCCGCGGACCGCGGCCTCCGCGGACGCCGCCGCCCGTACGCTGAATCGGGCGGCGAACTCGCCGGCCCGACGGGGACTCCAGACCCGGACCTCGGCGAGAGGCCGGACGAGCCGGAGGGCCTCGAGGTGGCTGCCGGCCTGAACGCCCGATCCCAGGATCGCGAGAACGGAAGCCTCCCGGCGCGCGAGCGCGTCCGTCGCGACCGCCGAGACCGCGGCGGTCCGCATCTCGGTGATCAAGCGCCCGTCCATCGTCACGACAGGCTCGCCCGTCTCCGGCCGGAACAGGACGATCGTCGCGTGATGCGTGGGGACATCCCGATTGTTCGGGAAGAACGTCACGAGCTTGGCGCCGAGGGCGGTTCCGGTCGAGGCCGGCATAACGCCTAAGAACCCCTGAGCGTGGGCGACGGGAAGGACGGCGCGAAGAGGCTGGACGACCCGCCCCTCGGAGAGATCCGCGAGCGCCTTCTCCATGGCCGGGACGAGCCGATCCATGGAGAGGAGGCGCCGGACGGCCTCCTCGTCGAGGATCAAGCTCAGGAAGGTCTCGGCTGCGGGACCTCGCCGGGTGACGGCGGAGCGTCTCCGGCGCGCTCGGCCCGCTTCACGACGACCACCGTCCGATCGTCCTCGGGGGCCCGGACCCGCACGTAGTCTCCGACTTTCGCGACGAGAGCGCGCACGATCTCGTCGGACGGCCTCTCGCGCAGCGCGAGGAAAGCTTTCTTCAACCTCTCCTCTCCGAACTCGCGCCCCTTCGGATCACACGCCTCCGTCATTCCATCGGTGTAGAGGAGAAGCGCGTCTCCCGGCTGCATCGAGAGAAAACCGCGGCTGTAGCTCGCTGTGGCAGATGGCCCGAGCACGAGCCCGGTCTGCTTCAATGTCGTGACGCCTCGCGAGTGGAAGTGGAACGGCGGAGGATGCCCCGCGTTGACGTAGATGAAGTTTCCCTCCTCCTCGATCTCGCCGTAAAAGAGCGAGACGAACTTCGTCGTCATCCGCGACTGGTTGATGATCCGATTCAGACGCTCGACCGTCCGGACGATCTTGAAGTCGCGGGCGACGCCCATCCGCAATCCGGTGTAGACGTCGCGGACCTGGAGAGCGGCGGGCAGGCCATGCCCCGAGGCGTCCGCGATCGCGATCCCGTGAATGCGCTCGGTCACCTGGATGAAGTCGAAGAAGTCTCCGCCGACGATCTCCGCCGGGACCGTGAAGCCGGCGATGTCGAAGTCGCCTCGCCTCGGAGAACGCCGGGGCAGGATCGACATCTGGATCTGCCGCGCCTCGTTCAGGACCGAGACGAAACGCTCCTCGCGCAGCTTGAGGTCAACAGCGTGGCGCAGGATGCCGAGCGAAGCCATCAGGTCGTCGTGCTGGGCGGCGGGATCCACCGAGAACGACAGGATGTACTGGTCGTCTCCGACCGCGATCGCCGCGAAACGCTCGACGCCCAACCGCCTCTCGAACTCCGGATCGACGCCCGGGGCGGTCAGGTCGAGCAGCACGATTCCTTCGTCGATGACCTGCTGCACCGGCGGGTACGCGTCCGGTACGAAGATCCCGGGCGCGGCGATGGACCCGCCGAAAACGCGGGTCAGCTCGTAACCCCCGTCGCGCCGCTCGTAGAGCCGGCCGCCGCGGACTCCCAGCTCCCCCTGAAAGTTGTCGATGACGGCGCTCGCCGTCTCGGCGATCGTCGAGGTGGCGTCGGAGGAGCGCTGGATGGCCTGGAGCGCTTTCTCGACCTTGCGGAAGAGGGACTTGTGGGGATCCATGGAAAACGCGCGATTCTATCGCGCGCGCCGGCGCGGATCCGCGTCTAGGCGGGCGCGCCGGAGAGACGGGCGTGCGCGGCGGCGCGGTCGTTCGGACCGTCGTCGCGGATCTTGCCGTCCAAGAGCCGCACGATCCGCCGCGCGTGGGCGGCGATGTCCTCTTCGTGGGTGACGAGCACGATCGTGTTGCCCTTCCCGTTCAGCACGTCGAAGAGCGCCATGATTTCGGCTCCGGTCGCGGAGTCGAGATTTCCGGTCGGCTCGTCGGCGAGGAGGATGCTCGGATCGTTGATGAGAGCGCGCGCGACCGCGACGCGCTGGCGCTGCCCTCCCGAGAGCTCGCTCGGATGGTGGGTCATCCGATCGGAGAGCCCCACCGCTTCCAGCGCCCGGACCGCCCGCTCCTTCCGCTCCTTGCGCCCGAGCCCGGAATAGACCAGAGGCAGCTCGACCTGCTGGAGCGCGCTCGTGCGCGGCAGGAGGTTGAAGGTCTGGAACACGAAACCGATCTCCTGGTTGCGGATGGCCGCGAGCTCGTCGTCCGTCATCCGGGCCACCTCGCGGCCGTTCAGGACGTAGGAGCCGGAGGTGGGGGTGTCCAGGCACCCGATCAAGTTCATCAAGGTGGACTTCCCGGAGCCCGAAGGGCCCATGATGGCGACGTACTCCCCCCGGTCGACCTCCAGGGAGACTCCGTCCAGGGCGCGGACCAGCTGTGCTCCCATCTCGTAGACCTTCGTGATTTCGCGAATGTCGATCAGCATCGGGTCGAGAGTCTCATACGATTTTCCGCCCCCGGGGTTCGGCGGTCCAGGCCTAGTGGAAGATCGCCGCCCAGCCCGCCTTCCCGAACACGTACAGCACCCAGAGGGTTCCGATCAGAATCGCCGCTTTCTTGCGCGGAACCTTCGCGGCGGCGGCGAAGCCGATGACGAGCAACGCCAGCACCCACAGGGAGAACACGTCGAGCGAAGAGGCGAGCGAGTGCAGGGCGGGGTTCGAGTGCCGGTCGATCAGGAACCCCGGATTCGTGTGCGCCACGTCGCCGAGATCGGCGGGGTTCACGAGGTCCATCCGGCTGACGAAAAAAATGAGGAGCATCGAGACGCCGATCGCGGGCAGAAAGGCGTGCGCGGTCACGCCGAAGGCCTGGCGGAACTTCAGGTCCCAGCCGAAGGCCTTGAACGAGAGCAGGAAGATCGTCGCGAGGACGAGAGCGAGCACGGTCGGAGCGAGGAGGGCCCAGCAGTAGGCGACGATCGGAGCGAACCTCTTCTGGGCCGCGACGATCTGCTCGATGCGCTCCTCCGGCACCGTCTGGCCACGCGCCGTGAACCGTTCGCGCAGGGCGCTCTCGAAGTCGAGCCGCGGCACGATCGCGGCCGTCGCCGCGATCGAGAGCACCGTCGAGATCACGAGCGGCAGGACCCAACCCGGGCGGCGCGCGATCGACGCGAACGTCGGGCCGGGCGAAACGAAGACTCCGGCGACCCTCGCCAGAGGCGAGTCCTCGGCGGCCGGGATCGGAGCGGAAGGAGGCGCCGCGGTTTCCACTCAGTTCGTCGCGGGAGGCGGCGGAGTCGGCGGCAGCGGACGCAGGATCAAGCTGCCCGGCCGGACCGTCTGAAACTCCGGCAGCCCTTCGATCCGAACGCCTTTCCACTCCAGAATGTCCGCCACGGCGTAGTGGTAGGCGGCCAGCGCCTTGCGGTACACGGTGAGCGCCTGCAGCTCGTTCGTCCGGGCGACCGAGAGGTCGGTGGTGATCTGGAGGACCTGGAACGACGTCGTCATTCCGTTCTCGTACTTCTTGCGCTCGGCGTCGAGGTTGCGCTCGGCGAGCTCCCGTGACTTCTGCGCCGCCGCGATGGAGCGCCGCGACGTCTCGATGTCGCGGGCGGTCGAACGCACTTCCAGCACCACGTTCTGCTCGACCACGGACAGGCCCGCCTTCCCCGCCTCCCACGTATAGAGCGCGGCGCCCCTCTGTCCCCGCGCGCGCCGGTTCAGGATCGGGTAGGAGAACTGCAGCCCGATCGACCAGTTCTTGAACTCGCGGTCGAGGATCTGCTGGAACGCGTCGCCGAAGTTGCCGGTCGTCCGGGAGAGGACGTTTCCCATTTCGTCGCGGATCGTCGTCGTACCCCCGAGGCCGCTGTAGCCGTAGCTCCCGACGAGATCGAGCGCAGGGCGGGTCTGGTTGCGCCAGTACTCGTAGCGGATGCGGTCGGAGTCGACGTTGTACTGCGTGGCGAGAATCTCGGGACGCCGCTCGAGGGCGCTCTTGATGCCTTCGTCCACCGGCACGGAAGTCGCCTCCGCGCGAACATCGTCGGTCGGGACGATGGGGACCGAATACTTCGCGGTGTCGAAGTTCAAGAGCCTCTTCAACCGGTCCTGGGCGTCACCGATCAGGCCTTCCGCGATGATGATGTCCTGTTCCGCTTTGGCGATCCCGACTTCGGTCTGGACGATGTCGATGGGCGCGAGCGAGCCGACGTCGATCTTGATCTTCGTGATCCGGTTGAGGTCGGCGGCGAGCGAGCGGGCTTCCTTCTTCACCTCCAGGTTCTTGAGCGCGTAGACCAGGTCCCAGTAGGCCTGGTCTACCGCGTTGACCGTGCCCTGCACGCTCCGGACGAACGTCTGGTACGTGGCGTCCCGGTCGTTGCGGGAGGTCCGGATGAGCCACGTGGTCGTGTCGCGTCCGAAATTGCGGAGAAGCGGCTGGCTGAGAGA
>QHVV01000017.1:0-299 GCA_003222385.1 Acidobacteriota bacterium
GCCGGGGTCCTGCGCCTTTATGTTTTGACGTCATTTCCGTCGAGCCGTACGACTTCGAAGAACGTCGAAATCCCGGCGGGCGCGGGCGAGGTGCCCGTCGAGATCATGTTCGAAGGGTCTTCGCGGCTGGCGGGTCGAGTGACGCGGCGTGATCGGCCCCTCTCCGGTATCTTCGTGAGCGCCGTTTCGGACGCGCCGGCGGCAGGGGACGCCCGCGCGAGCACCCAGACCGACGACAACGGTCAATACGCGATCGAAGGACTCGCCGACGGCAACTACCAGGTCCAGCTGTCCGGCGG
>QHVV01000017.1:347-3285 GCA_003222385.1 Acidobacteriota bacterium
CGATTTCCGGCGTCGTGACGGAAACCGGCTCGAACGATCCGATCGAGGGCGCGAACGTGCAGGCCGAGACCGGAAGCGAGACCTCCGCCTTCACGATGAAGCGGGCGGTGACCGACTCTCGCGGTTTCTACTCGATCGACGACCTGGACTCGGCCAGCTATCAGGTGACCGCGCGGAGGGAGGGCTACGACCTGAAGACGCAGCCGGCGTCGGTCGGGTCTTCATCGGTGGAGCTCAACTTTCAGCTTGCGCGCGGCGTGGGCCTCGCGGTCCGCGCGGTCGATGGCCTGACCGGACTTCCGCTCCGCGATCTTCGGGTACTCGCGTACTCCAGCAACCGGACGGTTGCATTTTCCGGGGGAATCTCGCTCGATGCGGAAGGTAAGGGCGAGATCTCTTCGCTCGGCCCCGGATTCTACGCACTGTACGTTTTCTCGGGGGGATACGCGCCGCGATCCTTTCCGTCCGTGCAGGTTCCCTCTCCGACGCTTCTCGTGTCGATGACGCCGGGCGGTCGCCTGGAGGTCCGGACGGAAACCGCTGTCGCCGGCCGGATCATGGTGGGCGGCGGCGCGACGTACCTGCTCGACGCCTGGCGGCTCGATGGTCGCGTCACCATAGGGCCGCCCGCGACGGTGTGGGACAACATCGCGCCCGGCTCCTATGCCCTGATCACGTCCGGACTCTCTGGAGAGAAGTCCTACCCGTTCACTATCACCGAGGGCCAAACCACGACCGTCGAGGTGAAATAGGGGCTCACGCGCCTTCGCGCGCGAAGCGCCGGGGGTCCGACATCAGCCGCGCGTTGTCGCCGAATGCCCGCCACTCGGCGGCGAGCGCCCAGACGTGGATCGCGAGGGCCAGAACGGACGCCGCGAGATGGCTCCAGGACGGAAGAGCGCGGGTGTGAACGGCGCCTCCCAGCACGAAGACCGTGATCGACGAGAAGAGCGCGAACGTCGCGGCCGGGGAAGTGCGCCGCTTCAGGTCGCGCAGAGTCGCGAGGATCCGCCGGCGTTCGGTCTCCGGAAAATCCCGCGTCTCGTCCTTCACGAGCCTTCCGGTTCCGATGAAGTAGAAGATCACCATCGACTGGGAGAAGAGAGAGAAGAGGACCGCGGGGATCGCGTATCCGACGTGGCGCGCCATGAGCGCTCGGGCGACGGGATGCGCGGCGGCGAGACCGGACCCGACCGCGAAGCCCTGGATCGACGTCACGAGGAGGCCGGCGATCGCGAGCAAGGTTCCGATCAGAAGCGCGAGCGCCATGCGCGAAGGAGCATAGTCCTGCGGACCGCGGGCTCGAACCGCGACTTCCGACGCGAGGGAATAGAATCGCGCCGCCATCGGGAGGGCGAAGACATGACGGCCGAGATCCGCACCCTCTGCGACGTCTTTCTTTTCGCGGCGGCGTCGGGAAAGACGGATCTCCTGACGTCCAAGGTCGGAGGGCGGTGGACGCCGATCTCCGCGGGCGATTTCGGCTACACCGTGCGCGCCCTCTCTCTCGGCCTGAACGCGCTCGGAGTCCAGCCGGGCGAGCGCGTCGCGATCGTCTCGGAGAACCGGCCGGAGTGGGCGATGGCCGACTACGCCATCCTCTGCGCCGGAGCGTGGACCGTCCCCATCTACCCGACGCTTCCGGCTGCGCAGATCGCGCCGCTGCTCAAGGACTCGGGAGCGAAGGCGGTGTTCGTCTCGAAGCTCGAGCAGTTGGGCAAAATCCTGCAGATCAAGGCGCAGTGCCCGGCGCTCGATCACGTCATCCTCGTGGAAGGGAGCCCTCCCGCCGAGCCGGGCCACACGACGTTCCACGCCGTCGTGGACAGAGGCCGGCCGACTCTCGAAATGAGTCCCGGCGTCTTCGAGCAGCGCGCCGGACGGGTGAAGTCGGAGGACGTCGCGACGATCATCTACACCTCGGGAACGACCGGGGATTCGAAGGGCGCGATGCTGACGCACGGCAACCTCGTCTCGAACGTCAAATCGAGCCTCCAGGTCATGCCGATCACCGGTGACGCCGTGGGGCTCTCGTTTCTGCCGCTCTCCCACGTTTTCGAGCGGACGCTCGACTACGCCTACCTCTATCGCGGGGCCTCGATCGCCTACGCCGAATCGGTCGAGAAACTGAAAGACAACTTCCTGGAAGTGGCGCCGCACTGCTTCGCGCTCGTGCCGCGCGTCTACGAAAAGGTCTACGGCCGGATCCAGGACCGAGTACAGGCCGGGAGCGGCTTGAAGCGAAAGCTCTTTCACTGGGCCGTGCGCGCCGGAAAGGAGAGGCTGGCTTACGAGGAGCGCGGCGAGAAAGTCCCGGCGTCTCTCGCCCGGAAGGCGAGGCTCGCGGACAAATTGGTCTTCGCCAGGATCCGCAGCGTGCTCGGCTCGCGCTTCCGCTTCGCGTTCTCCGGTGCGGCGCCCCTTTCCCGGGACCTCGCGGAGTTCTTCCTGGGCGCGGGCGTCACGATCTACGAGGGCTACGGCCTGACCGAGACGTCGCCGGTCATCGCCGTCAACGGCCCGGGCCGGTTGAAGCTGGGCACGGTCGGGCGGCCGATTCCGGGCGTCGAGGTCCGGATCGCCAACGATGGAGAGATCCTGACGCGCGGTCCGCACGTGATGAAGGGTTACTACAACAAGCCGGAAGCGACAGCCGACGCGATCGATGCCGAAAACTGGTTCCACACGGGAGACATCGGACACTTGGACAGCGACGGATTCCTGGTGATCACCGACCGCAAGAAGGACCTGATCGTGCTGGCCGGCGGAAAGAAGGCGGCGCCCCAGCCGATCGAGAACGAGCTGAAGAAGTCTCCCTTCATCGAGCTGCCGATCGTGCTGGGCGACCGCCACAAGTTCCTGGCCGCCGTGATCGTCCCGAACTTCGAACGGCTGCGGGAGCACGTCGCGTCGGCGGACTGGAAGGTCGACTGGGACC
>QHVV01000017.1:3291-20429 GCA_003222385.1 Acidobacteriota bacterium
TCTCCTCTTTCAGCGCGAGATCGACGCCTACAACGTCGAGAAGCCGCACCACGAGCAGATCCGCGCCTTCGCGATCCTCTCGACGGACCTGACCATCGAGGACGGATCGATCACCCCGACGCTCAAAGTCAAGCGGCGCGTTCTCGAGAGCCGCTATCGCGACTTGATCGAATCGATGTATCGAGCCGCCGAGAAGGCGCATGTCGCGTGACGTCGTCATCGTCGAGGGCGTTCGGACACCTTACGCAAAGGCCGGAACCCTCCTGAAAGACGTCCCGGCGCAGGAGCTCGCGCGCATCGTCACGACGGAGCTCCTCGCGCGGACGGGCGTCGAAGCGGCGGAGCTCGACCACGTCATCTTCGGCAACATCGCCCAACCCCCCGACGCGGTCAACCTCTCGCGGGTGGCGGCGCTTCTCGCGGGCGTTCCCTTCCGGGTTCCCGCGTTCACCGTCAACCGCCTGTGCGGCTCGGGCCTCCAGGCGATCGTCGACGCGTACTACCGGATCTCCGCCGGAGACGCTCACGTGATCGTCGCCGGCGGCGTCGAGTCGATGTCGAACATTCCCTTCCTCTATTCCCGCGAAAGCCAGGAAATCTTCACGGACGTTTTCACGGCGAAAGGCCTGGGCCAGCGCGTCTCTGCCGCGGCCCGGTTCCGCCCGAAACATTTCCGGCCGGAGATCGGCCTTCAGCAGGGACTGACGGACGCCGTGTGCGGGCTCAACATGGGAGAGACCGCCGAGGTCCTGGCGAAGGAGCATGGCATCTCGCGCGAGGAACAGGACATCTTCGCCCTCACCTCGCACCGGAGGGTGACGCTCGCCCGAGCGAAGCTCGCCGAGGAGATCGTCCCGGTTCCGGTGCCGCCGCGTTACGAGGAGATGGCGGTGGAGGACAACGGCGTCCGGGAGAACCAGTCGCTCGAAGCGCTCGCGAAGCTGAAGCCTTACTTCGACCGGAAGTTCGGAACGGTCACCGCCGGCAACTCGTCGCAGATCACGGACGGCGGAGCGGCGACGCTCGTCATGAGCGCGAAGGCGGCGGCGGCGCGCGGGCTTCGCCCGCTCGGTACGGTGCGCGGCTTCGCGTTCGTGGGGGTGGAGCCCGAGCGCATGGGCCTCGGTCCCGCCGCGGCCACTCCTCTGGCGCTCAAGCGCGCCGGCATCACGTGGGAAGAGATCGGGCTCGTCGAGATGAACGAAGCGTTTGCCGCGCAGTGCCTGGCCGTGGCGAAGGTGTTTCCGTCAGTGGAGTGGCACGCCCGCTACGGCACCGGGGGCCCGATCGGGGAGATCGACTGGGAAAAGACCAACGTCAACGGGGGAGCGATCGCGCTTGGGCACCCCGTCGGATCTTCCGCGAACCGGCTCGTCACGACGTTACTCAAGGAAATGCGGCGGCGCGGCGTGCAATTCGGCCTCGCGACCATGTGCATCGGCGGCGGCCAGGGCGGCGCTGTCGTCGTCGAGGCGGCATGAGCGCTTTTCGCTTCGAGGTCGGGCCGGACGGGCTGGGGACGCTGACGTTCGACCTTCCCGGGGAGAAGGTCAACAAGTTCTCCCGGGAGGTCTTCGTGGAGCTTTCGGAAGTCCTGGTCCGGTTGTCGCAGGATCCGCGGGTGCGCGCGCTCCTCGTCGAGAGCGGCAAACGGGACGTCTTCATCGCCGGAGCGGATTTGAAGGAGTTCACGACGATCGCTCCGGAGGAGATCTCGGCCGGATCGGCGCGCGGACAGGCGCTGTTCGAACAGCTCGCGCGCCTTCCGTTCCCGACGATCGCCGCGATCAACGGCGCCTGCCTGGGGGGAGGCACGGAATTCGCTCTCGCGTGTGACTACCGTCTCATGTCGGACGCGCCCTCCGCGAAGGTCGGGCTCCCGGAAGTCCGCCTGGGAATCTTTCCGGCGTGGGGAGGCTGCACGCGCCTTCCGCGACTGGTGGGGTTGTCGGCCGCGCTCGACCTGATCCTGACCGGCAGGCAGCTCGACGCTCGGCGCGCACGGCGCATCGGCCTCGTGGACGAAGCGGTCCCCGCGGCGATCTTCGCCGACTACGTCCGGCGTTTCGCGCGGTCGAAGGTCGGAGGCCCGAAGCGGACCCCCCGTCCCGATCGGCAGAGCGCGGCCGATCGGATCCTGGAGGCGACACCGCTCGGCCGAAGGATGCTGTTCAAGAAGGCGAAGGAAAAAGTCCTCGCGGAGACGGGAGGTCACTACCCGGCTCCGCTCGAGGCGCTCGCGGCCGTCGAGGAGAGCTGGGGCAAGCCGATCGACGCCGCCCTGGAGGTCGAAAGCCGCCGGATCGCCAACGTTTTCGGCGGACCGGTCCAGCGCAATCTGCTCGACGTCTTCTTCGCGACCGAACAGGTGAAGAAGGAGACCGGAGTCGCCGATCCCGACGTCCCTCCCCGGGAGGTCACGAGGCTCGGAGTTCTCGGCGCCGGGCGGATGGGGGGAGGGATCGCGCACCTCGCGGCGGACCGTGGAATTCCGGCGCGGATGAAGGACGTCGAGCCGAAGGCCCTCGCCCACGGGTTCGCGGCCGCGGCCGAGATCTTCCGGGAGTCGGTGCGAAGGCGCCGCCTGACGGAGAGGGAGATGACGGTGCGGATGGCGCGGCTCTCCGGGACCCTCGACTATTCCGGATTCGCGAAGTGCGAAGTGACCGTCGAAGCGGTGGTCGAGAAGCTCGAGGTCAAACGGTCGGTGCTGGCTCAATGGGAAACGGTCGTTCCGGAGACCGCGATCTTCGCATCGAACACTTCGACGATCCCGATCACGCAGATCGCCGAGGCGGCCGCGCATCCGGATCGCGTGGCGGGAATGCACTTCTTCAACCCGGTTCACCGCATGCCGCTGGTCGAGGTCATCCGCGGCGAAAAGACTTCGGACGAGACGATCGCGACCATCTTCGCGCTCGCGAAGAAGCTCGGCAAGACGCCGATCGTCGTCAACGATCTCCCGGGTTTCCTCGTCAACCGCATTCTTGCGCCGTATCTTTCGGAAGCGGTCCGGCTGGTCCGGGAGGGTTGCCGCATCGAAGACGTCGACCGCTCGATGACCGATTTCGGGATGCCGGTGGGGCCGCTCGCGCTCCTGGACGAAGTCGGGTTGGACGTCGCGGTCAAGGCGGGCGAAGTCCTGCAGGCCGCGTTTCCGGGGCGAATCAAGCCGGGAGGAGACGAGGCGCTGGTCGCGGCCGGACGGCTCGGGCGGAAGAGCGGTTCGGGCTTCTACGAGTACTCCGAGGGAAAGCGCGGGGAGCCGTCGCCCGCCGCATACGCCGCGTTGCGGGCGGAGCCGAAGGCGTCATCTCCGTTCCCGCTGGACCAGATGGAATCGCGCCTCGCTCTGCCGATGGTCAACGAGGCGGCCTTCTGCCTGGAGGACGGGGTCGTCGCCGGACCGTCGAAGCTCGATCTCGCGATGATCCTGGGCACGGGATTTCCGCCGTTCCTCGGCGGGCTCCTGCGCTGGGCGGACTCGCTCGGCTTGCCGCGCGTACGGTCGCTTCTCGAGGAGCTCACGGAGCGCTTCGGCCCGCGCTTCGAGCCGGCCCACTCGATCCGGCGGCTGGCCGACGCCCGGGGCACCTTCTACGCCGCGGGCGGCGCCGGCGGCGAGGCCGCGTTCTGAGCCAACCGATTCCGGAGTCGATGTCTTCGCCGGTCAAAGCGCTTTTCGCGGGCGCCGTCCGGGAGGATCTCCTCTTTCCGTTCCCGGAGCCCACGGACGAGGAGCGGGAGACCGTCTCCGCGTTTCTCGGGTCCCTCCGGACTTTCGCGCGCGACCGGATCGATTCCGCGCGCATCGACCGGGAGAAGCGCATTCCGCCGGAAATCGTGCGCGGGCTCGCGGACCTCGGAACGTTCGGCATCTCGATTCCCGTGGAGTACGGGGGCTACGGCTTCTCCTCCTCCGCCTACTGCCGGGTCATGGAAGAGATCGGTCGGACCGATGCTTCGCTCGGAATCCTGATCGGAGGGCACCAGTCGATCGGGATGAAGGCGCTGCTCCTTTACGGAACGGAAGAGCAGAAGAAGCGGTGGCTGCCGGCGCTCGCCGCGGGCGAGATGGTCGCCGCGTTCGCGCTGACCGAGCCGGAAGCCGGCTCGGACGCCGCCTCCATCCGCACGACCGCGCGCTACGACGCGGCCCGCGACGAGTTCGTCCTGGACGGCTCGAAGCACTGGATCAGCAACGGCGGCATCGCGGACTTTTTCACGCTGTTCGCCAAAGACGTCGCGCTCGAAGCGGCCGACGAGCACCGGAGGATCACCGCCTTCGCGGTCACGAAGGATCTTCCCGGCCTCGAAATCGGGCCGGAGGAGAAAAAGCTCGGCCTGAAGGGCTCCTCGACGGTCCCGCTCGTCCTCAAAGAGATCCGGGTGCCGGCGTTCAACGTCATCGGGCCGCGCGGCGCGGGCTTCAAGGTCGCGGTCGAGGTCTTGAACACGGGCCGGACGTCTCTCGGCGCCGGCTGCCTCGGCGGCTGCAAGGCGATGATCCGCGAAGCGGCTCTCCACGCGGGAGAGCGCCGGCAGTTTGCCACGCGCATCGCCGACTTCGAGATGATCCGCGGCAAGTTCGCCCGGATGGTCGCGAGCACGTACGCTCTCGAATCTCTCGTCTACCTGACTGCGGGGCTCGTCGACCGGGGCCTCTCCGACTATTCGCTCGAGGGCGCCGCCTGCAAAGTCTTCGGAACCGAAACGATGTGGAGCGTCGTCAACGATGCGCTGCAGATCGCGGGCGGGAACGGGTTCATGGAGGAGTATCCCTACGAGCGGGCGCTGCGCGACTCGCGCATCAACATGATCTTCGAAGGAACGAACGAAATTCTCCGGGTCCTCGTCGCCCTGACCGGGCTGCGGGAGCTGGGGTCCGACCTCGAAGAGGTCGCGAGGGCTCTGAAGGCGCCGCTCGGCAACCTCGGGATCCTCTCCGACTACGTGGGCCGGAAGATCCGCGGCTACGTCGCTCCGGAGCGGCTCGAAAGGGTCGCGCCCGAGCTCGCCGTCGAAGCCGATCTCGTCCGCCGCTACACGCGATCCTTCGGCGCCGCGGCGGAGACGTTTCTCTCCCGTTACGGAACGCACATCCTGGAGAGGCAGTACCAGCAGGAGAGGCTGGCGAACGTGGCCGTGGATCTCTATGCGTCGATCGCGGTGCTCTCGCGGGCGAGCTCGGCCGTTCGCCGCCGCGGCGCGCGGGAAGCCGCCGAGGAAATCCGGCTCGCCCGCGCATTCGTGGGCTCCGCGAAATATCGGGTGGTCGGCGCGCTCAAGGAGATGGAGAAGAACCGCGATCGCGATCACGCGGCCGGGCGCGACGGCGACCGGTCCGCGATTGCGGAGGCCGCGTACTCGTCGCCGGGCTACCGGTTCGATTTCTGGGGGTGAGACTTCCGGGGAACCGGACCGGGACTCCGGCTCCGCTTCCCGGAAAAACGCCGCGGGCGATCGATCGCGTCACGTAGCGGATCGCCCGCGAAACCGAGGTCTCGAGATCGTCGCCGCGCGCGAGGTTGGCCGCGACCGCGGCCGAGAGGCTGCAGCCGCTCCCGTGCGTCGCCCCCGTCGCGATGCGCCGGTGCTCGAACGTCCGGAACGCTCTTCCGTTCCAGAGGAGGTCGCGGACGCGGTCGCCCGGCGCGTCTCCTCCCGTGACCAGGACCGCGCGTGCGCCGAGCTCGCCGATTCTCCGCGCCGCCCGGCGGACGTCGCGCTCCGTCCGGATACCGACGCCCGAAAGCGCAGCTGCCTCGTCCCGGTTCGGCGTCACGAGATCGGCGAGCGGAAGGAGATCCCGGCGAAGAGCGCGGAGACCGGTCGAGGAAAGGAGAATCGCTCCGCTCGAGGAGACGAGCACCGGATCGAGAACGACGTTCTGAGCGCGAAAACGGCGCAGGCCCCGCGCCACCGTCCGGACCGTCCCGGCGCTCCACAGCATGCCGATTTTCACCGCGGCGGGCGCGAGGTCCGAGAAGACCGCGTCGATCTGTCGCGAGACGAAGCGGGGAGAGAACGATTCGATCGAAAAGACGCCGTGCGTGTTCTGCGCGGTCCCCGCGACGACCACGGTCGCGCCATAAACGGAATGCGCCGCGAAGGTCAGCAGGTCGGCCTGGATCCCGGCACCCCCGCCCGAATCGGACGCCGCGATCGAGACCGCGGTGATCGGGCGAACCGGTCGCGCGCGGGACATCTGGCGAAAGCTAGCAGACCCCCGGCGACCGCGCCGTCCCGGCAAACCGGGTTAGAATCCCGCGCGGCGGACCATCGGGACCTGCTTCAATTCCGGGCGAACCGTCGGATCGGAAAAAAGAAACTCGTCGTCAGTCCTTTTCGCGATGGAGAGTGTATGAAATCGAAACGGCAGAACCGTCTCGTGACCCCAGTTTTCCTGGCCGCGTCGGTGCTTTGTGGCGCGGCGCTCGGCGGCGATTCCGCCGCGGCGCAAACGTCCCGGCCCGGGCCGAAGACCGCGAGCAACGTTCCTCTGACGCCCCTCCTCGGCGCCGCAAAAGCCCGCTTTCTCGGGTCGCTCTCCGCGGGCAAGGAAGGCGCCCGCCCGCTCCGCACGGCGCAGCCCCAGGACTGCGTCAACGGTACGCCGTCGGTCGACGGCATCGCCTGCAACTCGACGGCGAACGGCCAGCTGGCGAACACCGACTGCTTCATCTCCGACGACACCAGTTACTACGACGTCTACTCCTTCGACGGGACCTCGGGCCAGCAGGTCACGCTCACCATGTCCTCGTCGGCGTTCGACACGTTTCTCTTCCTGATCGACCCGTCCGGATCCACGACCGTCGCGACAGACCACGATGGAGGCGGCGGGACGACTTCGCGAATCAGTTTCACGCTGACCCAGACCGGGTCCTGGTTCATCGTCGCGAACAGCTGGCTGGGGAACCAGTTCGGCGCCTACTCGGTGGCGCTGCAGTGCGGCGCGGCACCTCCTGCCGGAGCGTGCACGGCGAACTCGACGACGCTGTGTCTCAACAACGGCCGCTTCCGGGTGCAGGCCACTTACACGACACCTGCAGGCGCGACCGGGCCCGGAACGGCCGTGACGCAGACGTCCGACACGGGTCTCTTCTGGTTCTTCAGCGCGAACAACATCGAGGTGATCATCAAGGTCGTCAACGCGTGCACCTTCGCCGCAGCTCCGCGCTACTGGGTTTTTGCCGGCGGGCTGACGAACGTGCAGGTCGTCCTGACGGTCACCGATACGTCCAACGGCATGACCAGGACGTACACCAACCCGCTCAACACCGCGTTCGCGCCGATCCAGGACACCGACGCGTTCGCGACGTGTCCGTGAGGCCGGGAGCCGTTCTCTGACGTTGCGCCCCCGGGGACCCGGCAGCGCCCGCGCGGCGCTTCTGTCGGCGGTCGTCCTGATGGCGGCCGCGTTCGTGCTGTCTTCGAACGGTCCGAGCCGGCCGCCCGGCAACCTCTCGAGCAACGCGCGGGTCCTCTCGCGCCGGCGATCGCTCCGGACTCTCGCGGCGTCCACCTGCAACGAGTTCGGATCCCTGGCCTGCCCGTCGTCCACCGCGAGCGGAGAGATCACCACGGACGACTGCCGGTTGGACGACGGGAGCTTCGTGGACCTCGTCCAGTTCCAGGGCGCGGCGGGACAGACGGTAACGATCGACATGACGTCGAACGCCTTCGATACCTACCTTTTTCTTCTCGATCCGAGTCCGGCGGTCGTGGCGACGAACGACGACTTCGGGGGCACGACCAACTCCCGGATAACGTTCACGTTGCCGACGTCGGGGACGTGGACGATCGGCGCGACGAGCCTTCAGGCCAACCAGGTGGGCACATATACGCTGACGCTCCAGTGCGCCGCGGGGCCGGCGACGACTCCGACTCCGACACCGATCGTCGCGCCGCCGGCGCCGACGGCCACGCCGATTGCCGGCCCGTGCACGGCGAACGCGACGACACTGTGCCTGAACAACGGCCGCTTCCGCGTGCAGGCGACCTATTCCACGGCGGCCGGCCAGTCGGGCCCCGGGATGGCCGTGACGCGGACGACCGACACGGGTGTCTTCTGGTTCTTCAGCGCGAACAACATCGAGGTCATCGTGAAGGTCGTCAATGCCTGCACCTTCACGGCCGCTCCGCGGTACTGGGTCTTCGCCGGCGGACTGACGAACGTCTCCGTCGAGCTGACCGTGACAGACACGCGGACGGGAACCGTGCGGACCTACCGGAACCCGCAGAACACGCCGTTCGCGCCGGTCCAGGACACGAACGCGTTCGCGACGTGCCCATGAGTCGCGGGAGGGAATGTCGGCGCCCCGCCGCTGCTTTCGGAGTCCTGGTACCCGACTTGCAACCCGTCAACGACCTTGGAGGTCCCGTGAACACATTCCGGAAACGCGTTCGAATCGTGGGGCTCGCCGTCGTCCTCGGCCTGGCCGCGTCTCTCGCATCGGCGGCGGCGGTCCCGAAAGCCTCCGGCGTCACGCCCTCGAGCGGCTTCCGGAAGATCGCGGCCACGCCGGTCGGGGTCCGCCCTGCCCGGTCCATTGCCTGCACGACGGCCGGGACCAATTGCAACACGACCGTCAGCGGCGCGCTGACCTCGGACGACTGCCGGCTCTCTTTCGACAACAGCTTCTACGATGCGTGGACGTTCCAGGTCTCTGCGGGGCAGTCGGTCCAGATCACCATGAGATCGACCGTGTTCGATACCTATCTAATCCTGTTCGATCCCTCCGGCAACGAGGTCGATGAGAACAACGACGGCCCGGGCCAGGGAACCGACGCGCGGATTTCCTTCACGGCGACGGACGCCGGCACGTACACGGTCTACGCCAATAGCTATCTGACCGGCATCACGGGCGGCTACACGCTCGAGGTCGTCTGCGGCCAGACGTCGACGACGTGCACCGCCGGGCCGACAACGCTCTGCCTGAACAACGGCAGGTTCCGGGTCCAGGCGATCTTCACCGCCCCGACTCTCGGCATCACCAACGGGACCGCGCAGGCCGTTCCGCTGACGACGGACACCGGATACTTCTGGTTCTTCTCCTCGAACAACGTCGAGATCGTGATCAAGGCGGTGGACGGCCGGCCGGTGAACGGCTTCTTCTGGGTGTTCTACGGGGCGCTCTCCGACGTCGAGTACACGATCACGGTCACCGACACGGCGACCGGAGCCGTCAAGCCGTATCACAACGTGCAGGGACACCTGGCGAGCGTCGCGGATACCGCGGCGTTCCCCGGCTCGAACGCGGTGATGGGCGCCTCGAGCGCTCCGGAACCGGCGCCCACAGGCCCCGAGATGGACGAGATGGTCCGTCAGCAGAGGGCGGATGTCGCGGCGCTGCTCACGCCGTCGTCGGCGCAGGCCTGCACGCCGAACGGGACGACGCTCTGCCTGAACAGCGGCCGCTTCCAGGTGCGCGCGATCTTCACGGCTCCGACTCTCGGCATCACGAACGGAACGGCACAGGCCGTCCCGCTGACGACGGACACCGGCTACTTCTGGTTCTTCTCCTCGAACAACGTGGAGATCGTGATCAAGGCGGTGGACGGCCGTCCGGTCAACGGTTTCTACTGGGTGTTCTATGGAGCTCTCTCCGACGTCGAGTACACGATCACGGTGACCGACACGGTGACCGGGGTGGTCAAGCCCTATTCGAACATGCAGGGCCATCTCGCGAGCGTGGCGGATACGTCGGCGTTTCACCCTTGATGTCCGAGGAAGAACGCGCCGTGCCGATCAGGCCGCCCGGGCGGTCGCTCTCGGGCTAGCTCCGACTCGGTTTCTTCTCCGGCTTGTTCGTCACCCGGGACAGCCGGCGGTGGTGCTCGACGACGATCCGGACCGCGTCTTGCGGCGACGTGCTCCGGTGCAGCAGGCTGCGATCCCGCTCGTTGATCGTCCCGTGCTCGAGGAGCTTTCCGAGCAGCGGCTCGATCGCGTCTTCGGCGTCGCGGCCTCCGAGGATGATCGGATAGCTCTCGATCTTCCGCGTCTGCATCAGGGTGAGCGTCTCGAAGAGCTCGTCCAAGGTTCCATAGCCGCCGAGGAACGCGAAGAACGCCGAGGAGAGCTTGACGAACATGTACTTTCGGATGAAGAAGTAGGTGAAGTCGAACTCCCGGTCGAGGTAGGGGTTCGCTTTCTGCTCGCGCGGAAGCCGGATGTTCAGCCCGATCGAGATCCCACCCCCTTCCCGGCAACCCCGGTTGGCGGCTTCCATGATCCCGGGCCCTCCTCCCGTGACGACGTTGAATCCTTCCAGAGCGAGCAGCCGGGCCGTCTCTCGGGCGAGCGCATAAGCCGGGTGGCGCGGGCCGAGGCGGGCCGAGCCGAAGATCGTGACCGCGGGCTCGACGTCCCGGAATGCGAGGCTCGCCTCGACGAACTCCCGCGTGATCTCCGCGACCCGCTCCGCTTCGCCTCCCGGGAGGTCGGACCAGCCGAGGTCCTTCAGGACTCGCGGGAACTCCTCGATCCCCGGGTCGGTCATGCGACCCCTGTCTAGCGGGAAGCGGGAGCGGGCCGCCGCACCTTCAGCAGCTCGTTGACGAGGAAGAGCGGCCCGACCAGAAGGTGGACGAGGTTCTTGAAGAACGCGGGTCGGTTCCTTTCGTAAACCGCGTGGCCGACCGCCTGAAAGATCCAGCCGAGGACGAAGGCGCCGAGCCCGACGCGCCAGTCGCCGACCGCGCGCGCGGCGACGTCGAGGAACGCGAAGGCGACGAGCAGCCCGGCGGCCAGAGAGAGATCGAGCGCGACGTCGTAGAGGACCACGGCCGCCACGACGATCTCGGAGAGCCGCACGGGTCCGAGCCGGATCGGCGCGAGCATCGCGAGGATGCCGAAGACGATGAGCGAGATGCCGGCGACGTGACACGCGAGGTTGCCGCGGGTGGTGTGGTGGGAGCCGTAGTCGGCGAGCAGGACGTCGATGCGCTTCATCCGGTCCTCCCGTCGGAGAATAGCGCACGATGAGAGCGATGGTCCTCGAGCGGACCGCTCCGGTGGAGGACGAGCCGCTCGAGGCACGCGACCGATCCGAGCTGCGGCCGGAGATCGGGGAAGTGTCGATCGCGGTCGAGGCGTGCGGCGTCTGCCGGACGGACGTTCATCTCGCGGAGGGCGAGGTCTCGACGCCTTTGCCCGTCGTGCCCGGACACCAGGTCGTCGGAAGAGTTCTCGAACGCGGCGGCGGAGTGGAAAGCCTTCGGCCGGGCGACGTCGTCGGCGTCGGTTGGGTCTCCGCGACCTGCGGTCGATGTGCGTTCTGCGTCTCCGGACGCGAAAACCTGTGCCGCCGTGCGCGCTTCACCGGACGCGACCGGGACGGAGGGTATGCCGAGCAGATGACCGCACCGGAGAGAGCGGTTTACCGTCTTCCGCCGGGCTTTCCGGCGGCAAAGGCGGCGCCGCTTCTCTGCGCCGGAGTGATCGGCTATCGGACGTTCAAGCTTTCCGGAATCGAAAGCGGCGGGAAGCTCGGGCTCTTCGGGTTCGGCGCTTCCGCCCATCTCGTACTGCAGATCGCGCGGCACGCAGGGTGCGACGTTTTCGTCTTCACGCGCACGCCGGCCCATCGGGAGCACGCACTGGAGATGGGCGCCGTCTGGGCGGGCGGGTCGGAAGACGATCCCGGGATTCTGCTCGACGCCGCCGCGAGCTTCGCCCCGGCCGGGGCGGTGATTCCGCAGGCGCTCCGGCGTCTCGAGCGGGGTGGAACGCTCGCCGTCAATGCGATCCACATGACGCCGATCCCCTCCTTCGACTTCGAACTCCTTTCGGGGGAGCGCGCAGTTCGCAGCGTGACGAACTTCACGCGGCAGGACGCGCTCGAGTTCCTGGACCTGGCCGCTCGAATCCCTCTGGAGCCCGAGACTCACGAGTTTCCGCTCCGCGCGGCCAACGAAGCGCTGTCGAAGGTCAAACGCGGCCAAGTGCGGGGCGCGGCGGTCCTCGTGATCCGGAACTGAGACCTACTCGAAACGGACGAGCAGACGTCTCGGCCGGTTGCCCGCGGCGAAGCGCAGCCGGAAGAGCGCGCCGGAAGCGTCGCCCTGCCGGATCGCGCCTCCCCGGACGGCCGACGGCGGGGTCACGCCGCGGACGATGCCCTGCGCGTCCAGCAGGACGACGTACTCGCGGCCCCGCTCGTCGACCGGAAGATCGAGATGCGCCGTCGAGAGGAGTGTCGGCGGCGACCCGAAGCCGTCGATCGCCTGGAAAGACATTTTCAGCGGCTTGCCGGGCGGGACTGCCTCTGCCGCGGCCGCGGTCTCCTCCGCTCCGCCCGCGCGGGCCGCCTCCGGCACGATCGTGAGCGCATCGCGATCCCGCCGGTCTTCGAGCTTCGCCCCCTGCCGGGGCTCGCTCGACCGCGCGGCAGCGTCTTTCGAGGCCTCCGGCTCCCTTCGCGGCGGGACTTTCCCGGCCGCCGGAGGTCTCGCGCGCGATTCGGTGCGCCGCGTTTCGCCGCTCCCGAGCTCCGCAGCTGTCGGCGCTTCCATCTCCTTCGCCCTGGCAGACGCCGGCGGCAGCGCCGTGACGCTCCGGATGGGGATGATCCGAGGAGGCTCCCGCCGGACGACGGGCGTCATCACGAGAAGCGCGAGCAACGCGGTGACGAGGAGCGCCGCCCAGCCCAGATCGAACCGGAAACGGCGGGAGAACGGTGCCCGCGGACGGTTCGTCGACTGGACCTTCCGGAGGATCCGCGAGGCGAGGTCGGAGCGCGGTGGGTTCGATCGTGCGGAGCGGAAGAGAGAGATCGTGTCCTCGAACTCGCGCGCCGCCCGGCGGCACTCCGCGCAGTGGGCGCGGTGAGCCTCGAATCGGGCGCGCTCGGCGGCGTCGAGCTCCCCGTCGTGAAGGCGGGAGAGAAAGTCGAGGGACCGGCCGGGATGCGAGCCGCCGTTCCCGCTCATGAGCTCCTCCGCGCTTCGACGAGCGGCGCGAGGATGGCGCGAAGCTGACCTCGACCCCGGGCGATGCGCGACTTCACCGTGCCGAGCGGGAGGTCGAGCGATGCGGCGATCGTCCCGCAATACGACCGGAAGTCGAAAGTCGATCGGCAGCTTCCGGAGAGCGCCGTGGACGGAGGCGCGAGATTCGCTCATGCCGGCGTCCTCCTCCGGGTCCGACCGGATTGCGGCCCGATCCTCGAGCGTGTCGGAAGAAGGGTCCGATGCGAAAATCCGGCGAAAGCGGCTGCGCGAGCGGTACTTGTTCTTGATCGCATTGTCGGCGATGGCCGCCAGCCAGGCGCGCGGCGGAGCCTGCGCGCGGAAGCGGGAAAGACCTCGATACGCCCGAAGAAAAACGTCCTGTGTCATGTCGTCGGCGTCCTCTTCCCCGACTGCCCTGGCCATCCAGCGATGGACTGCCGGCATGTGCCGCTGAACGAACTCTCCGAACGCGTCCGAGTCGCCCGCCCGCGCGCGGGAGATCAGGTCCTCGTCGGAAAAGTCGGGCAGGGAGGTTTCCAATGCGCGGCGTCCGATCGGGAACGACGCGATTGTACTTTCCACGTCGGCCGGTCCGTCTTCCATGCCTGCGTCAACGATTCCGGTACGGGTCGGGCGCGTAACCGGGCTCGAAGCCGCGGCCGCGCTCGCGCGCGTAGAGATCCTCGTCACGGGGAAGCACGCCCAGGCGAATCAGCTCGCGTCGGAACTCGTAGCGCAGCGCGATGCTCGCGACGGGGTTCGGATCTTCGTCGAAGTCGACCCAGACGACGGGAAAACGGACCTGTCGGCCGATGCCGGTCGCGGCGAAATCCTCGGCCTCCTTCTCCGACGGTGTCTTTCGGGTCTCCCTCGCGTCGAGCCGCGGCGCCTCGGCGCTCACGGTAACCTCGGCCTTCGCCTGTCCGGAAGGCTCCGAGGTCGTCCCGGGCCCTCCAGCAGAGGGAACGCCCCCGGCCACTCCGCCGGGAACTCCGCCCGGCACGCCTTCGGGCATGCCACCGGGCCTATTGGATGAGGCGCCCTCGTTCCTGGACCTCGGTGCCGTGTCGCGGCGCGGCAGCATCGCGCCGTCCACGCAGCGCTCCGGAAAGGGACTCTGCTTCTCGCGGAAGAAGACGGCTTCGATCGTTCCGACGTTGCGAGTCTTCTCGAGCCACCTGGCGTACGAACTCTTCGTTTCAGTGAAGAAGAATTGGCGCGCGATCTCGCCCGAGACCTGCCATCCCGGAATGTCGATCGTTTCGCCGGGGGAGAGGAGCCACTTCGTCGCCTCGAGAGCAGTGCTGTGCTTCGCGTCAATGACATCCAGCCCGTCGACGGAGAGCGCAACGGCAATCCGCTGGCAGGTGGGATTGTGGACCCGCAGGGAGAAGTTCGTTCCCTTCGAGGCCTCGATGTAGGCCCGGCCCGCGTGCTCGTATTCCAGGGCCTGGGACCCGCCGACGAGGACCGAGAGCTCGAACCCCCGTCGCGAAGCGGCGAACAGCGGTGCCGCCGCAACCGTGAGAACGCTGCCGACGACCAGAGCGGGAAGAAAAGCGGGCTGTCGCATGACGACCTCCTGCGCTGTAAGACACCGCGGCGCCGAGAGGGTTCCGAGGTCGAATCGAGGCGCTAGGACAAACCCTTTCGGAGGACGTCTTCCACTTTTTCGGCAAAAACGTCGATCTCGTCCGGCCGCGTGTAGATGTTGGGCGTCACGCGCAGTCCGTTGAACTCGGGGTGGACGATCGGGGTCGTCATGATCCGATGCTTTTCCCAGAGGTGGGCCTGCAGCTTCTCGGTATCGACGCCTTCCACGGAGACCAGGGCGATGCCGCAGGATTCGGTGGCATTCAAGGGCGTCCGGACCTTCACGCGAGGGTCGGCGGCGAGGAGGCGTCGGGCCCAGCGGTCCCGCAGCCACCGCAGCCGCGCTGCCTTCCGCTCGGCGCCGACCTCCCGGTGAAACGCCAGCGCCGCGGCGATCGCGTTGTGGTTCGCGGCGGGGTGCGTCCCAATCTCCTCGTACTTCCGGATGTCCTGGTCCATCTTCGCCGGAGCCGCCATGAGCGGCCAGATCTTCTTCTGTTTCTCCCGGCGGACGTAGAGGAAGCCGGTTCCGATCGGCGCCAGCAGCCACTTGTGGAGGCTCGTTCCGTAGTAGTCGCACTCGAGATCGTCGCGCCGGAAAGGGAAGTGCGCGAACGCGTGCGCTCCGTCGACGAAGACCTCGATCCCGCGCTCGCGGGCCATGCGGACGACGTCCCGGACCGGCAGGATCTGGCCGGTCAGGTTGGTGATGTGCGTGATCTCGATGACCCGCGTGCGCGGGGTGAGCGCCTCGCGGAAGCGGCGGACCACGTCGGCCGCGGACGGCGGAGGCACGGGGAACGAGATTGGGCGGACCACGATCCGGTCCCGCCGGACCCTCTGGTCCCAGCTCGTCAACATCCGCGGATAGTTCTGGTTCGTGACGACGACCTCGTCGCCCGGTTGGAGGTCGAGCCCGAAGATCAGCGTCTCGAGCGACTCCGAGGCGTTGCGGGTGATCGCCATTTCCTCGGGGTCGCACCCGAACTCGCGCGCGAGCTCCCGGCGAACCGACTCGATCCGGGGCTCCAGGACGGTCCACATGTGGTGGACCGGCATCTCGTTGGAAAACTTCAGGTCGCGGATCATCGCCTCGAGCACGTGGGATGGCGTGGGACTGCAGCCTCCGTTGTTCAGGTTGACGATCGTCGAGTCGACGTCGAACGCCCGCTGGATGTGGGACCAGTACGTTTCGTCCGAGGCGACGGTCTCCGAGGGTGTTCCCGCGACCGAGCGACGCGCTTCCCGGGCGCGCCCGATCGCATCGGCCCGGAAGGCCGGCATCGCGAGCGCGGCCGCGCCGGTCGCCGCGCCGGAGAGGATGGCGCGGCGCGTCAACGGCATCGAGTGGTGTTCCGTTCCGGAGGTGTCGTGCCCCGGATTAGATCATCCCGAGCTTCCAGAAGACGAACGTCCAGATGTCGGCCTGCTCGTCCAAGATCTTGGTCGTCGGCTTACCCGCCCCGTGCCCCGCCTTCGTTTCGATGCGGATCAGGATCGGCTCGTCGCCCGCCTGAGCCGCCTGCATCCGGGCCGCGAGCTTCTTGGAGTGGCCGGGGTCCACGCGGTCGTCGGTGTCCGCGGTCGTGATCAGAGTCGCCGGATAAGAGGATCCTGCGTGCACGTTGTGATACGGCGAGTACTTGTACAGGAACGGGAAGTCCGCGGCGACCTCGGAGCTCCCGTACTCCGCGATCCAGTAACGGCCGAGCGTGAAGCGCTGATATCGCAGCATGTCGGCCACCGGGACCTGGCAGACCACCGCGCCGAAGAGATCGGGACGCTGCATCTCGACGGCCGATACGAGCAGGCCGCCGTTCGAGCCGCCGGCGATCGCCAGGCGCTCCCGCTTCGTGTAGTTGTTCGCGATCAGCCATTCCGCCGCGGCGATGAAATCGTCGAAGACGTTCTGCTTCCTCTCACGCATCCCGGCTTTGTGCCATTCCTCACCGTACTCTCCGCCCCCCCTCAGGTTGGGCATCGCGACGATGCCACCCTTCTCGAGAAAGACGTAGCGCGTCGCCGAGAAGCCCGGCGTCTGGCTGATGTTGAAGCCACCGTAGGCATACAGAAAGACCGGCCGGTTTCCGTCCCGCGGGAGGCCCTTCCGATGAACCAGGAACATCGAAATCTTCGTCCCGTCCTTCGAGGGGTACCAGACCTGCTCGGTCTCGTATCCGCTCGGATCGACCTTCACGTCGGTCTTCTGGAACAGGACGAGCTCCCCCTTGTCGAGGTCATAGCGGAAGTTCGTGGGAGGCTGCGTGAAAGAGCTGTAAGCGAGGAACATCTCCTTCTGGTCCGCGTCCCCCGAGATCCCTCCGACCGATCCAATCCCGGGCAACTCGATCTCCTTCTCAACTTTCCCGGACAGGGCGTGGACGTCGAGAGCCGAGCTCGCGTTTCGAAGATGCCGGAGGACGAGCTTCTTGTCGATGATGGACGCGCTCTGGATCGTGTCCTTGCCCTGCGGCACGAGCTCGACGAAAGGCGCGTCCTTGTTCGTCGCGGAGAGACGGTTCAAGTCCACCGCGATGACCCGGCCGAGCGTTGCGTCCCGGTCGGTGCGGGCGTACAGCTTCCCTTCG
>QHVV01000180.1 GCA_003222385.1 Acidobacteriota bacterium
GCCCGGCGCCTCCCGCCGGATCCGATCGATCGGCGGAATGAGCAGCTGGTGGACGACGAGAGCCGCGAAGAAGCCGGCGACCGGCAGCCGCGTGAGAAGGCTCCGCATCAGACGGGGAACGCCTTCGCGCGTCAACCAGAACGAAGTGGCGAAGAGAACCCCGAACGCCACCTCGGCGAGAAGACACGCCCCGGAGAGGACGGGGCTGACGACGGTCGCCGCGAGGTCGCGGGTCGGCAGCACGCGGAAGAGGGCGGGGGCGACGACCGCCCCGAAGAAGACGGCGGGACCGATCGCGAGGGCGAGAGCGGCGAGATGGAGGAAGAGGACGGCGGAATCGACCCGGCTACTCGGGCGCATACTCGGCGCGCGTCGGAGGAATCCGGCCCGCCTCCGCGCCGCGATCGAGCAGGGTCTGCACGGCCCGGCGTCCCTCCGGTCCGTACCCCCGCGTCCAATCGTTGACGTACATGCCGACGAAGCGGTCAGCCCGCGACCGATCGAGCCCGCGGGCGTACCCGAGGGCGTGCGAAAGCGCGGCATCGCGGTGCGAGAGGCCGTATTCGATCGAGCGGCGCAGCGCCCGGGAGATCCGCGAGATCCGTTCCGCGCCCAGGTCCCGGCGCACCACGTTGCCTCCGAGCGGCAGGGGCAGGCCGGTCTCCTCTTTCCACCATCGCCCGAGGTCGACGAGGAGGACGAGGCCGTCGTCGGAATACGTCAGCTGTCCCTCGTGAATCAGGAGGCCAGCTGCGACTTCGCCGGAGGCGACCTGCTCCTGGATGCGGTCGAAAGGTATCTCCTTCATGTCGACCCCCGGCGCCCAGAGCGAGAGGGCGAGCGCCGCCGTCGTGCGGCGGCCGGGCGAGGCGACGGAGACGGAGCCCGACGCGATGTCCTCGCGGGAGAGAGGCTGCCGCGCGACGACGACCGGGCCGTACCCGTCGCCGAAGGACGCTCCGTGCGGGAGGAGCAGGTAACGGTCGGCGAGATAGGCATAGGCGTGGAAGGACACGGCGGTGACGTCGAGCTCGCCCGCGATCGCTCGGCGGTTCAACGACTCGATGTCGGAGAGCTCGTGAGAGAAGACGAGGCCCTCCGTGTCGACGTCGCCTTGCGCGAGACCGTAAAACATGAAAGCGTCGTCGGAGTCCGGGCTATGCGCGAGGGTGATCGGTGTCACGCGCGCGATTCTAGTCGCGCGCGCGGCGCTTGACACCGGAGCCGGTCGAGCAGGAGAATGCTGTCAACGCGAGCCTCACGAAAAAGAAATACTTGTTGTTTCCGGTCGAGAAGCTTCTAAAATCAAATCGCCGGACGGGTTGCGGCCCATCCGGCGATCAGGACGTATGACCTGTCAATCGTTCGGCAGCGACAGACTGAAGGCGACACGCCCCTCCGAGGGGGCGGCAAAATTAGCACCTCGCCCGAAGGCTGTCAATCAGCTGTCGGAAGGGAGGTGACGTCATGGCCACGAAGAAAAAGGCCGCCAAGAAGGCAACGAAGAAGGGCGGTAAGAAGAAGAAGTAAATCAAAGGGTTACGACAACCCACGAGACTTCTGTGGGGGCCTGCGGGCCCCCCTTTTTTTGTCTTGACTTTCCTCTTTTCTGGACCAGTCCGGACTTTTTTCGGAAGCCCAGCTATATCAGTCTTGATATAGTTTTCCAGTGTCGCTCCCGCACGTTCTTCTCGGTCTTCTCGCCGGCCAGCCGCGGACGGGTTACGACCTCGCGCGCGTGATCCATCAGGAAGTCGAACCTGTCTGGAAGGCGGAGATCTCCCAGATCTACCCCGCCCTCGCCCGGCTCCGGCGGGAGGGATTGGTGGTCTTGCGAGTCCTCGGGCCCGGCCGGGGACCGCACCGGAACCTCTATCGCGTGACCGCCGCCGGCCGCCGGGAGCTCCAGCGCTGGCTGCTGGAGCCGCCTCCTCCGCCCCGAGCCCGGGACGACGGACTCGCCCGGATCGCGTTCCTCGAATCCCTCCCGACCCCCGAACGCCGCCAGGTGATCCGAGCGTACGAGAAGGCTCTCGCCGACGAGATCGCCTGGCTTCGATCGGCCCGTGAGCCGGAGGCGTTCCGCCGAGAGGCGCGGGAAGGCGCCGTCGAGAAGCTGGAGGGGGCGCGTCGATGGGCGCGCGCTCTCGCGAGCCGGCCGACCCTCGCTTCCCCCCAGCCGACCGCGAAGCCGGAGCGCGCGCCGCGGGGCCGGAAGAGATGAAGCTCGGCGCGGTCGTCCCCGCTGCGGGTCTCTCCCGCCGGATGGGCCGCGAGAAGATTCTCCTCCCGTTCGGAGGATCGACGATGCTCGGGACCGTGCTCGCAAAGCTCGCAAAGGCGAACGTCGCGCGAACAGTCGTGGTCCTCCGCCCCGACTTGCCGGAGGCGGAGGAGGCCGCCCGCCGCGCGGGAGCAGAGATCGTGGTGAATCCGCATCCCGAAGACGAGATGCTCTCCTCCATCCGCCTGGGCGTCGAGCGGATCTCGGCAACGGTCGACGCCGCCTTCGTGTGGCCCGCCGACCATCCCGCCGTCGCGCGCGGCACGCTCGAGCGCCTCGCCGCCGCCGGCTCCCGCGAAACCGCGGTTCTCCCGGTCTACGGAGGACGCCGCGGGCATCCCGCTCTCGTGGGCGCCGGGCTTCTCGAAGAGATCGCGCAGATCCCGCCGAACGAGGGTCTCCGGTTTCTCTGGCGGAATCGCGCGGACGCGGTCGAGGAGATCGTCGTCGACGATCCGGGAGTCGTCGAAAACTTAGACGACCGCGAAACCTACGAAAGGGCGCTCCGGCGCGACTCCCAATCCCGCGAACCGCGGCTCGATGGTGACCGCCCGGAGGAAACGGAGTAAAATCGGACAAAACCCGGAGACGAATGAAGCGAGGGGGGAGAGCGGCGGGTCCCGGCCGTAAGGTCGAGGACAGCTATTTCGGCGAGGACCCGCTTCAGTCGTTCCGGCGCTTCACGAACTCTTTCCGCGACCTTTCGCGCGAGCCCGACGCGCTCCTCTGCCGCCACCTGCGCACCCGAGCCTGGTCCGTGACCCATCCAGCCGTCGAGCCGCCGGATGCGGCGCCCGAATACTGTTGCAGCAAGACGCTCCGCCGCCACGGCCCGGACGGCGTCGACGCCGATCCCGACGACTGCACCGAAGGGCGGGGTTGCTTCGAGCCGGCGGATCACTCCCGGGAGCCGGAGAGCTAACCGCCCGACCGGGCGATAATCGGGCCCATGGTCCGGGCTTCGAACGTCGGCCGCGTCGTGGCCCTCCTCGTCCTCGCCGGCGCGGGCGCGGCGATCTCGAACTTCGCCGCCTCGTCCGACCGCAAGCTCGCGTGGGTCGGCAGCTACCCGCGGGCTCTCCAGGTCGAGCCCGCCGGGAGTCCGGCGATGGCGGAGGCCGCCCCACCGGCCCTGCAACGAAAACAGCCGCCCGTGCAGGCTCCCGCGACGCCCGCGACCTCTTCAGCGAGCTCGTCCGCCGTGGGCTCCCCCGCGACTC